>CAZAQY010000202.1:0-15894 GCA_964486845.1 uncultured Pirellulaceae bacterium
AGCACATCGTGGAGCCGGTGTTTGGCCAAATCAAACATCTGCGCGGCTTCCGCAAAAGTGACCTCCGCGGACGAGATATCCAACAAAAACCAAGCACGTCTCGACTAATACTTGGACAGCCTCCTAGCCCCTCAGACTGGCGTGGGCTGACAAAACGCAAACAGTGCATCCGTCGGCAGCTGATCCCGTTTTCATTCCGGAGGGCAGAAAGATTGATGGCAGAAAAATGGGCAAGTAGCGGAATTTCCACGGAAGATTTTTCTGCCATCAATTTTTCTGCCAAGTTTCCCTCGAAGTGATCATCACCCGAAATCAATCCGACCTCGCGCGCAGGCCCGCGGCGCCGCACGTCGCGTTGCGCAGCAAACGCACGAACGACGGGCTGTCGAAGTCGCTGATGTGGCCCAGCGACGTGTAGAAGGAGCGGCCGCCATCGGCGCGCTGGAAGGTCCAGGCGACGGGCTCTTCCGGCTGGCCTTCGATGCGGCCCTTCATCAGGACCGTCGTGCCGGGCAACAGAGGCGAGACTTTGTACAGCGACCCGCCGCTGGTGAAACGCTCCTTGGGGATGCCGCTCAGCAGGGGATTGTCTGCGGCCCCTTCTGCGATGCGGATCGTGGGCTGCAACTTGTTGCCGTGGTGGCCGGTGTAGTTGCCGCCGAACACTTGAGGATCGAATTCGGGCCATTCCGCACAGCCGGCGGGCGGGGCCTGGTTCCGGATGAAGAAAGCGTGACACGCCGTGCGGATGCCTACCACCGGTTTGCCGGCCTGGACGTATTTGCGGACCAAGGCCAACTGCTCGGCTCGCGGCGTGCGGCGGCGGACACTGATCACGGCCACGTCCGCGTCGTCCAACACTTCCAGGCCGGGGATGTCGTTCCTGTCTGTGTCGCTGCCGAAGACGTAACTGACGCGGAAATCGCGGCCCAGTTGCTCCAGAGCGAACTTGGGCAGCGTGCGTTCTGTCTGATATTCATCCTCCGCCATCACGATCACCACGTGCGGCCGGCGGTCCTTGGAGAAGCGGAATTGCACCTTGTCGCCCAAGATCTGGTCGCTGGTGATGGTCGGGCAGACGTATTTCTCGATGTGCTCGACGATCAGGTCCGTGCCCGTGAAATGGCTGACGAAGGGGGCTCGTTGCGGGTTGTACATCGTATCGGTCATGTCCCGCATCAACACCACGTGCTTGCCGTTCTTGGCCATCTGCCGCAGGCCGAACGGCCGGCCCAGCACGCACGTGTTGGTGTGGACGCCCGCCAGGATCACGTTCTTGATCCCGCGCTGTTCCAGGATGCTCCACACTTCCTCGCCGCGGTCGCTGATAAAGTCCCGCTCGGCGTCGATCTCGATCAGGTCGGACTGCTTGATCCACGGAGCCCGCGGATTGCGGCCCATGCCCTTCAGCTTGGCCTCCCATTGAGCGTGTTCCTCGGGCTCGTCGTCCTCGCCGCCGTCCGTCTGGTCGATCGGATACACGCCGGCTTCTTCTGCCGGGATCTGTTTGCACCACGAGCCGATATCTTTAGGCAGGAGGGCGGCCCGCGGCGTTTCGATCGCCCGTTTGCGGGCCGGATGGTCGGCGTAAGCCTTCATGCAATCGCTGGGCGCGTGGATGATCGTCACGTACTGCTGCCGGGCCCGGTTCAGCACTTCGTTAAGCCGCGGAGCAAACTCCTCGACGCGCCGCACCGCGTTCAGGCAATGGTGCGAATCCCAGACGTCACAGACGATGATCGCCGTCTGTGTCGGATTCCAGGTTTCGTTGCGAACGAGCGCGTGGTGCCGGCCGCTGCCGGCACTCGTCTCCTGGCGGTACCGCAACTGCAGTTGCAGATCTTCCGCCCCGGCGGCCCGCAGGCCGACGACCACGGAAACGAGAGAGAATACCACGAACCATCGTAAACGACTTCGTTGCATGGGCGTGCCTCCCGATCAATTCACTCCACTCGGCAAATGATTGCAGTAACTCAGTGACGGCAGTTTTAATCTTTCCGTCCCCTGGCACGCAACGGTCCCTTGCGGAGTTTCCCACGGAGCTGCCGATTTTCCAGCGGCTCGGGATGCTTCGCTGCAAGATGGTCTCACGACCAGCGCATTCTCTCGTCAGCGTACGTCCGCCATGCGAAGGCTCCAACCATCACGCGACATCGGGGATTGAGATTTGGACGGTTCCACCAGCAGGGCTACACTGCAACGCGACCGTCAAGGAGCCAGCACACAGAGCGGCCAGACCGAGCAGCGGTAAGTGCGGCCCAGACACGGCGGTGGCCGCAGTACGGCAGGCGGCACCCCGAAATCCAAGGCGCAGCGGGTACGCCTCGCCGCTCGGATAGGGTGGATCAGGGTGCAACCAGACGTCCACGAGCAGACGTGCCACCTCCCGCTCAGTGCCGCTCGCATCGCGGACCCGAAGCGGTACGCTGCTCCAGGACCACGGCGATTCCAGCCCACTGTGCACGAGGATTGCCAGAGGCGTACCACGGATCAGCCCTCTCGAACCTCGGCAGGAAACCAGTTCTCCGTGATCTCGGCGGGGGCGGATCCGGCTCGACGCGAGCCACCACGAACGGGCCGCGCCGGAGGCCCTGCTCGTGACCTCGCTGGCCGAACGGCGTTGTCTTATGTGCTTACCTCTCAATTCTACTCCGAGCACGCCGGAGCGGGAAGCCGACGCCGGTGTGATCGGCCCAAACCACAGACTTCCTTCTGATTTGGTTCAGCCGCCCAACGAAGGACCACCTCGCTGTGATTGCCGGTCGTCACGGCGGAGTGTCACAACGGCCTCTTCTTTACGAGGATGATGCGGTCCACCAGCACCAGATCGGATTCGGCAAGTCCGCGATAGTGAATCCGGTCGGCGGGCGCCAGTAGCGACTCGTTGGGCTTGCTGCCGCAGGTGGGGCCATCGAACTTGAGCGATACGTACGCGTTCCAGTCGTTCTTGGCGCCCGGTTCGAACAGACGCTCGCCCAACTGCAGATTGGTTTCCCAACTGCGGGCGGAGAACCAGATGATGCAATCCGGCGTGATGGTGATCGGGCCGAGTTCGTGGAGTCCGTATCCGCCGGGGGCGATTTCCTCTAACTTCAACACCCGCCGCGCTCCGTGGGTTCTGGTGTCGTTCTGGTAGCTGGCCTGTCCGTCTTTCGCCAACGGCAGGCCGGCAACGTCTGAGCCGCCGAGACTCAAGACGATTGTCAAGACCGCGCTGGCGTGGGCAACCATTGCTTGTCACTCCTGGCTTTTCGCGGGGCAACACCATCCTTGCCGCAGGGGCACCTTGCGGTCTACTGCTGCTTCACCAGCCAGAACCGGTCCACCCAGACGTACTTCACGTTGTCCGGATTTCTGGGCGGCGCAGCCCACAAGTACACGTCGCCGTGGAGTTTGGTGCTGCCGAGCCGGTAAACATGGTACTGATCGTCCGCAATCTCGGCGCAGGCGCAACCGACCTGTCCGAGGCCCGCGCGGTTCTTCGTGTCGTAGATGCCGGCGCTGAAGGCGGCGCCCTCGTTGCCCGTCTTCTCGACACGGATCGAGGCGTACACGTCGTAGGTGGCGTCTGCGGCCAGCGGTTTGCCCAGCAGCCACTGCTGCACCGCCCATTCGTAATGGTTGCCGGGCATTCGGGCGGCCGTCTTGTCCGAGGCCAACTCGTCCTTCTCCATCGTTGCCCAAGTGCCCTCGGCGGCGAGGTTGAAGGTGGCGTCCTGCAGGTCGATCCACCGGTCGCGGGGCAAGGTCTCGCAGCCGGGCGGCGGGGGCGAGTGGGTGCGGCCCAGGCCGATCGTGCGGCGTTCGAAGGCGGCGAGCTGGCCGCCCTCCGAGATCATCGTGACGCCCGCGGACTTCGCGACATCCAGGAACGTGCGGCAATTCTGCACGTAGTCGGCTGGTCCGGGCCAGGCGAGTCTCTCCCGCGCCGCCTGGTCCTGGAACTCGTACCACCGCGTGGCCCAGACGTACCGCAAGGGCAGGCGGGCGACCTGAACTCGCTGTAAGACGGCCGGATCGTCCTTTGCCGCCGCCTCCGCCTGATCCAGCAGTTTCTCGGCCTGGGCCAGCATCGTCAGGTTCAAGAACCCGGCCCTCGCCGAACTGAAGCACGTGAGGTAGGTGTTCTTGGCCTCCGCCTCGTCGTGGATCAGCTGAATGTACTGCAACATCGGCGCGGCGGCCGCGCCGTAGTAGCCGTGGACGAACTCGCGCACCAGCGCCTGGTCATCCAGCCGCGGATTCCAGAGCAACTTGGCCAGCACCCAGGCCTTCAGTTCGGCGAACTCGGCTCCGAGCGACGTGTACGCGCCCTGCTCGAAGATCCCCCGCACACCGTGGTCCACAAAGAAACGGATGTTGGGGCCGAGGACGCGCAAATTGGGATGCGGCTGGATGTAGTGGGCGAAATTGGTGGTGTAGTCCCAGATGTAGACGCGCTGGCAGATCTTGGACCAGCCGCGGATGTCGTCCGCGAACTTCTGGTTGCTCGGAGCGGAAAGCGGGCGGGCAAAGTCGCACTCGATGCTGCACAGGCGGACGATTACGTTGGGCAGCGGCTTGACGTGCCGCGGCGGCTGGCGCGTGTACTGGTAGGCAAGCGTGTCGATCGCTACATCCGGATACTGTTTGCCGACCTCGGTCGCGACGTAGTTGACCAAGTGCAGCAGCGGCCCGGCCGGCGAGCCTTCCTCCTCCTCCAGCTTCTTGCAGTTGGCGCACAGGCAATGGTTGTCGCAGTCGTTCTGCGAGACCGAGATGATCTGCGCGTGGGGATCTTCGCGCAGGAAGGCCAGCACCTTGTCGGTGATCAGCTTCTTGACGGCCTCGTTGGTGACGCACACCTGGGCGTAGCCGTCCAGACGCTGGCCGTTGACCTCGCTGAAGTACTCCGGATGCTCCTTGAAGTAGGTGGCCGGCGGGACCAGCTGGGCGAACGTGTGGACGAAGATCGGCCCGCCGTAGCGGATCTTGCCGCCGTGTTTTTCCTCCAGGCGTTCGGAGTTGCCGTTGGACTTGTTGCGCGCCGCCCAGTCGCCGTCAAAGGCGTCCGCCCAGAACGTTTCCCGGTACTCCAGCGGCGGCACATAGCGCACGTGCTGTTCGGGAACGGTCAGGTCCGGGAGCCTGGGAATGGTGCTGACTCTCGAGGACCACCAGCGGCAGCCCACGGCGTCTTCGAGGAAGGAGTACACGGCATACAGCGTGCCGCGCGGCCGGTCGCCGGCCAGGAGCAGATTCTCTCCCACCGTCTCGATCACGATTCCATCCGGCTTCAGGCCATCCAGGCTCACGTTTGGCGCGACCTCGCTCGCTACGCGTCCCGGTCCAACCAGCAGCAGTGGCCCCGCGGGCATCTGGGCAGTGGTCTTGACCGGGAAGTCCGCGCCCGTCACCTGCTTGAGAAAAGCGGCCAACTCGTCGGCCGCGTGTTTCTCCGCAGGGGTCGCCTCGGGATCCACGACAATTGTATGACTCGTCTTGCCACCGGCAGCCAGCCGCAGGGGCGCCGCAGAAGCCATCGAAGCAAGAGAGCCAGCCAGCAGGACGATCAGGCAGAGTGGTGCATGACGAGACATGAGTGCGTGAACCTCCACAAGTAAAGCAAGGGCAGCAAGATGCCATGATGCCATGATGCCGACCTCACGACGGCGAGAACGGACCAGCCCCGGCAGTGTACAACCGGCGGCCAGTTTATACAATGCGGTTCGGCGGGCGTTAGCATCGAACAGGAGGAAACAGAGAGAACGGAGTGTCGGCTCGCTCTCTGTTATCTCTGTTCACTCCTGTTCAAAATGTGCGCGGGAAAAAACGAGGAAGCTTTTTGGGACGCCTCAACGTGCCCGATCGCGGCGGAACGAAATCGAGCACGCGTTGCACCGCCTGGTGCTCGACCATCGGCCCCAGCCGCGCCAGTTCGCGGCCCAGCGGCGGTCGATTGGCATAGGTGCCTTCCTTCTCCTGCCACGGCGTTTCGACCAGGCAGATCCGCCCGGCGTCGCCGGTCGGGTGGCGGTTTGTTGACACGAAATCGGTCGCCACTTACATTGGCGGCAGAATTGGGGGCTGGGGTGCGCCAAGTGAGCGACAAGAACGGGACGGCAGGAGTGGCCCCAGAACCCCGTTCGCCGTAACAAGAGGGCGACAGACGATCGTACTTTCCTGTCCGCCCCAACCGTTTTTTGGTTCAGGAGATGCAACCATGTACCGTTTTCTTGCAGCGATGGTGGTGGCGATTGGCCTGGCGGCGACAATGACGCCGGCCTGGACAATTGCGGGTGAGACCCCAGAAGCCTCGGCTGAGAAAAAATTCCGCAGCCCCGATGTGATCTTCGTCCCCACGCCCGACGAGGTGATCGAAAAAATGCTCGACATGGCCGAGGTCAAGAAAGGGGACGTCGTCTACGACCTGGGCTGCGGCGATGGGCGGATCGTGGTGGCAGCGGCCAAACGCGGCGCGAAAGCAACGGGTTGGGACATCAATCCGGAGCGTGTCAAGGAGGCCGTAGAAAACGTCAAGAAAAACCACGTCGAGCAGAACGCCAAGATCATTCACGACGATATTTTCACCCTCGACCTGAGCGGCGCCAACGTGATCACGCTGTACTTGTTGCCGTCGCTGAACGTCAAGCTGATCCCGCAGCTGGAGAAACTCCCCCCCGGCTCTCGGATTGTCTCCCATGATTTCAATATGGAAGGGGTCAAACCGGACCAAGTCGAGCAGTTCACCTGCACGGACGGCGGCAGCCACACCATCTACCTGTGGACGACGCCATTGAAGAAGGAGAAGAAGGAAGAGGAGAAGAAGGAGGCTGGGGCAAAGAAGGAATTCCGCCGACCCGATGTGATTTACGTCCCCACACCTCACGAGGTGGTGTCAAAAATGCTCGACATGGCCAAGGTTGCGAAAGGCGAAGTCGTCTACGACTTGGGTTGCGGCGACGGCCGGATCGTGGTGGCGGCGGCCAAGCGGGGTGCGAAGGCGACCGGCTGGGACATCAATGCGGAGCGAGTCCGGGAGGCACGGGAAAACGTCAAGAACAACCACGTCGAACAGAACGCCAAGATCTTGCACGACGATATCTTCACCCTCGACCTGAGCAGCGCCAATGTGGTTACCTTGTACCTGCTGACATCCCTCAACGAAAAGTTGATCCCCCAATTGGAGAAACTCAAGCCGGGCTCCCGGATCGTGTCCCACGACTTCAGCATGCCCGGGGTCAAGCCGGACGAGGTCGTGGAGTTCGAAGAGACGAACGGCAGCAGCCACACCATCTACCTTTGGACGACGCCGTTGAAGAAGGAGAAAAAGGAGAAGGACCCATTCATTTTTCCGTGACAAAGAAAAGTCGGTCCAAAAGTACCGGCGCCAATAGGGCATAAAAGGACCACAATGTCCTTTCGCGTCGACTGCCATGTCCGACGTTTCTGCAAACTTGGTTCCGAACTGCGGCTAGGCGGGTTGTATCTCGGCCGGCCACGAGTCACAATAGAGCCAGACGCCGGTTGGTCACGTCGGTTCGGAACTTAGATCGAACCCGGCCGACCACCGGCGGAACGCGAGCCGAGGCGTTGTCGACCGGCACGCGAAACCTTGTCCAACTTCCGGCGGAAACGCGGATTATGCCCACGGTATTGGTGGTTGACGATTCCCGCATGGATCAGCGACTCGTCGGCGCTTTGCTGAAAGAGACTCCCAAATTGGACGTGAAGTACGCGGCCAACGGCGTTGAAGCCTTGGAGCAAATACGCAACCAAACGCCTGATCTTGTTATTACCGACTACCTGATGCCGGAAATGGATGGCTTGGAGTTGCTGTTAAGGATTGGCCGCGAACATCCGCTCATTCCCGTCATCCTCATGACCGGCTACGGTACGGAAGAAGTCGCATTCAAAGCGGCTCGTTCCGGGGCGCGGGCCTACGTCCCTAAACCGGCGTTGGCGAAACAACTGCCGGGAATGGTGAATCAGTTGTTGACGCTGTGCCAAGAAAAGCGGGAACTCAACCGCTTCCTGCGGACGATCACCGACACGGACAGCACGTTCGTGGTGGAGGACAATGACACGACCGTGATCCCGCACCTGCTGGAGTACGCGGCGGCATGCTTGAGGAACGCGGAGATCTGCGAAGAAGGCGGCGAAGAACTGACCTGCCTGGCACTGGAGGAAGCCTTGCGGAACGCCGTCCATCACGGCAATCTGGAGTTGAGTTCTAAACTGCGTGAGGACTTCGACGACGACAAGTACAGCGAACTGTTCGAGGCCCGGCGGAAAGAGGAACCCTATTGCCATCGCAAGGTCTACATCAAGGTGCGGATTTCCCGTGAGGGCGCGACTTTCTCGATTCGCGACGAGGGGCCCGGCTTCGATCCGAACAAGGTGCCCGATCCAACCGCTCCGGAAAACCTGGAAGCCGTCTGCGGCCGAGGGATCTGGCTGATGCGGTCCCTGATGGACGAGGTCAGCTACAACGAGACCGGCAACGAAGTCACGCTGACCAAACGGCGCAAGGCATCGTAAAGGGTGCGCACTCGAAATCTCGTCGTTCTCCTCGTTCCCAGGCTCTGCTCAAATCGCTCCCGTCAGAACGCCGCCGTCCTCCGCCAGGAGCGTATCGACGGCGGTGGCGTATTCGTCGGCGCCGGCCGACGCCCCGGCCTGGACTGCGGGACCGGACTCCAGACTTGCAGCGGCGAAGTTCTCCTGGGCCAGCACGGCGTCGATGACGCTGGGATCGCCCGCAATCGTGGGCGAGGAATCACTCGCAACCGTCACGTTCTCGGCTTCGGTTCCGGCGACAGGGCCGTCGTCCGGCAGGGGCACAAACCAGCCCACATCGGCCACGCTTGCGGCCGGCGTGGAAGAAGTCGCCATCGGCAACGTCGCGGCTTGCGTGGTCGTGAACGCCGAGTCCAGAACCGCCACAGGCTCGCCCTCGCCTGCCGGGACAACCGGCACGGCGACCTTCGCGACGCTGTCGTCTGCCGCCGACGGCCAGACTGCGACCGCGGACGTAGCCAGTGGTGATCCTGCTGCCCGAGGCTGGACTGCGGAGGCAGCGGAGCGAGTTGACGCGGCGGCGAATTCGCCCTCCCCGAAACCGCCTGACGTGTTGGTCACAACCTGCTGCAGATTGAACTCGCTCGGACCGGCATCGATCCGGATCAAGTAAGCGTTGCCTTCGCTGCCCAGCCATTTGACCAGCTTCGTGTTGCCTGCGTCCACGCTGCCCGTGAACTGTCTGCCTTGGCTGTCTGTCGCCGAAAGCGCGAATTGGCTCTTGCTCCCCGACAGCTTGATTTCCAAAGCGGTGTACCCGGTCCAACCCGCGTTGATCGAGTACCAATGTTGAATCGACGCCTTCGCGGCGGCCGTGCCGGCTGCGAGCACTTCAGGTTCCACGGCGACCGTCAACGAGTTGGCCGGGGAACGCGGCGACTGGCGAGGCGCGGTGACGAGCAAGTCGGCGATGGTCAGGAACTTGGCCTGCCGCCCAGGGATGCTGATGACGTTGGCCGTGCTGTTGCCGTCGTCGGTCTCGGACTGAATCGTGATAGGGTCGGCGGCGTCGATAAGGAACTTCGGAGCCCCATTCTGGATGGCGTAGACCGAGTACTGGCCGGGAGCAAGATCATCGAAGGAGAACGAGCCATCGGCATTGGTGCTCATCGCCCGCGTTACGGTTGCCCCGGCCTCGTCCGTGCCTACCAGATCCACGCCAAGACCGCCCAGCCGGTAAGTGGAAATAAAATTCACAACTCCGGAGATGTCTCGCGGGGTGTAGCCCAACACGTGTACGGTGACCGTGGCCTGATCCGTAGCGCTGCCGGCGCTGATCGTGTAGGTAAAAGTGTCATCGCCCACGAAGTCGGCGGCGGGCGTGTAGGTCACGCTGCCCCCGCCGGTAGCAACGTTGACCGTCCCGTGGCTGCCCTGCGTTGCGGCGGTGATGGTCAGCGTCTGGCCGCTGATGGGAGTCAAATCGTTGGCCAGCACCGCCAGCGTCTGGGCGGTGGAATTCTTGGGAACATCGAATGTGTCATCTCTTGCGAACGGCAAGACGTGAATCGTGACCGTGGCCTGATCCGTCCCGCCGTGGCCGTCGCTGACCGTGTAGGTAAACGTCTCATCGCCCTTGAAGCCGGCTGCGGGTGTGTAAATCACGCTGAGGTTGTCAGCCGCGATCTGCACCGTTCCGCCTTGGTTGCCCTGTGTCACGGCGGTGATGGTCAGTGTTTCGCCCGTGTCGGGAGCGGTTGAATCGTTGGCCAGCACCGCCAGCGTGTTGGCCGAGGAACTCTTGAGAACTTCAAAGGTATCGTCGTTGGCCGTCGGCGGGTCGTTGACGCTGTTGACGGTCACGGTCACCGTCGCGGTGGCCGAGCGGCCGCCCGCCTCTTTGACCGTGTAGGTGAACTTCTCCGTTCCATTGAAATTGGCCGCCGGCTTGTAGACGACGTTCGCGCCGGCGGAGCCGATCGCCACCGTGCCGCCGTGGTCCGGCGTGCCCACCGCGGTCACCGTCAGCACGCCGCCCGTCTCACCGGGGGTATCGTTGGCCAACACGTTGATGGTGATCTGGTTGCCGTCTTCGTCCATCGTCGCCGTGTCGTTGTTGGCCGTAGGCTGCGGTCCCGACTCGATGGTCACCGTCACCGTCGCCGTGGAGGTCAAACCGCCCGTCCCCGTGCGATCGGTGATCGTGTAGGTGAACGTTTCCTGGCCGCTGGCCCCGGCCGCAGGCGTGTACAGCAGGTGCGTGCCGTTGGGGGCGATCGTGACCGTGCCCCCCTGGCTGGTCGTGCCCACGGACAGGACCCGCAACGTTTCGTCCTGGTCCGGGGCAAACGAGTCGTTGGCCAGCACGTCCAGGGTGGTCCGTTGGCTGCCCTCGTCCACCGTGAACGTATCGTTCACGGCGGTCGGGGGATCATTGATGGGATGGACCTGAACCGTCACCGTGCCCACGTCCAACGCGGTTCCGTTGGTGATGGTGTAGGTGAAATGCTCTTCGCCGAAGTAATTCGCCGCCGGCCGGTAGGTCAGGCTGCTGCCGTTGGTTGCGATCGTGACCGTGCCGCCATGATTGGTCGTGCCGACTTGTGTGATCGTTAAGGTTCCTCCCAAGACGTTGATGTCGTTGCTGAGCACATTCAGCGTCCTGCCGGTGCTGTCCTCGTCCACGTTATACAGGTCATCGACGGCGGTAATTCCCGCTGTCACGATGAGGCTCGTCGGCACGATCGTGACGGCGTCCCAGGCGACCGGCGAATCGCTCCCAAACACCAGAATGTCATGGCCGATGTTGTCGGCCGGATCGCCCACGAATTGGACCTGGCCCGACTGGTCCGCCTTCATTTTCACGGAGAAGACCAGCTTCTCAAGGGCACCCGTTTGCGTGAAGCCCGCAAAGGCCCCCCCCTCGTCAATCAGTCCCGCGGTGGTCAAGACGCCCGACTGGCCGTTGACGTAGGGCTCGTGGAAAGTCAGAGCGGTGTCCACAGGCGAGACGAGAGCCGAGTCGTAGGTGACATCGACGTAGGCCGCAAAAACGCCCGCGAATCCGCCCGCTGGACCGATATCTTTGGCGTACATCTTCAGCAGGAACTCGCTGCCGGAACTGATCGTCGTGATGGGATCGCCGTCGAGGTCCGCGGTCTCCAAACGCAACTGGACTTCCTGCGTGACTTCGGCGACTTGCACGTTCAAGTCCTGTGCCACCCAATTGCCGGCGAGGTCCATGGCGCGGATTTGGAACAAGTTGGCGCCCGCTTGGGCCACGGTGGGCGTCCAGGACAGCAGTCCCGTATCCGCGTCGATTGTCGCGCCGGCGGGAGCACCGACCAGCGAATAGCTGAACCCGGCGCTGCCTTCGCCCGGGTTCTGTGCGTCGTAACTCAAGAAGTGCCCCGTGACGCCGGTCGTCGGAGGCGTCGAGGTGAAAGCCGGCGGCGGCGTCGTGTCCAAGGTGACCTGCAGAGCGTCGGACGGCGTGCCGGCCACACCGTTGTGGATCTGCACCGCCTGCAAGGAATACACGCCATCCCCCAACGCAGCCAGATTGTTCGTCGTGATGTCGATGATGCTGCCGTTGGCTGTGCCTTGACCGATGACCGTGTTGCCCCACAGGATCTGCACGGTGGCCCCCGTGGTCACGTTCGACACGCGGAACTGCAGGTTCGTGATATTGGTCACGTTGTCCGTGGGAATGTTCGAGTCCGACGCGTCCAAAAGGTCCAGCGTGGGCTTGCTGGGAAGGACGGTCAACGGTACCGACTGCGAGTCCCACGTGTCCGAGGTATTGGATCCGTTCGCAGCGCGAACGGCCATTTTGACCGTGGTCTGCCCGCTGAAACCGGCATTCGGGGTCACGGTGACCAATCCTGTATCGTGGTTGACGCTGACCGCGTAGGGCGCGCCGGTCACGGCGGTGGCATCGTAGTACACCGGGTCGCCTTCCACATCGATGGCGGACAACTGGATGTTCACGGGCGTTTGGTACGGTGTTGTGACCGGGGCGATGTCCTGCAGGAAGGGGCCGCCGTTGGCCCCGCCGTTGGCGGTCGTATCCGGCTTGACGGTCACCTTGAACGTGTCCTGCACGCTATGCCCCTGCGCGTCCGTGACGGTGACGGTAATGTTCGCTACGCCGCTGGCACCTTCCGCCGCCTTGAGCATCACCACCGCGTTCTCTTGGTCCGTGAAAATGTTGACCGATTCCATCACGATATCGTACGTGGGACGATCGCTGGCATTGGTAGCGGTGCTGCCAATCGCCTGCAGAACGTTATCGCCCTCGACCAGCACGCCGAAAATCGAGTGGTTGAAATCCAGGTGTCGCGTTGGCGCCAGCGTCACGAAGAACTGCGAGTCGTTCGTGTCGTCCGAACTCTTGGCGTACGACAGGAGTCCTGCTCGATTGTGCTGCAGATCGACGTGGAATTGATCGTCGAAGTTTCCCAGATGCGAGCCGCCGGTGCCCGTGCCCGTGGGATCGCCGCCCTGGATGACGAAGCCCTGAATCACACGGTGAAAGATGATCCCCTCGTAGAATCCATCTTCAGCCAACTCGATCACCCGCGACGTGGGCCGCGGCGCTTTGTCCTCGAACAGCTGAAACACCATGCTCCCCCAAGATGCTACGTGAATCTCCATGCTGCGGTTGCCCTCCTGCAGCGTCGGAGTCACCAGGGAGGGGTTGTCGCTGGTGACGGTGTAGGTCAGCACGCCGCCATTGGGATCGTAGCCGTCCAGGGGAACCATCAGCGGCGACCCGCCTAACAAAATCAAATCGTCCGTAGGCTTGACAAATGGTATTTCGGAAGTCGGAATCGCGACCCCCGACCGCTGGGAAATCGTCTGCAGCGTTTGGAGCCCCACGAGCCGCGTCTGATCTGGGAATTCCCACGTCGGAAAGCTCGAGATGTTCGCGTCCGTGCCGGCCTGATTCAGCGTGCGGTCGGGATTGCTCACGTTGATGTACGGCAGGAAATCCGCACCGTCCTCGAACAATGCCTTTTGCGCGTTGCAGTGCGCGCACCAATCCGCCCCGTAGTACTTGACCCCCGCCGTGGTCAACGCCTTGGCAAAGGCCACCAAGTCCGGCGCGGCCTCACCTTCCGCACGCTGCGTTGCGGCAGCAGAAGTCTGAAAAACTGCCACCTCATTGGCCTCGACCAACGGCGCGACGCTGCTGGCTCCCAAAGCGGCCGGGACGGAGTCTTCAGACCCCAACTCCAGGCCGCTAAACAGGTCGCCCGCCAACAAGTTGCGATTCTCCAGCGGCTCGAACCCAAACGCCCGCCTGCGGCTGGCAGTGCGATTGCGGGCCTTGGACCGACGAGAACCGATGTGCATGTCTCTCAGCCGACTCGACATTCGTTGTTGCCTCTTCATAATGTTCGCCGTAGCAAGAGCAGAGATCGAACTAAACGTTCTAGTTTTCCCAACTAACGCGCTTTTACCAGATCGAATATCTTTCTGGCCGCAAGTTAGCCATTCTTGCCAACCTAACCAACTGCGACCGGTCGCTCCGCCGCTTCATTCGCTGCAGGCCGCAAAATTTGCCAAAAAATCCGACGCACCGACGAAGTCAGGCAGAATTCCGACTCCGGAAGGTGATCGGTCACGTAGCCGTTTCAAGAAATGATAGGGCGCTAGGCTAGACTTCAAACCGCCACTTGGACGCCCGAGGAAACCGAAAGTTCCGATTTCGCCTGGGCCAGGGGAACGCCGCCAGACGAGTGTTTTGGCCCTGAATATCCGGATAATTCCCAGGAAAATGACCGACACACGGCCAACGGGCGGGCGATGAACTGATGTCGGTACGCAAGTTACGGGCACAGCGCAAGGCCGGGTTTCTCGCACAGCGTTCGCGTGGCTGTGACCGTTCCCGCACGCCGTCAAGAAACGGATCCGGGCCACTGCCAGCGCAAAGCGAGACGCCAGCGAGAGACAACGCAGCACCTTGACGCCGGCACTTTCGGCGAACGGTCGGCGTGAGCCCGCCGTTCGCCGAAGTGAGAACGGTCGAATTAAAAGCCCGTGCCGATTGTTGGCAGAGGGCTGAACGTGGCCTGCGGAGCCGGTGTTGGCGTGAACGCGGCCAAGGGGCTCGCCATCGCCGGGGAGGTCGGGGGTCGCATCGACGGCACATGCTGGATTGCCGCCGGGGGACGCGTCACATGCGCTTGCTGCAGCTGCTGCTCCTCGTCATCGTCGCGACGTTCGAAGTCGGAAGGCACCAAGTCGCCGGCGATCATCTGCAGAAGCTTGGAAATGCACAGCTTGTTCATGCTTGTCTTGTGATTGTGAGCTTCGTGCCGCAGCGCTTCGTGAAGGCTCTGTGGCAAGCGAACCGTGATCACGCGAGTCGCCTCGTCCGGCTGCTTCTGGCCGCGGTTCTTCTCTCGCAGCTTTGCCAGCATCCTCTGGATCTCGGCGTAGTCGTCCGTCTGCTGGAATCTCAAGTTCTGCTCTCGATCCGGAAACAGCTGGTTAATGATCCCGTCCACCCCCAGCACTTCACGGTAAAACGTAACCCAATCGGGCTCGTGACGAAACTTTTCGTTCGCCATCTGGCGGACACGCTGAATGCGATCTTCCTGCGTCGGTTGGTGAGCAACCTCCAACATCGTTTCGGCTCCTTCCATCGGTTTGCGGGAATGGGTCTGGAAAGCGGTTCCAGTCACGTCGCGATGGGTTTAGCCGAAACGGTTCTTTGAAGTCAAGGCCAGCATCGATGTGGTGGCACAGCTTGCACTTACGGTAACAAAGAACGCCGTGCCCGATTTTGGGCACCGCCGCACGCTTCATAAGCATCCGCGACCTTGCACAATTTTTAAGCAGTCGCACTTCTGCCGTTCGGGGACGATCCCAAAAATTTCTTCAGAAAAAATTTCTTCGCTGCCGAGCCCAAATCTCGGCTTAGCGTTAGCTGTACTAGCGGACCGCTCTGGAATTGGCTAAAATCCTTTCATGCGGGCGTTTAGCTCAGTTGGTTAGAGCGCTATCCTCACACGGTAGAGGTCACTGGTTCGAGTCCAGTAACGCCCACTGGTCCTAACTTCAGCCGAAACCAAGAGTTACGTTACCTGCCGATGGTCGGCAGTGCGGCTTTTGCCTGCGTCCAAGAACCGTACATACGGTTTTTGACCCGGAAAAAGGAGCTGCACATGCCACGATCCGCCAATTATGTCCCCAGGTATTCCAAGCACAAAGGCAGCGGTCTAGCCGTCGTCACCATACGGGGAAAGGACCACTACCTAGGCCCCTACGGCACGAAAGCCAGTCATCTGGAGTACGACCGCCTAATCATGGAATGGCTGGCCGCTGGCCGTCCTACACCAGTTATCGCCGCATGTGATGTTTTCCGGCGCGCATTTTACGCCGCCA
>CAZAQY010000203.1:0-15821 GCA_964486845.1 uncultured Pirellulaceae bacterium
CGAATCAATAACTGTCCCGTTCTTGTTGGCGATCATCACGCGGAGCGTGATGGCTGCTTTGAAAACCGGCAATCAATTCGCGTTCTTGAATATCCCACCTTCCTCTGACCGTCAATCCCGCCACGGGCAGACAAACCTGCGGGGGCATATTTTTCGATCCTGGCCTATTGACAAGGGCCTGACGGCAGACCTGGCCGAAGCAAGCAGCAATGAAGGCGTGTTCCAGGGCGCGATCCTTGCGCGCCGCCTGGCGCCAGGCGAAACGCGGCCAGCACTTCGCCGTAGAGGCCGCGCGCAAATTGGGGCATACCATCGACAGCGAATTCAAGGGGGCAGCGAATGTCTTCCGGATGCATTCGCTGCTTCCTTAAATCCTCTGTCAAGTCCCTGCGAGACAGCAAAAGTCGGCTCCACAAGATGGGCGCCGGATGCTCGCATCCTACGGACTGAGGCTCTTGCGCGGCTTTCGGCCGCGATTCCATTGCGGGCTGTGCCGCATCAGGCCGGCACCGCCAGCACTTCCCGGCCGCGGCCTTGCTGGATGAGCGGGATGTAGTTCTCCAGCTCGGCCAGCGTGGCCGGGTCGGTCAGGTCGATCACCTGGCCCCGCTCGGCGGACAGGTACGCGGCCATCGTGAGGCGGACGATCTCCAAGCCGTACTCCCAACTGAGCATCGGCGGCCGGCCCTGGCTGAACGCGGTCACGGCGTCGGCGTTCTCGTCGGTGTAGCCGTACAGGTCGGCCTCGTTCGGCTGCACGGGCAGCAGTCCGCGGCTGGCCTGCAGCTTCTCGACGGCCCCTTCCGTGTCGGCCAGTCCGGCCACGGCGGCGTCGCCGATGAACACCTCCAGCGGCGAGCGGAGGCTGTTCATCTCGAAGGCATAACCCGGCCCCATGCCGTCCAGGAGCAGGCGCAGGCCCTGCTTGTCGAACATCCAGGAGACGGTGAACTGGCTCTTGACGATCTGGCCGCTTTCCGGATTGCGGTAGGTGACCATCCCGGTGGCGAAGTCCTCGGCGGGGATTTTGGTGTAGTCCACGCCGAAGCGGTCCAGCAACTGTTTCCGCCACGCCGGCTGGCCCCATTTCAGCAGCGCCAGGTCGGCGGACACCGCCTGGGGGCGGAGGAAATCGACCGGTTTGCCGGGCGGGGTGAGCACGTACCAGCCGACCGCCAGGCAGTGGCAGCCCATGTCGCTCATCACGCCGCCGCCCTGCTGGGTGGGGTCCCAGAACCACGCGCGGTGCGGCCCCGCGTGCTCTTCGCTGGAGCGGACCAGGGACAGCGGCCCCATCGCCTGGATCACCGGCTCCAGTTGCGTCCGCTGCTGCTGGACCGTCTTCATCTGCACCTGATTCTCGAAATACGCGGCCGGCACGCCTAACCGGCGGCCCAGCTCGAGCATCCGCCGGGCCTCGGGCAGGTTTCGGGCCAGCGGTTTGTCGCAGATGATCCCCTTCAGCGGCGCCCCGGCCTGGACCGCAGCGACGATCTCCTCGACGATCTCGATCCGGCAGTAGTTCGGGGCGAAGATCACCACGACGTCCACGTGCGGGACCATCTCCCGGACGCGATCGAAGATCCGCCCTTCGCCCAGTCCGTGTTGGCGGACCTGGGCGGCCAGTTGCTCGGGCCGGGACCGCGAGACCAGCCCGGCCACCTCGACACCGCGGACCTGTCGCAGCGCGCGGAGCATGAAAGACGTGATGAACCCGCCGCCGACAATCCCGTAACGTAAAGGTCTCATGGATAACTCCCTGGTAAAATGGACCGTTGCCCGCAGCCGGCGGTCACCGGCAGATGGGCCCTTCGACTGGCTGGCCGCGACTCACACTGCCAGGAGATTCTTTTCCGCCGCGAGTGTTGAGGCTAACCGGGGAAAACGGGCGGATCAAGAGGGGGCACGGATGACGGGCGCGGTTCTGATCAACTGCCGGCGGCCTTGATCGGAGTACGGCACACATCCGTGGAGACTACTCGGAAGTTTTGTGCATCGGGCAACGTACAGCGGGATGCGTAGCGCCCCGTTGTCGCTGCTGGACCGTGCCAAGCAGTCCGTGCGCCGAGCGTGATGGATAATCCGGGTTACAGTCAGTCCGAGAATGGATTGACCACGGATACGCCAGCGTTTCGGTAGTCGGTTACGTTTCGCGTGGCTACGGTCAGGCCGTGAAGCAGGGCGGTGGCGGCGATCTGGCTGTCTTTGATTGGCATTGCCAGGCCGTTGTTCTTGAGACGCGCCAACAAGCGCGCCCATGCGGACGCGGTGGCCGCATCGAACTCCAACACACGAATGCGGCCAATGCCCTCGGCGAACCAGTGTTCGAGTCGAGTCCGGCGGCGTCCTGCCGGCAGCAAGAGGATGCCATACTCAAGTTCGCCGAGCACGATCGGGTTGACCGCCAGTTCGACCTCGTTCGCGCGGAGCCACTCGACGACGGCGGGAGACGGCTTGGGCTTCGTCGGCTCGCTCAGAATGTTGGCGTCCACGAGGAACTTCATAACGACTCAGTTGATTCCGACGGAATAGGCTCGAACCAGCCTTTGTCAGGACAGGCGAGCAGCCAATCCACGAAACCGGCGTTGTCCGTCACGCACTGCCTCTTCAACAAGTACTCCCCAGCCACCAATCGCTCGATGTCGAACTGCTGGCCTGGCAGGATGCGATCGCGTTCACGCAACTCCGCGGGGATGACAATCTGGCCTTTGGTCGATACGATGGTCTTCATCAAAGTAAGATATCATCTTACGCCACGTGAGGTCAATGCCTGACGCACAGCCGCGGCGGCGATCATCCGAAATGTGCCTTTCCCCACCTGATCACCGGTCACCGATCACCGATCACTCCGGGATGAAGTCCGACACGACGGTCACTTGGCGGATCTGCCGCGTGTCCGGTTCGATGGCCCGGATCTTGACCTGAATGCCTCGCAACGGCACCGGGTAGGGGGGCGAAGTCTCGCGCTCACCCACGTCGTCCACGCCGTTGACGTTGTCGTCGTCGAAGCCGTTGGTGCCGGTGTCCACCCACAGATCGTCGCTGCCGGGCGTCCCGGCTTCGGGTTCATCGTCGACCGTTCCGTTTCCGTCGTCGTCGACACCCGCACGCCCCCATGCTCCGTCAGGCCCCGTCGTGACGTTCCCATCGTCGTCGACGCCGTTGCGTTCGTAGTGCCCGGACCAGGTGCAGTACGAATACACCGGGACGGTCGACGGCGATCCGTCGGCCAGCGGCAGAGCCAAGCGGGACTTGACCTCCGGCCCCCCGGAAAAAACGGAGTTGGGTACGACGCCCGACAAGCGCTGACCATAGCCCAAATCCACGAAAGCGCCGTATCCGATGACCGGCGTCGCCGGCACGGCGTCGTAGCCTGGATCGCTCGGCACGAGGGCTTCGCCGGCGAGTCCCTGCCGTAAGGGAGCGGTCGGGTCGAACACTTGCACATCGAATGCCAGCGCGTTGGAGACCATCACGTCTTCGCCGTAGTGGCCGAAGGCCAGCGTCTTCGGCGCGCGATACAGGGAGGTCACGCTGCGGCGATTCACGTCCAGGGGAAACCCGAAACGGCCGTTGTTAGGAGGCGCTGTTGCACCCGGCATCCAGATCCTGTCCCACCGCGCGTCGTAGACAACGCGTGGCAGCGCGTCGTAAGGCAGTGCTTGAGCAATGGCCACGTTTGCCAGATTGTACTGCGGCAGAGGAGCGCGGTCCGAGAGAATGGGCACGTGTGCGAAACGGTTTTCGCGGCGCGTCAGGTCGGCGAGCGAATTTGCGATCAGCTTGACGTTAATCCCGTTGCTGTCGACCCACCAGCGGAGGCGGACGGAGAGGTCGTTCTTGTTGTAGAACTCCGCCAAGGCCGCGTGCAAGTTGGCCAACCCTGCGGCCGAAGCCGCAAACGCGTTGCCCGCTCCCACCCACGAGCGAACCACACCGGGCGGTAGTGTGCCGACTTGGATGTTGGGGCAAATCAACAAGACGCGCCGGTAGATGATGAAAGGCTCGTCGACGTCCCGCGTGCCGCTGTCGTTCCTGTCGTCGTACTGGATCCACCAGATCACCTCAGCCAACGGGGATTCAGGCACTCTGGTGGTGCCGCTGCCATCTACATACGGCTGCCCCACGAACGGCGTCGCCGCGTTTCGCGTGGTGAACGCCAAGACGTCGTCGATATCGCCATAGTGCGTCTGGGTGGCCAGAGCCAGGTCGCTCTCCAGGATATCGGGCACGGTGTTGTCGTCGGCGTCCTGCCACACATCATCGACACCCGACGCATCGGAATCTTGCCGAGTCTCTTTCACGCCGTCGCCGTTCCAGTCCTTGTCCGAACTGGGAACAAAGTGTGTCCATGTACCTGTGGAAGGATCTTGCCAGGACGCACTCATCGGTCCCTCGACGACCTCCAAGTACCCTTCCCCCGCGCGGTCCTCCGTCCAGGGCCGCACGGCCACGGTGACGCCGTCCAGGTCCTCCTGCAACTGGTTCGCCACGCTCCGCAAGTTCCCCGACAGCTCGATCGCCGCCCGGCCTTCGGCCACCGTCTGCCCGACGATGGCAAAGGCCTGGGACAACGCCCCGATCAGGATCAGCGTGACCGCCATCGCCACCAGCATTTCGACCAGCGTAAAGGCGGACGCCCGCCGGCGGTCCTGGCGCTGCCGGCGCGCCGGAGTCCAGCCACGTGAAGAATAGGCGTTCATGATATCTCTCCTACGACGGATTGATCGGTGATCAGTGGTCAGTGGTCAGTGGTCAGTGGTGCCCGGGCCACATTTGGGCACACGCTTCTTGTCTGGCTCAGCCGGACCGTCGGTCGACGCCGGCCATCAGACCGGCAATCGACAGGTCTTCGTCCCGTTCGGGCCGATGGAGACTGATTCCAGCATCCGCGATTTCATACCGTTCCCGCTGTTCCTGCGAAGCCCGTCGCAACACGGGAAACCACTGGACGGGCACACTGAGGATGCGTCCATCGGTGAAGTACACACGCATAACGTCTTCATCGAATTCAACGGTTCTTGCCAACGCCGTCTTCGGTACATACGACCGCTGCAGTCGGGTCTGTGTTTCAGCCGAGATGGTCATGTTCTCACTCGCCTTCCAACAGCGACGTCTCTAACTCCCGCAGTGGCCGTGTAGGCCGGGCGCGGCGCTCTTCGATCATCTGCCAGAACGCTGGCGAGGTCTCCAGATCCCAGTCGTCCTGGTCTTTGTTCTCCAGCCCGACAAGCAGGACAAGGGGCCTGCCACCCCGGGTGACCAGGACTCGCTCCTGCTGTGCCGCCTGCAGAAAGCTGTCGGGGTCGGAAGAAAATCGTTCAACGGTTGTCTCTTTCATGAATCAAATCCTCTGTTGTCTGCACCTGCCGTTTACGGCGAACAGCTCGAACAAAAACGACTCGGGCGAATTCGTCCACGTCGTAGAAGACCCGAAACTCGCTGACCCGCAATTCCCAGATTGGCGCAACGTGTTCGAAGTCAGGGACGGCACCCTCCAGAAGTTTCCGGTTCTTCGTGATGAGCGTAGGTTGATCTTCTAATTGACTCTGGATTTCCTCCACGATACGGCGACGATCATACAACCGAATTCCCCTCAGTTCATCAGCGGCCAAATCTGTGATCTCGATATCGAATGCCGGCATTCGCAAGCCCCCGCAAACTCCTGCCTCTCTCGCCGCCCGCGACCGTTGCCCACCCAGCGAGATCCTCCAACGCGGCTGGATCAAATTCCAAGTTGCGCACGGGCCGCCTCCAGCGAGATGCCTTCTGCCCGGCTCTTGGCGTCCAGGAGGCGTTGCCTCATAGTATCGCTCTTCAGCAGATACGCTGTCTCACGTTCGGATGCAATTTCGCGCCACAAGTCGATGGGCACCAGCACTCCGACCGGATTTCCTTCGGCGTCCGAGACGTATTGGACTTCTGTCGGCATGTTACGCTCCCTCCCGCTTGTCCAAAAAGATTCACGCCGCCCGCCGCCGGGCACCTAGCACCCGTTGGGCCTTGGAGTGCAGGATGTCCAGCAGGCAGCCCATCCGCTCGAACGCATCAATCTCGGCGGATTCCGATTCTGTCAAGTCGCCGCGCCGTGCCTTAGCCGCCAAGTCCTGCATCCGTGCTACATCCTGCGGTGGAAATGGCAACTTGAGCAAGGCACGAGCAGCAGTTGGAGAAATGGACTCGTCAAGGTGCAACATGAGGCAAACCACTGTCATTGGTTTCCTATCCACCTAGCGCTTCCGGCCAAATCGCACTCGCGACTCCGTGACCACGACAAAATGATCACTCAGGCGATCACCGTGAAAAGCCAACAGTTTCGCGAGTGCCGCAATCTTGGCCGCTGCGCGCTCGTCTTGTAACCGAAGGAATACGACGCCGGCATGCGGCGTGTTCCCGTGATAAATTTTCTCTCCAAAATCCTTGTCGTTGGTAATCAAAATCCACTTTTCGGAATCGGCTTTGTCGAGGATGTCGTCGTCCAGCATTCCCTTCGCCTCGTCATAAACGGAGAACACCTCGTGGCCCTGCGTCCGGAGCCAATGGGCTACCGCAGAACCCGTACACTCATCGACCAGGAACCTCACTTACGCTGACTCCGCCACAAGAGGCATAAACTCTGCATCCGACATGGAACGGGAGGCGAACAGCAAACATGCCCGTACGTCTGCTGCCTGCAAGCCGTCATACTCGCCCAGGATTTCCTCCACGCTCGCCCCGTGCGCGAGCAGGTTGAGAATGTAGTCCACAGTCAGGCGCGTGCCTCGAATTACCGGCTTGCCGACCATCACACCCGGGTCACAGGCAATCCGCTCCAACAACTCCTGATCTGACATCACCCACTTCCTCCTTCAAACACGCCCATCTCCTCCCCGTCCCCATTCCGCCACTGACAAGTGACCAATGACAACTGACCACCACCCAATTAGACGCAGACTTCCTCTTCCCGTCTTGCCGCCGCTTCGAGGTGTGCTCGGGCCGCTTCCAGCAGCTCATCATCGGAGACATCCCAGACGTCTTGATCGGCCCAGCCGGCTACGTTCTCGATCAGCTGCCCGAACCGCCAAGCGGGGTATCGTCGGCGCAACTCCGCCAGCGTTTCGAGCAGCTCAGGCGACTTCGGCCTGCTCATATCCCAGCACCACTCTGCTTCGCGTCATTTCCCCCACGGACCACGGACCACTGACTAATGACAATTGACCAATGACCACTGACCACTGACTACTGACTACTGACCACTGACCACTGACCAATGACCAATGACCAATGACCCCTACTCAATAAACCTCCGCAACACCACGCACTTGTCCACGTTGTGGTTCTGCCCCGGCTCGAAGGCCACCGGGATCGAACGGTCGATGATGTAAAACGCCCGATGCCGCTGGACCGTCCCGGTGTCGATGCCGACCTCCTGACCGAGTTCCCACTGCCACTGGCCGGTAACCGGGTGCTGTTTCCATTCCACCTCGAAGTACCCGATCGTCAGCCACAGCGCGTAGACGTTCGAGCGGCACGTGACCAAGTTGGACAGCCGCTGCAACGCCTGGTAGCTGAAGTACGGATTGCGGTCGCTGTTGCGAGGAAGGTCGCCGAACGCGTTCAGGTACCGCGGCACATCGGTACCAGCGGGCGCCGTCGGGCCGTACGGAATTCGGTTGGTGCGCAGCAGCGAAGAATCGACTTCCAAGCGTGCCAATTCTGTCTCGTTGCCGTCGTCATTGTTGTCGCGTGGAGGAACCAGCAGCGCCGAACCGGTCGCTCGGTAGGGATTGGCGAAGAACGTTGGCACGCCGGACGCGGGATCTAGCGCGAACATGTTGCCGCCAGTCGCGCCATACCCGCGGCGATTATCGACGAAGTCGTTGAAGCTGATCGTCTGATGGCCGGCCCAAATCGCGTTCCAGACGCGTTCGTCGTAGATCGTGTTCAGGTTGATCCGTCCCGGCTCGCGGTACGCCGACACCTGGTTGAAGGGTGGATGGAGCATCTCCGTGCCCGCGGCATTCGAGCCGAAGTGGGGCGCAGTCGTGCTGGGGTTGAGTAACGTCTCGGTGCCTGCGAATTTTGGCAGCACTCGGAGATACTCGAACACGCGATACAGGTTCGCTGCATTCGGCGTCGCCAGATTGGGATCGCTTTGGTGGAAGAAGTTCAGCAGGTGGTGAAACCGGCCGAGCGGATTGTCATACGCCGAAGCCGGGCCTGGCGCCGGGCTGCAGGTGGAGAAATCCCTCAACAGCCACGAGGAACTCGAACGCGGGACCAGCAACAACTCGGTGGGACTGACATAGGGCCGGTTGTTCCACGGCAGCCAGGGGAAAGGGGGTCTGGCGGTTGAGATCGTGTCCGGTGCGCCGACGTAGAACGTCGAGGGCAACGGCGGGGTCCACGGGCGAATGTCGGGGATGGGGGCGCCGGCAATACCGAACGCCGGTGCATAGGTCCTGTTCAGCGTGCCCAGCGTGTGGCGCAGGACATAGCCGAACACATGGACCGCACTCGGCTCGCCCCGCGGGCCCCCCGGGCTGGGGTCGGTCGAGGGCGGCTGGTGCCAGAACTCTCTGTCAACGCGATCGTCCGCTCCGCGTTCGAAGCAGCCAAATTCCCCCCCGCCACCGGTTACCGTGACCCCGTTAAACACGGTCAGATCCACCGGCATCACGTCGATCGTCAGATACGGGTTCAGGTTGTCATCGTAGGGAGCCAGTGGATTTGCCAACCGTTGCAGATGGACGTAACCGGGATAGGAACCATTCTCCGGGCCGATCGTTGCGTTGGGGGCGGGCAGTCGGCCAGCGTCCAGCACCGGCGTGTCGATCGGTGCCGTGAAGGCCCCTTCGCCGTCGGCCAGTGCAGGATCGAAGCCGGCGGTGTCATCGTAGCCGCCAAGAGGCTCGGAAATACTCAACGACATGTCAGCCACCTCGTAGCCCGCCGGCGTGGATGGCGGCGGCGTGGCCCTGACTTTGGTCCGTGTCCTGATCGAGCCGGCGGGGGCCAGCACGGCATCCACCGGAACCGCGATCGCCGGCTGGACATTCGCGGGCGGCGTCGAGAAACCGTCCATCGGCGGGTCCACGGTCATGGGATCGGCGGCCGGGTCCACGGGGGGATTGGTGTTGTTTCGGACTTCCACCTGGTTGACATCCGGGTCGACGTTCGGCCTGAGCACAATCTGCCGTGTCTTGTCCGAATTCAGCCCGCCGCCTTCGGTGGCGTCGCTTCGACGGCCGATCGTGGTCGCGTAGGGCGAACTGGGCGGGGCCCCGGCCGACCAGGGCCCGGCCGATCCGACCACCGCATATCTGCCGGGAACCAAAGGAGCAATCCCTCCCACGGTACTGTAATGCATTTGCGTGCCGAGTTTGGCGCCGCCTGTCGCTATCAAGCCACCGGGGTCGGCAAAATAGACGGCGCGCTCGGGATTCGCCGTGTCCAGAGCATCGGGTTCGGCTCTGCCCGTGATCGCCAGTCGCCAGACCGGATGACCGGCCGTGTTCCTCCGGTTGAGCGCCACGCCCCAGAGCCCACTGGGTGCCGCGGCATAGAATTCGCCCGGCCACTTGTCGTGACCCGCCCACGGGTTGTACAACTCGACGAACAGCGCTCCGCGAGGCATCAAGCGCTGGTCGTCGTCAGGGTCCCCGTCGGCCTTGGTTCCGCCGGGATCATCGAGATCTTCCGTGCGGACGTCGTGAAAGGCCAGCGTTTCGGCGATCAGCACCTCGGGCCGCTCGCAACCCCAGACGACGCGCCGGTCTCCGCCTTCGTCCGTTGCGATGTCCCCATCGACCTCCCAACCGTTGAACGGGTTGACGTCATATTCGAACGGCGTCATGATCGAGTCGGCGTCGCGGAAGTCTACGGCGTTGATCGCCCACTGGGCGAGCACTCGGGCCGTCTCCTCGGTGTTGTTGCTGGCGTCGCCATCGAAGTCAAACTGGAACCCCTGTTCTTTGAGCAGCATCAGCAGGACGTACAGGTGACGCGCCAGGTAGTGGCGAGCCAAGTACGCGTCCGAGTCGCCGCTGATCACGCCGTCGTTATCGTGGTCGATGACCATCGCAGGAATGGTCGGGTTTGCGCCGTTCAGGGCGTACTCCGGACCCGACGACTCGTTGTTGGGATCCGCGACGCCGTAGGCTTCGTCCACCACGCCGTTGCCGTTGTCGTCACGCCCATTGCCCAACGGCCGGTTGATGTCCATCCGCAGGCCCATCATCAAGTCGGGCGAGAGCATCTTGGCGATCTCTGCATTCAAATTTGCCGTCCCGCCCAAACGGGCAGCCAGGATTTCCACGAGGGTCTGCGGTGGCGTGCCCGTCCAGCCGTCAGGGCTGACCACCCCGGGCACGGGGATATCGTAGCTGTCCGTCGTGACGGCCCGGCGGTTGACCGGCCCCAAAACAGGGCCGACGGGAGGGTCTTTGAGGAAGTCCAAGTTGTTGAGGTCCGTCAGCCGGGACTGCAACGTGGACGCGTCGAAGTCACGGTAGCGCAGGACCTTTTCGAGTTCCGCGACCGTAAAGGGCGCGTCCGCTCCGGACGGGTTGTTCAAATTGAACTCGTAAGGGCTATCCGTCAGCTGGTCGACAAACCCCGACGGCGGCGAGCCTGGAGTGTAGATGCCCTCGTACAGCGGCTGGCCACGGTGATCTACGCCGCAGGCGAACAGCCCCCGCAGGTCCATGTTGCTGCCAAAACTGCTCAGAGCCTCGAACGGGGTCACGGGAGTCGGCGATCTGTTGAAGTGCGTGGAACGTGCGAAGAAACTGGCGAAATAATTGCCGGGATATTCGTAGAACTTGAACTGCATCAGCGGATCGTAGCCGCCGCGACCCGGCAAACCATCGGCTCCGTAACGGGCTCGCAGCAGCAGGTGGTACGGACCGTTGATGGCGTTGTTGTTGATCAGGTCGTTCAAGTCCACTTCCGGCGGTCCGTAGCCTTGCCCTTTGGGAAACGTAGCCGAATCCGCGCCGCCCGCCAGCGGCACGGGCACAGGCACCGGGAGGATTCCGGGGATGTGGGCAAAGTTGCCGTGCGCATTGAGATTAAGTCGCCCGTCCATGTCGACGCAATGAATGGCGACCAACGGCCGAAACGTGCGGCCATCCTCGGTCGTTTGGATCGGCAGGTCCGGGTCGATCCAGATGCTGTCCTTGATCCCGTCGCCGTCGTTGTCGACGTCCCAGGCGACCTCGTTGGGCTCGAAGATACCGTTTGCGTTGAGATCAACCCCGCCGTTGGTTAAAGCATCCTCGATCTGTTGGGCGGTCCGCGTCGCCCCGTCAAACCACTGATTGCTGCCCGTGAAGTTCGGGTGATCCCAAGGCATGGGGCGGAAGACAAGCTTTCGGCGAAACTGGCGATGGCTTGGATTGGCCGAGGAAGTCCAATCGGCCGGGACGACTGACGGATTGTCCAGCGTGCCCCAAGACTCCGTCGCCGAAGGAGAACTGGTCAGATTCCTCCAATACGAGATTAATTCCGGCCGATGAAATGAAGGCAAAACCCTGGTGTTGCTGATCGACGAGTCGTACGCAACTGCGCCCAGGATCATGTTCTGGTAGTCAGCGGCGTCGTAGGACTCGTTCGGGCCCCCGTTCACGAAGTGGATCAGCGTATCCGTCCTCGCCGGCGTCGATGGGTAATAGATGGGTTGCCCGATCCGATTCGGCTTCAACGCTTCGTCCGTCAGTCGCGGTGATCCGGAAGCAGCAGTGGAGTCGTATCCGAATCCCGTACCGACAAACGGCTTGCCGTTCAGCAAGAAGGTATTGTTAACCGCAGGCACCTGAACGGCGGTCCCATCGTTGTTCGGGTTCACAATCCTGACCCGGTACACGCCCGTTGACTGTTCTGCATAGGCAACGACGCGCGCGCTGTTGCCCTGCAAAGGGCCATCCAGAAACGTCAGCACGCTGCCGTCGTAAAAGCCGCTCAACGAATCGTTCGTTGTCACAGGCCAACCGGTAGAGGAAGTATCGAGGTGAACAAAATCGAACTGCACGATCTGTCCGCCGGCCAACGGCGTAACGTTGGCCGACACCCGCCCCTTCATCGTCT
The DNA here is from genome assembly GCA_964486845.1 of uncultured Pirellulaceae bacterium. Classification (GTDB taxonomy): domain Bacteria; phylum Planctomycetota; class Planctomycetia; order Pirellulales; family Pirellulaceae; genus Anammoximicrobium. The sequence continues at coordinate 12,067 of CAZAQY010000203.1, forward strand.
TGGGAACAACGTCTCCCGTCGCCGGACGATTGACCGGGATACCGTACACGTCCGTCAGCAACGCGTGTCCTCGGAACGGAGAACCCGTATGGTCGAGGCCTGGTTCGCGAACCAGCGTGTACATGACGCGGTCCGCCGTCTTCTGCGGATCCTCGCCCAGCCATTCGCGCCTCCCGACCGCCTGCGCAGCGCGGCGGTATTGGCCCGCGACGATGGCGAAGGTGACCACCAGCAGGACGAACAGCACCAATAAACTGAGTACGATCAGAATGACCACGCCGCGTCTGTCTTGGGGACGATAAACCATGATTGTCTTCTCCGTATCTATGGCCGCACACGGCGGCTTTGCCTCTGCTCGGTTTCGCCGCGGCGGTTGCCTGGGCCGCCGCGTGTCTCGTCGGCGTCCGGAAAGACGCAAACGACAAGACGCTCAATCGCTTCCGCCGCCGTTGCTGCCCGCCGCATCTCCTCTGGACATCTGGTCAAGGAGTTCTTGAATCATGGGCAACAACCCTGGTAGGTCTTCCGTGACGGTCTTCCAGACTACTTCCGCATTGACGCTGACGTTTCCAGAGCACGCACCACGGCGAAAAGCGTTTTGTCATCGACGAGAAAATCTTCGCACGCCATGCCTTCTACAAACTCAAGAGCCTTCAGAACGGCACGACGAATGTCCTCCAGGTAATCTCGATGGTCGCGGGGCACTTTCATACCGGCTGGGCCTCCGCCAGTACGCGTTGGCCGATGTTGGGTTTGAGTGCCTCGGCCATCACTAAATCCACACGCACGCCGAGCAGGTCGCTGAGGTGGTTCTCCAGTTCGATGAACCGCAACAGCCCGGGACTGTGACGAAACCGGACCAATACATCCAGATCGCTTTCCGGACCGACCTCGCCACGCACATAGGAGCCAAACAGCGCGAGCGATTCGACGCCGTACATCTCCCGGATCCGCGGCAACTCGCGCCGCAGAATCCCCTGCAACTGTGACGCGTCTCGTGCGGTTCGCATCGACTCGTCCTCAGCACGCTCGTAGTGCAAAAGCCTTGAACCACCGGGACAAGCCCGGTGGCGAATCCTAGTAGAGGTCCGTCCACAACGACGAATTCTCCAGGCGTATTGTCTTCTCGTAAACGGCTACGACGCCGGGCATCCAGACGGCCTTGGTCACGTCGACTACGCCAATCGGCCAGTCCCGCCCGAACAGGGTTAAGTCGCGGTCGTAGCCCGTTCCCGCGGTATCGGGAACCGGCCCTGCGTCCGCTGTTTGGATGCGATACCACTGGAAATATCCGCGGCTGGTCGCCGTGTCATAGCCTGCGAGCATCAGCCACTCGCCTTCCTTCATCTGCAGATCGGCTTTCGGATCACGCGGATACCAAGTCGAACCGGCATGGAGTACCACTTCGCCGCCGTTCTCGCCGGTGCTGATGACGCCTTTATAGCCGGCGGTGCTAAACGACGGGACATCCACGATCCGCTCAGCGTCCACATGTGGCTCGCGCCGATGAAAGACAACGATGGATAGCAGGTATGTGTCGCTGCTGTAACCTGGCTTGGGAACAAGGGTCGCCAGCCAGGAGAACTTGCCTTCCCATTGACGTTTGAGCCGCTCCGTCGTGACGGGCGAGGCACTGTCATCGAAGCTGAACTTCTGTTGCGGCGGTGCCGTCCGGTCCTTGGGCAGGTTGAACACCAGGTCGTCCTCGCCCAAGAAAAACTGGCCGGCTTGATCCACCGACATGATCCGCGAACCCGTCAGTCCGGGAATCGCCGATGGGAGCGTGGCTCCCGGAAAAGTCCGCAGCGAAATCCGCCTCATGAACGGAACGTCGTTCGGCACCGGGGTTGCCCCCGCTCCCAGGTAAGGAAAGCGAAAAATCCCAACTTTGCTGGCATTCGCAGCCATGTAAAGCGGATCGATGCAAAACGGTTCGCCGCCTGTGAAGGGGATATACTGCGCGGCGCCAGTAGGGTCCAACTGGGCCCAGGCGTCCGGCCGCCGCATCTGGTACACGTCGAAGGCCCGAATCGCGTTGCGGCCCAACCGGTCGGCGCCGTCCGCGATCGTGCCCTGCGACGTGCGCAGGCCCGCCAGCGGGACGATGATCATCACCCCCAACAGCCCCACGGTGACAATGCCGATGGAAAACAACACTTCCAACACCGTGACGCCGGAGCGGCGTTCGGGGCGAGGCGGCGCGAGGCGTCCGGGGGCAAACATCATTTCCTTGTGGCACGAGTTGGTCATCGTCACCGCCCTCCGATCGCTTGCGCCGACTGGGCGTACTCACGAGCCGGCTCCAGGGCGAGCGTGCATTCCCACTCGACTTCGCCATCCGCCACCGTGGCTCCCAGTTCCGTAGGCCACGCCGGCTCGGATGCTCCGGAAGTTCCCGCTACCGTCGCGACGAAACAGAAACCGTTAACCGTCGTCGGCCGACACCAGGCGCCGCGAGGCCAAACGGTCGATGCGGTCCATACCGGCGGCGACCTACACTCCCACACGACTGCCCCGTCGGTGACCGTTGCGCCCGGCAAGCCCGGCCAAGCGGGCTCGCCTGCTCCGGAAATCCCCGCGACGGCCGCGATGTAGCACAAACCGTTCGGCGTGGTCGGTTGACAATAGGTGCCGGACGCGTACGGAGTCGCGCTGGTCCACAGCGGCGGGAAGGACGCGTTCTCCGCTGTGGTGATCCTTCCCGTGTGGTGTCCCACGGAAACCCACAGGCCGGAACGATCTGCCAGGTTCAATGCGCCGACGTTCGCCAAGTTGCCGACCAGGAGATGCAGTGTCTGGGTGGGCATACTGGAAAATGGGGAAGGATTCAGTCCCATCACCCCCGTCACCCGCCCCGACGGAGCAAAGACAATCGTGATCGGGGCAGGTCTGACGCATTGCCATGTCACGGTGCCATCGACCACGGTGCTTCCCAGCGTCGTGGGCCATGTGGGCTCCGTCGTTGCTGAAACCCCTCCGATGCCCGCGATGTAGCAGAAGCCGTGCCGACTGGTCGGCCGACAGTACGTGCCTCGGACATACGCACTCTCGTGGACCCATGCTGGCGGTGACTCGGGAATCCCCGTCGCCAGACTCGCGTTGCTCAAGCCGAACCCGGAGTTGGTCAAGTCGATCACGGCGCCGCTGGGCAACTCAAAGGGAGTGGCGCTGGATTTTTCCGGGCTCCGAATGATCTCGTAGGATAGTGAAAGGCCAGTAGCAGGCCAGCCAGCCGACGGCGGAGCAGAAAAACTCACGACAAAGCCCGTGCCAACAGGCACGATACTGGAGATCTGATAATACGGGTTCCGATGGTCGAAGCGAACGAGGTCTCCAATCTTGGCAACGTTGGCAAGGTTGGCGCTGTTGGCATCGAATGTTGCCTCAAACGGATTCGAAATCGTAGCCGTAGCCCCAACCATATCACCCGCGTACGGCGGGGGCGTTTCCGCCAGATACAATCGCCTCGCGAACACCTTCGGACTCTCTGGCACCGATTCGACGTCGATCATCAAACCTGCACAGCGATTCGTCTCGGCGGCCAACGCCTTGGCCAGCGTGACCCCCGTGTTCACCTGCCGAGCCGCCTCCCGCAGCTTGCGGCCCTCGATCCCCGTCTTCATCACCGGCAAGGCGATGCCGATCAAGATCGCCATCACGGCGACCACGATCAGCAACTCGATCATCGTCAGGCCGGGATGCGGTCTGCGCCGCGAATCGAGTCGGATTGTTGAATACGCTCGCTTCACGTCTTA
>CAZAQY010000204.1:0-15557 GCA_964486845.1 uncultured Pirellulaceae bacterium
ACAAGTGCCGCACCGATGGCCTCGACTTCCTGGCGTAGTCCAGGAGGTCGCCTAGAAGCTCTGGACGACGTAGGCGAGGGATTCGGATTCGGCGACGGTGACATCTGCGACCTTCAGGTCGAGGGTGGCGTGGACGGCCTCATGGACGATGAGGGCCTTGCGGGTCGGCGTGTGGGCGTTGCGGAATCCGAGGTGGAATGTATCGGTGCCTGAGTCGTACTCGGCTTCGTCGGAGCCGAGGGCGGAGTCGTAGACGACGCCGATTTCGCCGTCGATTACCTTGTTGGCCACGACGGCCATCGAGCGCCCAGTGATGTGGTGGCCCCCGTGAGTAACGTTGAGACGATGGATGACGGGGCTAGCGAGCGTTCCGACGACGAGGCGGCGGAGGGCAAGGTCTGCGCTGGGAGTCCACGTGTGCGGGGGAATGTAGATAATGCCGGGATTGTCGCTGGAGTCGAAGCTGTAGTTCTTGCCATCGGGCGAGGGCTTGGTGCAGCCGACGTAGTATTCGAGGTACCAGTTGACTTCGCGGGGGTCGCGGGTGCGGAAGTTGAATTCGATGATGTCCCACGGATCGGACCGGCCGTAGCGTCCGGCGAGGTTGGCGAGACTATCGCCCGTGTGGACTTTGTGTCCTGTTCCGCCGAGGGGCGGGGGAAACTTGGCCGGCCGGCAAGGCGCCGATTTGAGAATGTTCGCCATGGCAGACTCCAGGTGAATCAGGAAGGACACACCGTCCCGGGTTCTGGGGAATCGGAAGACTCGAATTGGTAATCCGCAGAATCGTTGCCGCTGTAACACACTATAGGATCGCGGCCAAGCGGCTTCCACCACCTCCATCGCGGCGTGCAGTCGCCCCCACGACCAGGCACCCGGGGCCGCGCGGGTGGCGATAAGGTCAGCAGCTGCTGTATCGCGGCCAGCGGCTGCCGCTCACAGGCGGTGCCTATCGTGTGAGCGTCCGGCTGTCTGGGGCCGCGTGGGCGGCGTGGTCGCGACCTTGGGGGACTGGTTCCCCAGGCACAGCCAACACTGTCTTCAGTCCGCTTCTTCCTTAGTCATTCTTGCCAATCTTACCCATAAATTCTGCGGAAGATCCGTAAAGACGTTGTGTGAAGTCGTAAAGGTGGTTAAAAATGGGGTGTTTCAACGTTTCTGGATGAGGGAAGAGGCAAGACATGTCTCCAGCCGGGACGGCGATAGCGACACGAACCAGGCGAGGTAGGAATGGGTTCAGCGAAACGCAGACGGTATCGGCATCTTCGGGCGGAACAACTCGAAACGCGACGCGTGCTGGCGGTTGTGACGGTGCAGTGGGCCGCGGACCGCGGGGCGACCGAAGTGCGTTCGTCTGACATGGTGGCCCCTTTCGCCAGCGCAGCCGACGACCGGATCGACCTAGGTAACGGTAGCGGGTCGTTCACCGTCGATGCCGCGTTCGCGGCTGACGTCGTCGAGCGGTACGGCAGGGTGGCCGAACGGCGGCTGAGCGGCGGCGTGCTGGAGTCCATGCGTCAGCCTCTGACGTTCGATGAATTGATGCCCGCCGGATCGGCCGTAGCGAGGGCGCTCAGCGCAACTCACGGGGGCACCATCGCGACTCCCGTGACGGCATTGCGCGTGCAGGCGGGGGCAGTGGCCGACGCGTTCCTGGAGTCGCAGGGGCGACAGTTCGGGCTGGAACAACCTGTCGCCGAGCTGGTCCCGTTCGTGGTCGAAGCGGACCAGATCGGCGTGACGCACGTCAAATTGCAGCAGGTGTACCAGGGCGTTCCGGTCTACGGGACGGGGCTGAACGTCCACCTGGCCCCCGATGGCACGGTCAATACGGCCGGCGGTCGGCTGGTGAATGAGATCCGTGTTGACCCAACTCCATCGATCTTGGCGGCCGAGGCGGTTGATGAGGCACGGGCGCTCTTCCTCGAGCGTTTCGCTGTGCCGGAAGGCCTGCCGGTGCTAGTCCGCTCCACGACGCTCTACGTCTGGAACGGTGAGTTGATCGACAACGAGGGAGAGCAGGCTTCGCGGCTGGTATGGGAGATCCACGTGTCGGTCGACGGGACGTCCGGCAACGAGCGGTTCTACATCGACGCCCACAGCGGCGAATTGGTGTTCCAGGTCACGGCGAACCGCTACTTGCAGCGGGAAATCCGAGACCTGGACGACAGTGGGCAATACCGGCTCGACTACTACGACACCTGGTACGACTACACCTTCGGGCGTTCGGAGGGACAACCGGCGCGAGGCGAAAACCCGACACGGCCGCGGGCCGATTACAAGAACGCGGTCGACGTGACCTACGACATGCTCGAGGATGTCTACGACTATTGGGCCGTCACCTTCGGTCGCAACGGGGCCAACAACTACGGCGGGACCTTCGGTCAGTCAGCGTTGACAAGAGTGTGGATAACAGACGGCCTTACCGAGTGCAACTGGAACGGCAGCACGATTAGTATAGGCCGGGACTTCGCTTCACCCGACATCATCGCCCACGAGTACGCGCATGCTGTTGACCGATTTGACGGCAATGCAATAGCAATGTTTTACAGCGGCGAATCGGGCTCACTGGAAGAGGCCTGGAGTTACGTCTTCGGGGAGGCATTTGAGGACTACCTGATGGACGGCCGTGTGGACTGGTTGGACGACGCGGGATTCATATGGGGACCGTCGGTCTCCTTTTCCGATCCGCGATCGAGCGTAGTGTCGTTCCTTACCGGCGCTCCAGACCGGTATCGGCACCCAAAATTTTTTATCAGTTGGCCAGACGACGACATGAACATCCATTGGAATGCCTTGGTCCCCGCCAAGGCCGCCTACCTCATTGCCGAAGGCGGGAGTTTCAACGGATTCGAGATCAAGGGTCTGGGGGTCGATAAGCTGTCGCAGATCTGGTACCGGGCGTACACGGAGTACTTCGTCACTTCCGAGAATTTCAACGGAGCCTACCACGATATCATCCAGGCGGCCAGGGACCTTTACGGAGATGCCGAGGCCGATGAGGTCCGCAAGGCGCTCCAGGCCACGGAAATGCACCTGCCGCGCAGGGACAAGCCCTTGCCGCCCAGAGTGGACCAGGTCGACGTTTCGACTCCGCCGGTGGCATCGCTCTCCATGCACTTCACGCGTGCGATGAACATCGGGCCGATGCTGGCGGCACCGGCCGGCGACGGGTCGATCACTTCGGCCGTTGGCCTGGTGAACCGCGAAACCGGACCCATCACACTCGATCCGGCACAGTTCGCCTACAATGCGACGACGCAAACGCTCACCTGGACCGGCGCGGCGCCGCTGGCCGAGGGCTACTACGAGCTGCAACTCCGCGGCGATCTGCTCCTCGACACGACCAGCACGACGATGTGGGGCGGCACGAGCGGTATGGTCTTCACCGAGGCTCCGTCGGTGGCACTGAACCAGAACGCGATCCTGGGCGAGCGGGGCGGACTGTTCACCCATACCTTTCATGCGTCCGCGGCCGTGGAACCGGGACCGGTGGTGACCATCGACCGCGCCGCTGGCCAGGCCGATCCGACCAATGCCGGTCCCATCCGCTTCACGGTCGTCTTCAGCTCCCCGGTGAGTGACTTCGACGGCGGCGATGTGAACTTTTTCGGCAGCACCACGCCAGGGACGCTGGCGGCGACAGTCAGCGGCAGCGGAACGAGCTACAGCGTGGAAGTCAGCGGGATGACGGGAACCGGACAGGTCGTCGCCCGGATTCCCAGGGGAGTTGCCCACGACGCGGCCGCCAACCCAAATTTGCCCTCCACCAGCGTGGACTACGCAGTGGTTTACGATGTGACGCCGCCGCGAGCCGTCGTCACCGGGCGTGGTGATTACGGCTCGACCAGCGCCCCCTCGCTCCACTTCGCCGTGGGTTTCACCGAGCCGGTGACAGGCCTCCTCGCGACCGAACTCGATTTGAGCGGCTCAACCGCCTCGGGCACCTTGGCAGCGCATGTCGCTGGGAGCGGCACTACCTACGACATCACCGTGACCGGCATGACGGGCAGCGGCGCCGTTTTCGTGCGGATTCCAGCGGGAGTGGTCCAGGATGTGGCGGGGAATGTAAACGCGGCGGCCGACATCCGAGAAATGCCGCTGATTTATGACCTGGACGGCCCGACCGTAATCATCAACCGGGCGGCCGACCAGCCGGATCCGACGAACGTTGCGACCGTCCATTTCACGGCCGTCTTCAGCGAGCCGGTGTTTGACTTCAACAACGGGGAAGTGGACCTCACGAGTTCGACCGCTCCGGGCAGCCTGGTCGCAACGGTCAGGCGACGTTCGCTCACCACGTACGACATCGCCGTCACCGGCATGACCGGCCCCGGCGAGGTGGTCGCCCGCATTGCGGCGGGCAAGGCGTACGACGTGGCGGGAGGCTCTGTATTCTTCCCGCAAGAAGTGACATGGCCGGGTAACCTCAACCTGGCTTCGACGAGTACCGACAACAGCGTGACCTATGACGTGACGGTCCCGGCCGTGACGATCAACCAGGCGGCCGGACAACTCGATCCGACGAACGGCGGCCCGATTAACTTCACGGTGGTGTTCAGTGAGGTGGTCAGCGATTTTGCTGCGGGCGACGTGACGCTCAGCGGCACGGCGGGAGCGACTACAGCGGTCGTGACCGGCAGCGACACGACCTACAATGTGGCGGTCAGCGGGATGGCTCGCGACGGGACGGTGATCGCTAGCGTCAATGCGGGCGCCACGCACGATGCCGCGGGGAATCCCAATCCGGCGTCGGTCAGCAACGACAACAGCGTGACCTACGACACCACGCCGCCCGCATTGAGCAGCTTGTCGCCGCTCGATGATGTTGCGGGCGTGCCGACGGATACGAGCCTGAGCATCACGTTCAACGAAGGGATTCAGAAGGGGACGGGGGACATTGTCCTCAGGAGAACGACGGACGATGCGGTGATCGAGCGGATCGACGTGGCCGGTGGAACGGTGGGTGTTTGGGAGTCTACCGCCACGATCATGCCTGCGGTGACGCTCGCGCCGCTGACGGGCTATTACGTGGAAGTGGCTGCCGGGGCGTTCGCAGATTTGGCGGGCAACGGTTTCGCCGGACTCAGCGGTGCCACAAGCTGGAACTTTACCACGGAAAGCCTGCGGATCACTGCCCTGGTCCCGACCGCCAGCGGCCTGGTGGCGACCTTCAACGGCCCCTTGGCCACGACGGCTTTGAACCTGTACGACGGGACGGAAGGGACACTCGGTCCGCCCGATGTGACCGTACTGGATGGCACCGGCAAGGTGGTCGCGGGCTCGCTGGTCGTGGACGACAGCCTGCGGGGCGTCGAGTGGGTCGCCACGGGAAAGGTGTTGCCGCCGGGGACGTACACGGTCAGCCTGAAAAGCGGGGCAGCGGCGTTTCGCGACACCGCTGGGAACGCGCTGGACGGCGACGCCGACGGGACCTCGGGCGGGGACTTCTCTTCGCCACTGACGATCCTGGCGTCGCCGGACCGCGTGGTTAGCGTCCCGGATTTCGCCCGCGGCGCCGGCCAACTGGTGAACGTCCCCAACACGGCCACGGGTCTGCCGATCGGCCTCGACAACGCGGCGGGCGTCACGTCGCTGGCAGTGGATCTGGTCTACGACCCGAACCTGCTGGCGATCACGGCGGCCACCTTGGCGGCAGGATTGCCGGTCGATTGGACTGTCGTCAATCCGCCCGACACCAGCACGCCCGGCGTGGCGAAGATCCGGGCGTCCGGGACGACACCGCTGTCCGGGACGAATGTCGATGTCGTGCGGCTGACGGCGATGGTGCCCAGCGACGCTCTCTACGGCGCGGTGCAGGCGATGCGGCTGGAGAACGTGTCGGTCAACGGCGGTACGATCGCGGCGGTCGGCGATGTGGCGGTCCACAAAGCCGCCTACCTGGGCGATGCGGACGGTAGCGGGATTCACAGTTCGGCGGACGCATTCCTGAGCGTGCAAGCCGCGCTGGGTTTGGCCAGCGGGTTTGCGGCTCATGCCTGGACCGACCCGTTGATCGTGGGCGACGCCGACGGTTCGGGGATGCTGTCGGCGGCCGATGCGTTCCTGATCGTGCAGGAAGGACTGGGCTTGAGCGAGCCGTTCGTGCCGGACAATCCGCACATCGGCATCACGCCTGTGGGCGGCGGAGTCGATCCGCAGTTCCGGATCGATGTCAACCTGCCGGCCAGCGTTGGTGGTTTGGTTTCCGTGCCGATCAAGTTGGACATTGATCCTGCGGCGACCAACGTGGGCGCGTTGGATTTCGACCTGTTCTTCGACCCGTCTCAGCTGACGATCCACGACGGGATCGCGGCTGGCACGGATACGGCCAACGGCTGGGCCATTTCCTCGACCCTCATCGCCGCCGGGCATCTCCGCGTGGGGATGATCAGCTCGGGCGGTCAGCCGCTGGGCACCGGCCTGCGCGAAATCGCCCGCTTGCAGTTCCGCGTGGACGCCGCGGCACCAGGCGTCACGCCACTGGACATCGAGCCGGTCGATCCGCACGCGGGCGGGTACACGTGGACGGCGGTGGACGGCAGCGTGGCGTCGCGTGCCGGGCGGGACCAGCTGTTCGCCGACTCGGCGACGGAACTGTCGCCGCTGGAAACCGTGCTCAGCGATCTGGTGGACGACATCGCCGCTGCATGGTCTTAGAGCGTATCCTCGCATTCGTCCAGCCAGACTCGGCCGCCGGATTCTCACCGATGGGTAACCCGGAAGAGCCTCCTGACGTCGACTATTTCGTTTCAGCCAGTGACGGCGGCGTTTCCCACACGCTGTCCGGCCGCGATCTCGAACCGATCCGGCGGCACGACGAGCATCAACGTCCGCCCGTTGTCCCAGTCCACGTCGACTTGGTGCCAGGCGTCTCGACCGGAACCGTACTGCCTTACCGCAGTAACGGTGCCCGTGGTTCCGGGTGTGATGGGATCGGGGTCGTCGAGCATGGCGACCAGTCGTATCCGGTCGCCGCGTTTGGGCGTAATCATGGCAGGCTCCTTGAAGAGAATCGGGAAATCGCGACGAGTGTTGCTCGACGCGGGCGGAAAGCAAGGCGGGAAGGCGTATCTACGCCGGAAGGGCCGCGAGTTTTGGCGTCTGTCGCGTCCTTTGTGCCCTTGGCCCCGTTAGGCCAAGCCAGTCGGCGTGATGCAGGTGCAGCGCGACGGCGGCTGTTGCAACAACCAGCGGAAGTGTGACGAGAGACGTCGGAAGCGGCTTCTGAAACGCGAGGCCGAGCAGGGATCACCATGACCATTGCCCTCATCGAACGGCCCCAGAGCCGCGAAGCAGAAGAAGGGCCGGAACGCGCCTATGCGGAGCTGGTCTACACCGCGGTCGGAAGCGACGACGACGTGGCCATCCGGGGCGCCGTCGAGGCCACGGTGCCGGCAACCTACGCCGGCCTGCCACTGGCCAACTATCGCATTTCGCCGTTCGGCAACGGGATGTGGGACGTGCATGTGCGCTACGACTCTCGCGAGCCAGACGAGTCGTCATATACGTTTGACACCGGGGGTGGCACGCAGCACATCACCCAAAGCCTGTCGACGATCGCCAAGAAGGCCAAGGCCGGCGAGACGCCGCCGGACTTCAAACAGGCCATCGGCGTGACTACAGACAGTGTCGAGGGAGTCGACATCACGATCCCCGTGTTCAATTTCACCGAGACGCATTACATCGCTGCGTCGCTGGTGACCGGGACGTACAAGCTGACGCTCTTCGCCCTCACTGGCAAGGTGAACAACGGCACGTTCAAAGGCTTCGCTGCCGGCGAAGTCCTGTTCCTGGGGGCGCCCGGATCGAAGCGTGGCGACGATGAGTGGGAGATCACGTTCCGCTTCGCAGCCAGCCCGAACGTCACGGGCCTGGTCGTTGGCGACCTGGAGGCTATCGATAAGAAGGGATGGGAGTACCTCTGGGTGCGCTACGCGGACGCGGAAAACGAGAAGGTCCTCGTGAAACAGCCTGCGGCGGTTTACGTCGAGAAGGTCTACGAGAGCGGGAATTTCTCTGGATTGGGGATTGGGACGTAACGTGGGCGATGTCTGGAAAAAGGTCCGGGCCGGCGAGCGGCTGGAAATGCCAGCGGCGGCGTTCAACGCGTGGCAAGACGCTGCGCGGGCCGAGCGGAATCGCCAGCACGACGTGGGCCAGGACGCCGGCGTGAAAACCGGCAGACGACAATCGTCAAGGTCAAGAACGCGTCCGGCTCGGACCAGGACCGATTCGCGGTGCTGGCCCTTTCCGCCCCGATCATTACGCCCACGGACAACCTGCAGGAGTTCAAGAACCGGCCCAATTTCACAGGCGTCGCTCCCACCAGCAAGTGCAACGCTTTCTGCGTCCTGCTGGAACCGCTCAAGGCCAACTCCATCGGACGCGGGATCGTGGCCGGCGTCACGCCGGTCAAAGTTAGTGTCACCGATTCTGGCGACCTATTCGCCAGCGTCCAGGCTGGCACGACCACGGGGCTGGTCACCGCCCAGTACGGATCGGCCAGGATCCTGTGGAAAGACGCCGGCACGGGCTGGGCGATCGTCCGACTGGGCGATGGCGAATCTACGGTCCGATTCGAATTGCTGGCAGCTCTCAAGTGCGGGCAGACCGCCTCGGCAACCGTCATCGGCACCGGGCAATCGCTGGACGTCGTCGATGCGTATCGTCTGGTCGCCAACCTCGACGGCCAAGTAGCGCCGTCCGGAACGCGGGGCGTCGCCAAGTACTGGGCCGATGAGTGCCAGTGGGAAATCATCGCCATCGGCGGCGTGTGCTCCAGTTCCAGCAGCCCGTCAAGTGAGTCACCGTCGAGCAGCCCGCCACCTTCGAGCAGCCCCAGCAGCAGCCCGCCGCCAGAGTGCGACTACACGGGCTCGATCACCGTCGGCACCGGGCAGCTCTATCGTTCCGGCAACAACGTCTGCGAGCCACAGGTGACGATGGTCTTCGAAGGCGGCAAACTCTGCAGCGTGGCCGCTGCCGGCACTGTCTGCGTGGACGTGTGCAACTGCGGGTCGAGCAGTTCCAGCGTCCCGTCCTCGCCGTCGAGCAGCCCGCCGTCGAGTTCCCCGTCGTCGAATCCACCGTCCAGCAGTCCACCACCGTCGAGCAGTCGGCCGTCAAGCGATTCGAGCGTTTCCAGCGAATCGAGCCCGCCGCCGTCGTCCGACAGTCCCTCGTCCAGCAGCCCCGTCTGCAGCGGTCAATGCATGTGGGTGGCCGCGGCAGACAGTTCCAGCAGCCCGTCGTCGGCCAGTAGCTCGCCCTCGCCCAGTAGCTCGTCCTCACCCAGTAGCTCGTCCTCACCCAGTAGCCCGTCGTCTCAGTCTAGCAGCCACAGCAGCAATTCGAGTTCATCCAGTTCATGCTTCTGTGGCGAGTACGACGGGTTTGTCTGGGACGCACTCTTGGACACCGAAAAGCGCTGGTACTACTGGAGCTTGACATACGCCGGCCAGAACTTCTGCCCGGTCGCCGGCGGATACTGCGCGATGGGGCTGCCCACGGAACAACCGGATGCCGGCATGCAGGTCCATACGGACTGCATCTGCGGCTGTGGGCAGTGCAAGTGGTATTGGAATGCCAACACGCAGCAGTGGGAAGGCGCCGATACGTGCCGCATTCGCAGCGGGTGTTCCCCGGTGACACCTACCGCTCCCGGTGCATTCCACGGTCACTACATGATCACTAATTGCGAGTGAGGCGAACGATGGGATTGCATTGGGAATTGGTTACGCCCTGTCCTGACGTGCCGGGCTGCGACTGCCCGGCCCCGGCGACCGCACCGACGTACCTTGGCCAGGTCCAGTATACCGACTGCGGCCTGTCGTCGAGTTCCGTCAGCAGCCCCACAACCTGCACGCAGGCCACCTGCACAGCTCAAGTCATCTTAGACGGCGAAGGCAACAAGATCTGGAAAATCATCGCCAGCGAGTGTCCTGGCTTCGCAGATTGCATGTGTCCCCAAGCAGGTGGCGAACCGGCAGAAGAGTTCCCGTTGGGTTACCTCAACATTATGGAGTGCTATGCCCTATGAACTGTCCACACTTGACGTCAGACCAGACATGCCGAGTGGCCGCCGAAATCGCCGGCCAACCGCCAGCCCCCAATCCCGAAGCGTGTGAGTATTGCACGCGCAAAGGGACACCGCCACAAGCAGTAAACGACGTAACCGTGAGCCTGGCGATTTACACCGTCAGGAACGACCCGGCACGCACAAAAGCCTTACTCGCCCAATACGGCCATCTGCTGCGTGGCCGCCAGGGCCAGGACGGTTCCAGCAGGTTGGACCGCGTGCGTAACGGCCACGGCCCCGGCAGCCAACTGTGGCGATTGCTGGAGTCGCTGGGCGTCCAGCACAGCGCCGACTGCCAGTGCCTGACTCGGGCGGAGCAGATGAACGCCTGGGGACCCGCTGGCTGCCGTGAACATCGCGACGACATTATCGCCTGGATGCGTCAGGGGCAAGACCGCTTTGGCTGGCGGGATAAGCTCACGGCCGCCACGCGGGCGGTGACCACGGGCTTGGCGTTCCGCTTGAACCCCCTCGACCCGTTCCCCGGCATCATCGACGAGGCGATCCGGCGTGCGGAGCGAGAAACCGATGTCCACAAGGCTGCCGAGTTCGGCCGCGCCGTCGGTCCCGTGGCCCAGGTCCGTCCCCGAAAGCTGATACTAAAAACCGGCCTCTGTCCGGGCGACATCCTGACGCTCACGGCGGCCGTCGAGTCATTGCACCGGACCTATCCTGGCAGTACGTTACCGACGTGCGGACGCCACATCCTGACATCTGGACGGCCAATCCTCACGTGACACCGATCCGCGGCGACGACGAGTTTGGCGCGCAGCAGATCGACATGCATTACCCAAGCATCAACCGCTGCAACCAAGAATCGATCCCATTCCTGGCCGGATATACAGAATACCTCGGCGAGCAGTTGCGGCGGCAACTGCGGCTGAAGACGAACAGGCCCCACCTGTACTTGACGGATCAAGAATCCGCCAGGCCGCTGAGTCAACTCTGGCCCGGGGCCACGGACCTGGCAGTGGCAGCCGGCAGCCGGCCGATCTGGCTCGTCGTGGCCGGGCTGAAGAACGACTACACCTGCAAGGGCTGGCCGCTCGAATACTACCAGGAGGTCATCGACCGCACGTCCAATCGGATCTGTTGGGTGCAAATCGGATTACGGGAGCACAATCACCCGGAATTGCGGGGCGTCGTCAGCCTACTGGACAGTGGCCCGCCGATGCGAGAGACGATCCTACTGGCCCACCGCGCCGTTGGCGGCCTCGGCCCCGTGACGTTCCTGCAACACCTGATGGCCGCATGGCAGCGGCCGTACATCTGCATCGTTGGCGGCCGCGAGCCGGCCACCTGGGTCCAGTATCCCTACCAGCACACGCTGCACACCGTCGGCCAGCTCGATTGCTGCCGGCCCCATTCCTGCTGGCGAGCCCGCGTCGTGCCGCTGGGTGACGGCGACGCCAAGGACAAGAGCCTGTGCCAGTATCCGGTCACCGAGGGGCTTGCCCGGCCGGCAGCGAAATGCATGGCCATGATCCGGCCCGAGGAAGTCCTGCAGATCCTGGAGCGATACCCGTGATTCCAATCGCCGTCTGCAGCGTGGCCCGCCCGCAACCGTACCTGTACGCCACCATGACCAGCCTGCTGGCCAGCGACTGGCACGGTGGCCCCGTCCACGTGTGCGTCGGTGGGCCGGATCACGCTTACGCCAAGCCGCATGCCGGCCGCCGTGTGACGATCCATCCGCTCACCGCGGCCGATTGGGCCGCCATGAAGGACACCAGCATCCACACCCGCTTCAACGCCAATTATCGTCGCTGCTTGCAGCACGCCAACGACGAAGGGCTGATCGTGCTGGAAGATGACGTCCTGATGCGGCCCGATTGGTATCGCTGCCTACTCCTGGCCCTCGACGAGATGCAGGCCGCCGGACGCCGGGACTACGTGTTGGCGTTGTACTATCCCGGTGACGTTCAGCGATCGCCCCGCGGCGTTCACTACCAGTCCTACGTCGCCTCCAGCTTCTACGGCACCCAGGCGTTGTACTTCGCCCCCGGCGTCGCTGCCACGGTCGTGGACCACTTAGCAGCGACGCCCAGCCGTACCGTGGACATGGCGCTACGCAACCAGCTTGTCAAAGACCAAAACGTCTACGCGACGATCCGCAGTCTGGCCCAGCATATCGGCTACACCAGCACGGGGCTCGCCGGCCACATGCATCGGGCGGCCGATTTCCACGTGCCGTGGCCCCATGAAAGGGGCTACTAATGATCGCCGTGACCATCGCCGTGGGCGAGCAGTACGAACGTCTGGCCGAGGCGGCCGCCGAATCCTGTGAGCGATTCACCGGCCTGCGGGCGCACATCATTCGCGAGACGCCCGGCGAGTCGAAGCCATCGCGGTACAAGCTGCAGTTGCTACAGCGGTTTCCTGGCCAAACCATCCTGTACTTCGATGCTGACGCCAGGTTCCTGCAGCCCTGGGACGTTTCAGCGTTCGAAGATCAGCCCTGGCCGGTGGTCGTGCTCGATTGGCCCTCGAAATCCCGTGACGAGGATTGTGGGCGGTACGGCATCGACCCCAGCCGCTACTTCGCCGGTGGATTCTGGATCGCCAACGGACGGCATGCCGACGTGTGGCAGGATGCTCACAGGCTGGCAGTGGCCCCGGATTACGTCACCCGATTCAAGTACGAGCAGACAGCCTTCAATGTCGCGGTGCAGCGTGCCCGCCTGCCCGTGACGATCCTCGATCGCCGCTACTGGTGGATCGCACGGGCGGCCAACCCCGCGCCCGCAGACACCGTCGTCGTGGCGATGGGTGGCGACGCCGCAGTCGATCGCCGTGTCTACGACGCCGCTGTCAAGACAAAGGATTCGGGAGGGAAATCTAGCATGGCCTGCTGCAATCACGCAAGCGATCTGACCGTGGCCAACGCCCCCGCGATGGTCCAGGCATTCATCGACGGGGACCTGGCCAGGTGCGAGTATCCCGCCGGCCAGTTCGCCGGCCGCGGCATCGTCATCAACGCTGGCGGGCCCAAGTACCTGGTAGGTGCCTACGTTCTGATCCGCATGCTACGCCAGCTGGGATGTATGCTGCCCATTGAAGTCTGGTATCTTGGCGAGCGGGAACGCAACCGGGCCTGGGAAGAACTCGTGACGCCGCTGGACGTGGCTTGCATCGACGCCTACGAAGTCCGCAAGCAGCATCCGCACGCCCGGCTAAACGGTTTCGAATCCAAGCCGTATGCGATCCAGTGGTCGCGATTCGCCGAGGTGCTATACCTGGACGCCGACAATGTGCCGGTCCGCGACCCGACGGTCCTGTTCGAGACGCCGCAGTATGCCCAGCACGGGGCGATCTTCTGGCCGGATTACCACAGGCTGTCGCGGGATCGGGCCGCGTGGCGGGTGTTCGGCAACATCCCGTACCGCGACGAGCCCGAGGTCGAGTCGGGGCAGATCGTCATCGACAAAGCCCGCTGCTGGCGAGCACTGACGTTCGCTAACTGGTGTGGGGAACGGTCTGCGTTCTTCTTTTCGCATGTGTACGGCGACAAGGAACTGTTCCACTTGTGCTGGCGGAAGTTGGGGCAGGAGTACGCCATGCCGTCGCGCGGCATCCACACCCTGTCGGGAACGATGTGCCAGCACGACTTCGACGGCAAGCGGATCTTTCAGCACCGCAACGGGCGGAAGTGGTCGATGGGCCAGAATCCGCAGACGCCGGGGTTTCAGTTCGAGGCCGAGTGCGTCGGGATCATCAAGGAACTGAAGTACGCTTGGTCGCCAGCTGCTCAGACGCTGCCGACGGACGCGGACCGTGCGGCGATCGCGGCGATGGATGGTCGGCGGTTCGAGTACCACCGTCTGGGCTACGATCACAGGCCGATGGTGTTTCGATGCGACGGGACGTTCGCGGCGGGCCGCGCCGGGTGTGAGCGGTACTGGACAATCCGAGATGGGCGGCTGCTGATCGCGGGGGACGATGGGCGGTTGACGATGGAGTTGACGCCGACGGCGGACGGGGAGTGGGAAGGGGCGTGGCTGGTGCATGAGAGGATGTCGATACGCCTCGCTGCCTGGCGCGACCAAAACTACTTGGCGTGACTGCTATTCGAAACGAAAGCGGCGTCGATCATCGCGATCGGCGCTGCTTTGCTCTCGCGGGTCTGCCTTTAACCGCTTACGATTGCTGAAAAATGGGCTTCGTGCGGTTGGGTTTCTGGCCCTTCGTGGCCCGCGGCTTGCCCTTGCCTTCGACTTGGCTTTGCGATTGGCGGGGGGACGCGGGCGGAAAGCCTGACCAACTGATTCCGACCAGGAAAAGGTGCCCACTTGTGTTACTCAAACGCGGCCGTCAGCTCGGACCGCCAATACGCCGCCTGCCCTGGCCGACTGGCTCGAATTCAACTTTACCTATTTTGCCAGTCCGAATTTCGAACTTCGCTGGGGCTTCGCCCCAGACCCCACTGCGGCCTGCGTCGCCTATAGGCTTCCTTGCTTGCTTGGCCCCGCTCCGTCTTCCGCTACGGCTCGAAACGTTCGTCGGCTCCGCTCCGCACGACGAACGTTTCGGCCTACGCGGAAGACTCCGCTCGGGACTTGCCTGACTCTACTTGCCGGTGGCATCCACCGAACTTGAGGCCACGCGGAACCCGAGGTAGCTGCTCCGGTGCCCCGGCGTGTCCCCGTACCGAAACGCCGACCGGCAGTTCCTCGGAAAGCCGTACCAGCTGCCGCCGCGATCCACGCGGAGCGAGCCAGCCGTAGCACCCGTCGGATCGTCCGCCGCCGTCGATGTGTACTCACCGAACCAATCAGAACACCACTCCCACACGTTCCCGTGCATGTCGTACAACCCCCAAGCGTTCGGCTTCTTCTCAGCCACCGGGTGTGTCTTGCCCTCGGAGTTGGCACGGTACCACGCATAGTCCCTCAACGCGGACTTGTCGTTGCCAAAACACCAACTTGTCGTGCTCCCAGCCCGGCACGCGTACTCCCACTCCGCCTCTGTCGGCAAACGATACCGCCGACCTTCCCGTGCGCTCAGCTTCCGACAGAACTCCACTGCATCCTTCCACGACGCCTGCTCAACCGGATGCCGTGGGCCGCCACCTTTCCCAAAGAAACCCAGAATCCCCGGTGACCCTGTGAAGTAGCTCGGGTTGCTCCCCATCACTCGCTCGTACTGCTCTTGCGTTACGGGCGTGACAGCCAGATAGAATGGCTTACTGATCCGCACCGTGTGCTGCGGTTTTTCCCCATCAAGCGCACGCGAGTCGGCCTCAGGCAAACCCATGTGAAACTGACCGGACGGGATCAAAACCAGTCTCATCCCGATGCTGTTGGTCAGCACACGCAACGGCTCCGCAGTCGCCGCTGGAGTGGCGGGGGCTGGCGCCGCAACTCTCACCTTCGCCTTGGGCTCCGGTGGCGTCGCAACTGATTCCGCAAGTCCGTCCCCACTCTCAGGACTCCTGATCTCGGCGGAAGCGAAATGGGACCTTGTCGTCATTTTTCCG
>CAZAQY010000205.1:0-15379 GCA_964486845.1 uncultured Pirellulaceae bacterium
CATCAGTGCACGGCTAGCAGCCCGGTGGGAGCGAAAGGACTATGAAAAAGGCCGTTAAGAAAGCACCGGCACCCGACATGCTGGAGGAATACGATTTCAGCAAGGGCGTCCGTGGCAAGTACGCAAAGCGGTACGCCGAGGGCACGAACATCGTCATCTTGGCGCCGGACGTGGCCGAGTTTTTCCCCGATTCGGAGTCGGTGAACACGGCCCTCCGTGCGCTCGTCGGCGTAGCCCGCAGGAATGTCCGAAAGGCCGCCCTCTGAACAAACGGCCACGTCGTCGAACCATCGGCTGCCGACCCGCGATCTTCGACTTTTCGCCTGATGGCCGGACAGCCCTCGCCAACTTGATCGTTGCGTGCCACCGTGTTGCCATTCGGAGCGCATCGCTGCATCATGCCCGTTCGTTGCCTTTCATCTCGTCGCGGCATCCGCCGCCCTGGAGCGCGCTTCGGCCTGGCGTCGGATTTCCGCTTGCGCTTCCTTCAACCGCTCCGGCCACACGAACCTGGGGGCCTGCGTGGGATCGTAGCCTGCCAGGTGCCCGGCCAAGCGGGTGGCGGGCTTGGTGTAGACCAGCTTCGTGTCGCCGAAGACTTCCCGGCAGATCGCAGCTAGGCCGGGATCGTATTCCTGCAGCTCGGCGCGCGTGTTCACGTGATTGTGGTCGTGGTCGTTCTCGCGGTTGTTGTCGAACCACGACTGGACGCCCTCGGCGAAGTACTCGTGATGATTGACCGAGGCGTACTTGCCTTGCCACAGCCCGGCTTGCACGGCGCGGCCGTAGGTCTGGCGGAGCCGCGCATCGAACGTGGGATCGACGTTCACCAAGCCGCGCAGGTGCATGTTATGTGCGAATTCGTGGATCAAGATGCACTCGGCGGCATACGGATCGCCGGGATAGCCCAACAGGTTCTCCTCGGCGCACGAGCAATACGGGTCGGTCTCGCTGCCGCCCGTGCCGCGGGCGCGGGCGTCCCAGTAATCCTTGGCCGAGAGCTGCTCGAAGCCCTTCGCCGCCTCCTGTCGCGAGAACTCCGGCAGATCGGTCGTGAACTCGCTGCAGCCCAGGATGCACATCCGCGAACCGCTGGCGATCATGGCCTGGCGAACGTCGTCGCGATGGGCCAGCAGTTGGTTCACAAGGAACGCGGCTTCCTTCAGCGCGTAATCGTTCACGCGCGCGGAGGCTACGATCGGGTAGCCGCCGGCGCTGATGAACTTGGCGTAGAACGGCGGCACACCCAGTTCGGCCGGCGGCGCCGTCACCTCGCCGTCCACGACCTTGCTGTGCGAAGCGGCGGCGCGGCCAGGATCGTCTTTCCCCGCAGGCTGAAATCGAAATGCCTGGACGCTGACCGTCGAGGTCACGGTCGCCTCCGCGCCGTCCTCGCGGCCGACGGCGAGAAAGCGGTGGCCCAGCGTGGTGCTGATGACCTGATCGCTGCCCGGCGCCACGGTGCCGGACGGCCGGCGTGGGCCGTCGGGCGGCAACCAGAAGATGTCCACCGACTGCGAGCTGCCGTTGATGATCTGTAGCTGCGGGCGTCTGACCTTCGTCCGCTGCGGTCCCGCTTGTTCCTTCTTCTCGGACATCAGCGGCTGATAGGGACGTCCTGGGATCAATCGCTTCCCATCGGAAAAGCCTTCGGGCCGCTTGGCCAGCCGCTGGACGAGCCGCATGCGCCAGGACGCTACCAGTTCCTGCTGAGACGCGTCTCGGCTGAGATCGTGTTTTTCCTGCGGGTCGGCTTCCAGATCGAACAGGTGCTCCGTCCCGTTGCTCGGCCGCCAGATGTACTTGTAGCGGCCGTCGGTCAAGGCGTGGAAGGCCTGTGCCTGGCCGTAACACGGAGCGTGTTCGAAGTGCAGCCACTCGCGAAGACTCTCTTGCCGGCCGCGGAGCATGGGCAGCAGGCTGACGCCGTCGACCGCGCCGGGGCGCTGAGCGCCTGCCAATTCGACCAGCGTCGGCAGCAAATCTTCGAGACAGACCGGGCGGGTGCAGCGCACGCCGGGCTGGAAGCCCAGTTCGGGCGAACCCGTGATGATGAAGGGGATACTGGCCGAGCCCTCGAAGGGTTCGCATTTGCGGAAGTATCCGTGATCGCCCAGCATCTCACCATGATCCGCGGTGAAAACGACGACCCACGGACGCCCCGCGGCCCGGCTCCGCGCCTGGAATGACTCGATCAACGGCGCCACTTCGCGGTCCAGCTGCTGGATCAGGCCGAAGTAACCGGCCTGAGCGCGACGCAACGTGTCCCCCTGCAGCCGGACTTCGTGTGCATCGCCCTTGACGTGGTCGGCATCGGGCAGGGCGTCCCAGTCCACCCAATCGCCTCGTGGCGGCATCGCCGGGAGGTTCTGGGCGAGGAGTGCCTCGAAGTCTCTTTTCGGCGGCATGAGCGGCGGATGGGGAGCATAGAAGGAGGCCGTCAGAAACAGGGACTGGCCGGCCGGTGTCTCGTCCACGATCCGGCGCGACTCGCGTACAATCCAGGCGGTCGGGTGCAGGTCGTCCGCGTGCGGCCAAGGGGCGGCCCGCCAGCCGTTGTTGGTCAACCCCAGATCGGCGACCAGCTTGCGAATGCCATTGGTCTGGGGCGCGGCCCTTTTCAGGAACTTGTCGTAGGTATCGTCCCCCACGTACGTCGAGCCTGGGATCTCCTGTTGGTAGCCGAGGTCGGATTCTGGCAGTTGGTGCATGTTCCGCCCCACCAGGACCGTGGCGTAGCCGGCGTCCCGCAACAGGGCCGGCAGCGTGGGCACCGTGATCTTCTTGTGCTTGTAGCCGACCACGCCGCTGGTCTGCGGGAATTGGCCGGTCAACAAGGCAAACCGCGCCGGGATGCACGAGGGGACCGTGGTGTAAGCGCGGCGAAAAAGCGTGCCTTCCTTGGCCAGCGCATCCAGACACGGAGTGCGCACCACCGGATGTCCCAGGACGGAGAGGCAGTCTCCGCGCCACTGATCCGGCATGATGAACAGAATGTCCGGCTTGCTCGCCTCGGCAGCATGGACCGACAGCGCGCCGGTGATGAGCAGACCACAAACGATCGCAGAGATTCTTGCCATGGGATTTGCCTTTGCGGAATGTTCCGTGTTCTCCGCGTCCCAATCCGGTTGTGCCGAGAAGTCGGACGCGGAAAACACGGAGGACACGGAGTATTCCTCGAACGCTGCTAAGCTGGAAACTGCCACGGCGCTCGCATCGGCCGGCTGAGCATCCGGTTGGCTTCCTCGTCGTTGTCGAACTGTTCCCGCTCCGGGTTCCAGCTCAACTTTCGCTTCAACAGCATGGCGATGTTGCCCAAGTGGCACACACTCGCGGTGCGGTGGCCGATTTCCACGGGGCTGATGGGGTCGGTCCGTGTCTTCACCGCCTGCACAAAGTTGCGCACCTGATCGCGGACGTATTCCCGGTAGACGTCTTCATTGCGATCCGGATTGCTGCGGGGAAGATGGATTTCGTTGGGTCCGATCACGGTGCTCTTGAGCGATTCCGGCGACGTCTGCAGTCCGCCGAAGCCGAATTGGACCCAGCCCTCGGTGCCCTCGAACCGCGCGCCCATCCGGGGGTCGCGAGTCTCGCAGACCAGTTCCACGCCATTGGCGTAGCGAGCCCGGAAGTGGACCTTCAAAGCGGTGCTGTAGAGGCTTCCTTTGGGCGGCCATTCGGACGCGAGGTCTTCGAACTCGACCGGACCGGTGTGGTCCATGCCCAAGCCCCATTGAGCGATGTCGAGGCTGTGCGCGCCGAAGTTGGTGGTCTGGCCGCCCGAATAGTCCAGGTTGAAACGAAAACGGTACAGGCAGCGGCCTTCGTGATAGGGAGCCTGCGGGGCGGGGCCGAGCCAGAAATCGTAATCGAAGCCGTCGGGAACGGGCATCGGCTTCCAGCCGGGGCCGGGATCCACGGCGTTCTGCGGCGCGATGAACGCCAGCACGCGCTGCACCTGGCCGATGCGGCCGTTGCGCACCAGTTCGCAAGCCAGACGATTGTTCGGGCTGGAGCGGAACTGGCTGCCGGTCTGGAGGATTCGCCCATGCTTGCGCACGGCCGCGATCATCTTCTGCCCCTGGCCGATCGTCAGCGACAACGGCTTTTCACAGTAGATGTCCTTGCCCGCCTCGGCGGCCATGACCGTGATCAGGCCGTGCCAGTGATCGGGGACGACCACCACGACGGCGTCGACGTCGCTGCGGCCCAGAAGCTCGCGAAAGTCCTGGTACGCCGCGCAGCCTTGGTACGTCCCGGAGGTGGTCTTCCGAGCGTAATGCTCGTTCACGACTTTCTGGACCGGTTCGCGTCCCAGAAATTGTTCCGGAGTGAGATAGCCGTGACTGGCACGGTTCACGTCGCACACGGCCACCACCTGAACGTCGTCCTGGGCCAGCAGGGCGGGCAGGTCGACGGTGCTCTGATTGCCGCAGCCGATCAGGCCCACGTTGATCCGATTGCTAGGGGCATTGGCCCCAAAGACGGACCTGGGCAGCACCGGCGGAGCCCCGATGAATGCCGCCAGCGCCGCGGCCTGTCGAAGGAATCGGCGACGGCCGGTCCAGCGCTGTGATTGTCGGTCGGAAGAAGGTTTCATGTTCATGGTCCCCCATCTGAACGCGGCCGAGCCGCAAACAATCTGAAACCTGAAATCTCAAATCCGGAATCTGCAATCTCGAATCTCGAATCTCAAATCCCAAATGCAGCCCTCATCCCCGGCCCCTTTGCCAAAGGGCGAGGGGAGTTTTGCTCGGACCTCTACCCCGCGCAGACCGCCACCTCGGCCACGCGGCCTTCGAAGTTGGCGAAATTGTCGCAGCGGCCGCCGATGAAAACGTCTCGGTTGCCCGCCGGTCGTGTCACCGAGACCTTGCCTGTGAGGATCGGCTGACCCTCGCCGTTCAAGAAGACGCTGACCTGTTCGCCGCGGCGGATCAGACGGACGTGGTTCCAGGTCTTGGGTTCGATGACCGGGCCTCCAGCGAGCGACTCGTCCCGCTCGTTGCCGTTGAAAAAGAACAGCCGCCCAGCACCATCTTTTCCCGCGTCTGTGCCGCTGATGCCCAGGTGGTCGCCGGGGCACTTCTCGGCGCCGTCGGGTCCCAGCGAGAACAGGTAGCCGGTCACGCTGCGGTTGTCGTTGGGCAAGCCGTTCCAGAACCAGAACTCGACCCAGTAATCTTGCCCCAGATCGAGCTGTGCTTTCATTCGTCCGCCGGCGAACTGGACGGCCCGCGGCTGTTCGTCGCCGGCCCGCAGATCGTCGCGGTCGGGGCCGTCCAGGTACAAGGCGTAGCCCGTTTCGTACGTACCGTGGTGGCCGTGGCCGGAATCGTCCCACGCCCGGTGGCCCTCGATTTCCCCCAGCCGCCAATAGGCCAGCGGCTTTTGGGCGAGGATCCGCGCGGCGGCCGGGCCTTGCGACAGCACCATCTTGCGGCGCGGCTGGCCGGTCACCTCTTCGAACATCTCCAGCAACTGATTGACCATGATCGTTTCAATGTCGTCCTGGGTCGCCGTGTGCCGGGCGGGCCAGGTGTTGTAGCCGCCCAGCGGACGCACTTCGGGCGGCGGAATGTAACCGATCGAACCGTTGGCCAGTTCGATGTTGAACATCTGCCCCAGCGGGCATTGCCGCTTGAGCTTCAGGCCGGTGATGGCGTAGACTTCGGCCGGCAGGGCGGCGATCCCCAGGTCCCCGATCCGAATGACCTGCAGCTTCCGCTCCGCCTCGTGCATGTCCCTCAGTTGGACGATCTCCCGCGCATAGACCTCGGGCCGGGTCTGCGGATCGCGGCCGTTCATTTCCGTCATCATCTTGTCCGCCCAGGCCTGGGCCTCGGCATCCGGCTGGACCAGCTTGATGTTCAGCCGCCGCTCGGCCATCGCCAGCGGCACCGACTCGCGAAACTCGATCCGCTGGTAGGCCCGCAAAGCGGCCTCGGCCACCGCCGTCGCGTACTGCTGGCGCGAGATCGTCTTGGCCGGATTCGCGTAATCCTGCCATTGCTGGTCGCCGCTGGTGCCGTGCGACATCATGGCGATGAACGAATCGTCGCCCGCCGCCAGTCGCTCGGAAACGACCCGCACAAAGTCGCCGTAGTAATCGGCCGAAATCGGCTCGGCGCCAAAGTAGTGCATCGAGTAGTTTGCCAGCAGGGCAATCGGTTTCCCGTCAGGACTCTGCACCGCGAGGACGGAAACCTGGGGGTCGGACGGGCCGCACGGGCCGATAAACTGCGGGTTCTGGTAGCCCGGATGCATCATCGCCCGAACGTTCCGCCGTCCCAGGGGATCGACGTCCAGGCAATCGGGGCGACGGATAAACACCCGGCAATGCGTTCCTTCCGGATAGTCCTCGGCGGACCAGCCGGCGCGGGCCGGCCGCAGGTTGCCGGCTGCCCGCTCGATGCACTCGACCAGCTTGCCGGGCACGAATTCCCAGTACGCGGGATCGGCCTTGGTGCCCAACGCACTGAGCAGCGACCCGCCCGAATGCGTGTGCGTGGCGCAGATCAGCATGCGCTCGGTGGGGATGCCGGTCGTCTTGGCCGCGGCGGCTTTCACCCTTTCCTGCATTTCCCAAGGGATCTCAATCGTATCGGCGACCATGATCAGCAGTCGCTGTGCGCCGTCATCGAGCACCAGGCAACGCGCGTACAACGGATCATTGACCTTGCCGGCGGATCGGCTCAAGAAGCCCCCGCAGACCAGCACGGGGAACTTCTGCGGCGTGATGTCCACCTGGGCCGTGCCCGCACGAAGCCGGTCGCCGCTGGCCGCCTCCGCGGCTTGGGCGATCGCTCCAGGCGCGATGGCACCGAGGCATGCCAAGGAGGCTGCGGACGTTTGACGAAGGAATTCCCGGCGGTTAGACAGCTGATTCATGATCGCACTCCTGGTGTAAGTTCGGCCTGTGGGGATCTGTACTCATGCACCAAGTTTTTCAGGCTCGCCCCCCGCGAGTGAAGCCAGATCCCCGATCGTGGGCCATTGACGACTCGTAGCAACTCCCTGACAATTTACTCGCTCTGGTTGAAGATTTCCAGACTCGCTTGTTGCTCTCGACTCGTTGCGGTACACTGAAGTTTTGAGTCAGGGCAAGTCAGCCCGCGGCGCAAACGGTCGCTACGAAAGCTGATTTTGTTCTAACACCCACGTTCTTGTCGAGAGTTGCATGACAGCTGAGAATTTCGAACGAGTACTTGACGCATTGGCACAGAGGACGCCGTTTCGGGTGTTTGCCGTCGAACTAGTCGGGGGCCGGCGATTCGAGGTCGACCACCCAAGGGCCTTGGTGGTGCGCGACGGTGTCGCCGTGTTCATCGCTCCTGGGGGCGTGCCGATTTGGTTCGATCACGAGAACGTGAGTCAGTTGGTCGGTGCGTCTGCCAGCACGCCAGTCTAAACGGAGGCGGTGTCGCACCGTCAACCGCGTCCAAGCCCCCTCGAGTCCTTGGAAAACCTGCCCTGCCCGACTGTCAACACGGCTCTTTGCCGGCGATTGTCCAGACCGTCGAGGCACCCGCCCTCCATCAATCCAATCTATCCACGCAAAGGGAACCCATGTCAGATCAGATCCCCAGTTCGAAGTTGGACGCCATTTTCAAACCCTCATCGGTTGCCGTCGTGGGAGCTTCGACGCGAGCCGGCACGGTGGGCAATGACATTTTCCGCAATTTGCTGTTCAACGAGTTCCACGGCTCCGTCTATCCGATCAACCCGAAGGCCAGCAACGTGCTGGGGGTCCACTGCTATCCGGACCTGCTGAGCGTTCCGAGGGCGGTGGATCTGGCCGTCTTGATCGTGCCCGCGGCTGCAATTCTGGACGTCGTGGATCAGGCCAGGGAAAAGAAGGTCCAAGCGATGGTCGTGATCTCGGCCGGGTTCAAGGAAGTTGGAGCCAAGGGTGCCGAGCTGGAAAAACAGCTGCAGCAAAAGGTGCGAGCGGCTGGCATCCCGTTGATCGGCCCCAACTGCCTGGGGGTGATCAACACCGACCCCGCCGTCTGCATGAACGCCGCTTTTGGCCGCAAGATGCCGGGATCTGGCAACCTGGCGTTCCTGTCGCAGAGCGGCGCTTTGTGTACCTCGGTGCTGGACTACGCCGAAGAACGGCACATGGGGTTCAGCAAGTTCATCAGCTTTGGCAACAAAGCCGATGTCAACGAAATCGACTTGCTCCAGTACCTGGCCAACGACCCCACGACCGATGTGATCGCCATGTACCTGGAAGACATTTCCGACGGCCGCCGATTCATCGAGACCGTGCGCAAGATCTTCTGGGAGACGCACAAGCCGATGCTGTGCCTCAAGTCGGGGCGGACGCCCGAGGGCGCCAAGGCCGTCAGCAGCCACACCGGGTCCTTGGCCGGTTCCGACTCGGTGTACGATGCCCTGCTGGTGCAGAGCGGCGTGCAGCGGGTGGACACGATTGCCGAGCTGTTCGACTCGGCGGCGCTGTACTGCACGCAACCCCTGCCGCGGGGCGGGCGCGTGGCGATCATCACCAACGCCGGCGGCCCCGGCATCATGGCGACCGACTCGGCCGTCCGGTTTGGATTAAAGTTGGCCGAACTCAGCCCGGCGACCCAAGAAAAACTCAAAACCTCGCTACCCTCCACGGCTTCGCTGAGGAACCCGATCGACGTGATCGGAGACGCCCGTGCGGATCGCTACCGTTCGGCGGTGCGGACCGTGTTGGAAGACGAAAACGTGGATATGGGCATGGTCATTCTGACGCCGCAGTCGATGACCGACATCGAGGACACGGCGGCGGTCGTGCCGGACGCGGTGCGGGGCATCAAGAAGCCGGTCGTGTGCTCGTTCATGGGCGCCAAGGACGTGGCCCCCGGCGTCGCCATTCTGCGCAGGGCGGGCATTCCCAACTACCCGTTCCCCGAAGACGCGGTCCGCAGTCTGGCTGCGGCCGAGCGCCTGGTGGCTCTGCACGAAATCCCCCGCCGCGAGATGCACGTCTTTGACGACATGGACGTGGAGAAAGCCAAGGGCGTGATCGCCGCGGCGTTGGACGGCCAGGACAAACGCTACCTGACCCAGTCCGAGTGCCGGCCGCTGCTGGAATGTTACCGGCTGCCGCTGTTGCGCAGTGCGATCGCCGGGACGGCCGACGAAGCCGCGCAGATCGCCGAGTCGTTCGGCACGCCCATCGTCATGAAGGTGATGTCGGCCGACGTGGTCCACAAGTTCGACGCGGGCGGCGTACTCCTGAACATCCACGGAGCTGAAGACGCTCAGGCTGCCTACAACAAGATCGTCCAAAACGTCACTCGCGCGGTGCCGGGGGCCAACATCCAAGGCATTCTGATCGAAGAGATGGCCCGCAAGGGCGTGGAGGTCATTCTGGGCGCCAGCCGCGATGCCCGCTTTGGACCACTGATGATGTTCGGGCTGGGCGGCACGCTGGTCGAGGTCCTCAAGGACGTCTCCTTCCGCCTGGCGCCGATGTGGAAGATCTCGGCCGAGCGCATGGTTCGACAGATCCGGTCGTTCCAGGTGTTGGACGGCTTCCGCGGCAGCCCGCCGTCGGATATCGGGGCGATTGTGGACACCTTGCTGCGGCTGTCCGAGATGGTCTGCAACCATCCGGAGATTTCGGAGTTGGACATCAACCCGTTGATCGTCCATGCCCAAGGCCAAGGCTGCTCGGTGGCAGACAGCCGAGTGATGCTCCGCCGGCCGTGAGCGTAATCCGCGCTGCAATTGCAGAAGTCCAGATCTTTCGGAAAAGCCGGGCTTCTTACACCACGCCCGAACGGCTCTTCAGTCCGTCTCCATTCCGGGCAGCATCTTCTGGCCCGGTGAGGATTGGACGTGCCTGACGGGAAGCAACGGCAACCGTCGGAACGCGGTTGACTGGGCCAACCAGTGACGCGTCTTTTTGCTGTCAGGGATGCCGCTCTGCAAGAAAGAGCTGCGTGCTTCCAGTCCCTGGACCACTCGGCCATCTACCTTTTGATTGCCGGCACGTACACGCCGTTCGCCCTCGTCCCTCTGCGCGGGCCCTCGAATTGCCTAGATCGCGCCGTCGCCGCCCGCGCACTGATTCTCTTGATTCCGCTACGACGGTATAATGCCAAGTAGAGCCGTTGCTTTCGCGCGGACCTTATCGGCTCAGCAGCGGCGCGAACGGACACTCGATAAAGGCGTCCGCGGCCATGAGCAGCGCAAACGATCGACAAGCCGGTGATTCGGGCGACCGGAGGGCGACCCGCGGGCCGTGGGGCGTCGCGGCGGCGCTGGTGTTGGCGGCCACCGCGGCGGCGATCGTTCTGAAGTTGGCCTGGCCTGCAGCGGACGCACCGCCAAGGAGCCCCCCCATGCCTGCTGTCTCCGAGCCACCGAGCGCCGGTCAGAAGCCCCCGGCCTTGCCCGTCGAAGAACCCGATCGCTTCACCGCCTTGCGCCGGCGGATGGTGGACGTGCAGATCGCGGCGCGGGAGATCACCGACGAGCGGGTGCTGGAGGTCATGCGGCGTGTGCCCCGCCACCTGTTTGTGCCCGAATCGCAGCGCGAGTCCGCCTATGCGGACTGGCCGCTGCAGATCGGCGAAGGGCAAACCATTTCGCAGCCCTACATCGTGGCGCTGATGACGCAATTGGCGCGGCCCAAGCCGGAATCCCGCGCGCTGGACGTGGGAACCGGCTCCGGATATCAAGCCGCCGTGCTCGCGGAGTTGTGCCGCGAGGTCTACAGCATCGAGATCATCGAATCCCTGGCCGCGGACGCGGGCCGCAGGTTGGCCGAACTGGGCTACCGCAACGTCGAGGTGCGTTGTGGGGACGGCTACCGCGGTTGGCCTGAGCACGCACCGTTTGACGTGATCATCCTGGCTGCGGCGCCCTCCCACATTCCGGAACCGCTCGTCGAGCAACTCGCGCCGGGGGGGCGGCTGGTGCTGCCGGTCGGCGGCTGGTCGCAGGAGTTGGTCGTGGTCGAAAAACAGGACGACGGCACGACCCGCCAATGGAACGAAATCGGCGTGGTGTTCGTGCCCATGACGGGTGAGGCACAAACGCCTAAATCGCGGTAGAAATCGAGGTTTTCTTGGGTTTCGTGTAGCACCCCCACCCTACCTGATTCAGCCTGTTTGCTCCCTATTTGCAGCGCTTTACGCTGCGCCTCTCCCGTGGGTACTTTGGCCGCTCGTTCGTAGTCCGCGTCCGTAACTTGCCAGTAGTGTTTTTGAGCGATCAAGGTGGAGTGGCCGAGCCACGCCGCCGCAACGTGCGCCGGGTACTCGGCCGCCAGCTCGGTAGCCCGGCTGGCACGCAGATTCTGCCAGAGCTTCGGCCACGGCTTTAGCCCCGCCCGCTTAATGAACCGGCCAAGCTGCGTTCTCAAATTGGTTGTGTTGCACCGGCACTTGCTGATGACGCGATCAGTGGGCGATGGGGGTCTTCCCAGTTCGGTTTCCCGCTGGTTGAACACGGCTTCCAGGAACGGGCGCAGTTCAGGAAAAATCGGAATGACCCTGGAATCGTGGCCCTCGTATCGCTTCGTCTTTGGCGAGTGGACCGTCATGCGGTCCAGTTCGAAGGCGATGTCTTCCTGATCGGCTACGATCGTCGCCACGGACTAGCGGGGCCATGTCCGCAACCTCTCCCGCAACCGCCTGATGGTCGCGTTCATCACCTCTCCCCGTTCCAGCCACTGGATGCCAGCGCCTGCGCGTCCACGATGGTCACCACGGCGTCCGGGTCGTCAACCGCCTCGGTGCGTCGGGCGTTGATTCTGGCGACATGGCGACAACGCTAATAGGTCCGCTTGGCTGGCCTTCCGTTCCGCAGCGGCGCGGACCGTCTGGGCGAGCCGGATGGTAACGCGGTCGATCTTCATTTCGTCTCGCCTTTCGGGTCCCAGTACCCCCACTCGCCCGGTTCGGGCAGTTCCCAGTCGTAGCCGATGTCCATAATGTAACCGGCCGAGGCGATATTCGTCCGCTCGGCTTCAAGCCGCTTGCGAAGTGCCGCCATTTCCTCATCGTCGGGCTTCTTGGGTTCCCGTCCGAGGGCGACTTCTTTCGTGATTCGCACCCTGTCGTCCATGTCCATGTTCAATCCCCTTTCTTTCTTGAGATACCCTGACGCACCTTAGCCAGCGTGGCATCAAACAGCCTGTCGAGTTCCGCATTGGCTCCACGGCAGCCGTTCACAACGCGCTGTGCCCAATCCAGGTATTCCGTAATTCGCCCAGGCTCCCAATCGGCCGGCGGATTCTGGGCGAGGTCGCGGATGTTGCATATCTTGTCCGCGATTTTCAGTTGTTTCGCTTCCGGCGACAACTGCGGTGCGTGCTCGATTTGCAGTTGCTTGCGTACTGCTTTCGCCAAGGTCTTGTCGTCTGATACTTCCTCGACCAATCGGCAGACATCGGCACCGAAAGCCTCTCGCAGTTCATCGGGCGTCGTCGCGGTATCCTCGATGGTATCGTGGAGCAGCGCCGCCACCAGAATCGTTTCGTCTGTAACGCCACCCTCGACAGCCAAACACGCGGCGACGGCCAGCGGATGGTTGATGTAAGGGGAGCGGTCAGCGTCTTTGCGCCGTTGGTGCCGGTGCTTCTCGGCTGCAAAAGCGGCGGCGTTCAATAATCTGGCTGTCATGTTCATTGTCCCTTTCGGCATCGTTCACGGCAGAGCATTCTCTATCAGGGCATAGCGTTTATCGCCGATTCTCAACTTCCCATCCCAGATTGAAATCTCGACCCACCAACCCTTAAAACGCTTTGGCAATTGCCTCAATTGACCCGCCCTGATCGCATATTTAGTCGGCCAGTCCGCGCCGTCTCCCGCCAGCGCGATAAGTCTCGACTCGCACCGGATTGTCAATACAGAGTCCTTGAAGAAAAACACGACGGGAGTTTCATCGGGGGCTGGCTCATCGTCGGAAGGGTCCAGATAATTTGCCAGCGTCTTGAGCGCCAACCGAGCCCACTCACGCTGAACGAAGCAATACGGTCGAGCCTGGTAAGCGGCTTCTCTCAGTTTGCGTTGGGCCGCCTGAATCACCCACGGAAGCAAATGCATGTTTTGTCGTCCTTCGGCCAACCAGTCGACTTGACGCGCTGGCTCGAAAGCCCTTCCGCTAGGGTCCAAATAGTAGACAATCATCGCAGCGCACAGTTCTCGCGACGCGATTCGGGGCGGTATGTCAAAAGCTACCTCTCTCACGGTCCGTGGCGTTGCCGGGACCCCGCTGAACGCCACTACCTCTTGGAACTTCAGATTTATCAGTTGTCTGGCGCGCAGTTCAAAGTTGCCAAAGTCAAAACGTAAACCGGGCAATGGATCGGCGAACGGCTCAAAACCCAGGTCCAAGAGCAAGTCGAGCGTGGACATTGTATCGGCTTCGTTCATGGCGGACCTCCTCGATTAGGACTGGGCGTTGACGCCCGAACCATCCCCCTATCTCGGCCGCAAGCCGGCCTGATTCATTTCTCGCACCCCCAACGAAAAAGGAGCGTCAAACCAGAACCGCTCACCGGGCCGTCGCCAAACGGCACACCAGAGCAGTACCTGGCCGACGCTCCCGTACAGGGAGCGTGGCGCAAGCACTGCCTCTGGCGTTCAAGAGCCCGCGAGGGCTCAGGTTGGCGATTTCCGGTGAAGCAGCATCTTGACGTTCACGTCAATTCGTTCGTTAGCTCAGGCCGGCAAGCAGCCTGCCATTTGGGGTTAGTTGTTCCTTTCGTCGTGTAGGAAAACCAGCTTCACAGCCGCATCGTCAACGGCGATGGCACTCTACGCTGACGTGCCGTCTTCCGCTTCGGACCGGATCTGTTCGTAGACCTTTTTTCGCAGGTCGCTCGTCACGGCCTGCTGGAAGTTGCCGTCGTTCAGGAACTTCGTCGTGATGTCGGCGTTCTGTTCCATGCGGTCGATAAACAGCCCCTCCAGCGCCTTGTCGAACACGTACTTGAAGGCGTCGATGGCGTTCGCCAGGGCGGCTTGGCGCAGCTCCGGGTTCTCGGCCGCATGTTCCTTAATCTGATCGAAAAACAACTGATCGGCCGGCGTGAACTGGGTGCCGAACCGCTCATTCAACAGGTCGATCAGCTTCGACAGTTCGATCTCCGGACCCCGCTTCTGCCCCGTCCCGACTTCCGTGGGGCCGTCCAAGGCGTAATCGACGCCCCCGTCCAACGCGATCGCCCCCTCGCTCTGCTTCTGCAGCTTGTAGAACTTCAACGTCACCTCGTCGTCAAAGTCGTAGTTCGGCCCCCGGTCGGGTCGCGGCAAGCGCCGGATGAAGAACCGCAGGTACGTGTACAGCTTCTCCAAGTCCGAATCGGCGAACGGAATAATCTGCGCGAGGAAGGCGTACAGGTTACGGAACGCCGTCACTTGACCCCGGAACTCGTCCCGCACGTCCTCGTCCGGGATTGCCTTGAAGCGGCCGACCGCGGGGTCGGTGTACACGTACAGGCGGGAATGGTCATCCTTGCCTCGCGCCGGCTTGTCCCGGTAGAACGCCTCGCACAGCTTCTCCACCTCCTCCCGCCAGATGATCTGCCGGTCCATGATCTTGTCGTACAAGTCATTCAACTGCGCCGGGTCTGCCCGCTCGCCCACCGTCGTCCGCTCGTAGTACGGCCGGAATGCCTCCTCGATCTCCGCCGCCTCGTTGTAGAAGTCCAAGACGAACGTGTCTTCCTTGCCGGCGCAAGTACGGTTCAGCCGAGACAAGGTTTGCACAGCCTGAACACCCGCCAGCCGCTTGTCCACGTACATCGTGTGCAACAGCGGCTGGTCAAACCCGGTCTGGTACTTGTCGGCCACGATCAGCACCTGATAGTCCCCCTCGGCAAACCGCTCCGGCAACTGCTTTTCGCCGATCGGCTTGCCCGTCCGGATGTCGATGTTCATGCCGGATTCCGTGTACGACAAGTCCTTCACGTCCGGGTCCTCAACCGTCCCAGAGAACGCCACCAAGGTGTGGATGTCGTCGTAGCCCTTCTCCTTGATCTGCTTGTCGAACTCCTGCTTGTACCGCACCGCGTGAAGTCGCGAGCCGGTGACAACCATCGCCTTGGCCTTGCCGCCGATCTTGTGCCGGGTGTGCGTGCAGAAGTGCTCCAGCATCACTTCCACTTTCTGCGAGATGTTGTGCGGATGCAGGCTCATGAACCGGGCCAAGGCCCGCGCCTCCTTGCGCTTTTCGACGCGGGGGTCGTCCTCGATCGCCTTGATCAGCCGGAAATAGGTCTTGTACGTAGTGTAGTGCTCCAGCACGTCCAGGATGAACTTTTCCTCGATCGCCTGACGCATGCTGTACAGGTCGATCGGTTCCGGCTTATGAGCGTGCGCGAGATCCGGGCGGAATAATCGGCAGAATCTGAGCAAGCTGCCTG
>CAZAQY010000206.1:0-15299 GCA_964486845.1 uncultured Pirellulaceae bacterium
ACGGCAATCCCACCTGGTCCTTTTATTGGCGCAATTTGGTCCTGGCGTTTCGCGATCGGTATCGAGTCGTGGTGCCCGACCACATGGGCTGCGGATGGAGCGACAAGCCGCAAGCGTACCCGTATTGCCTGGGCACGCACATCTCCAATCTCGTCCAACTCATCGAACACCTCGATTTGCAGGCCGCCACGTTGTTGGTCCACGATTGGGGCGGCCCCATCGGCCTGGGCGCCGCATTGCGAGTTCCGGACCGCGTCGCGCGTTTGGTTCTGTTCAACACCGGCGCCTATCCGCCGCCGTTCATTCCCTGGCGGATCCGCATCTGCCGAACGCCGTGGCTGGGCACGTGGGCCATCCGCCGATTGAACCTCTTTGCGCGGGCGGCCCTGCGGATGGCAGTCAATAAACCGGAGCGGATGACGCGCCAGGTGCGAGCGGGTCTGCTGGCGCCGTACGACAACTGGGAGCATCGCGTAGCCATCGACCGGTTTGTCGCCGACATACCGGCTGATGCCCGACATCCCACTTGGCAGGTGCTGGAGGACATCGAACGTAGATTGGCGTCGCTGGCCGACCGTCCCGTGCAGATGATCTGGGGCATGCGGGACTGGTGCTTCCGCCCCGCATGTCTGGATCTGCTTCTGCAGATTTTCCCGGCGGCCGAGGTCCAGCGATTGGCGGACGCCAGCCACTATGTCATCGAGGATGCGTACGAGCAGATCATCCCTTGGGTCGAAGCTTTCTTGAGCGCTCATCCCGTGCGTTGACGAGGTATTCACGCGATGTCCGTGCCGAATTCTTCAGCCGCCGGCGCTACCTTGTCGGTCGGAGCCTGCGCCACGTTGGCCTGCCTGCTGGAGGCGACGGCTCCCAAGC
This sequence comes from uncultured Pirellulaceae bacterium, assembly GCA_964486845.1. GTDB lineage: Bacteria > Planctomycetota > Planctomycetia > Pirellulales > Pirellulaceae > Anammoximicrobium. Next base: position 877 of record CAZAQY010000206.1, read on the forward strand.
CGGGCAACGTCCACCGCGGAGCAGATTTTGCGGATATGACTTTCGCCGATTTTGTGGTCAGCGCAGCGGCGATCGGCCCGGTGATGGAACGGGCCGCAGAGCGCGGCGTGGGGGCCACCGTGCTGGAGGCGATTCGGGCCACTCGGCGGCTCGTTCCCGTGAACACCAATCTGGGTACCGTGTTACTGCTGGCACCCTTGGCCGCCGTGCCCGGATCGCAACGGTTGGGTGACGGCCTGCCGCAAGTCCTGGCGGGACTAACGGCTCGGGACGCGGAGGACGTGTACGCCGCCATTCGCTTGGCCCAGCCCGGAGGCCTCGGCACAGCGGCCGAAATGGACGTGGCCGGGAGCGCCCCCCAGAGTTTGTTGGAAGCGATGGGGGCGGCAGCCGACCGGGATATGGTAGCGCGGCAGTACGGGGAAGGGTTCAGGCACGTGCTGCAAACCGTCGCCCCTTGGATTGTCGAGGGATGTGCCGCCGGTTGGCCCTTGACGCACGCGGTGATCCACACCCAGTTGCGGATGCTGGCAGCCTATCCGGACAGCTTGATCGCACGCAAATGCGGTTCGCAGACCGCGGAGCGGGCCGCGGCCCTCGCCTATCGCGTCCTCCAATCGGGAAGCCCCGGCGACGACGCCTACGCCCATGAACTGGGCGAACTGGACTTCTGGCTGCGAAGTGACGGCAACCGAAGGAACCCAGGTACGACGGCGGATCTGATCGCCGCCGGACTGTTTGTCGTCCTTCGCGAGGGCCGGATCCAGCCGCCTTACCGTTGATCAGTTGTCGGGCAACTCCACCTTCTGACGCTCGGCCAACGCGCGCAGCTTCTCCAAGGCCCGCTGCTGCAGTTGCCGGACACGCTCCTTGGAAATCCCCAAATCGTCACCGATCTCCTTCAACGTCGGCGACTGGTGCACGTCGAAGCCGAACCGCGCTTCGATGATGGCTCGTTCGCGGGAGTTCAATCCCAGCAAGAGTTCTCCGACTGCTTGGCGGATGGCCTGCAGCGACTGCTCCTCCCCTGCCGTCACGCGGTGGTCCGGAACCACGTCCTCGATGCCTTCGGCCGATTGGAGCGATTGTTGCCGCTGCAAAGTGCTCTGCTTCTTGAGCAGTGCATTGCAGCCGTTCACGATGGCCCAAGTGGCGTACGTCGAGAACTTCACACCGCGCGAAAAATCGAACTTCTCCACCGCCCGCATCAACGTGACGTGGCCTTCCCCCATGAACTCGTCGAAAGCCGCCGAACCAACGCTGGCGTAGCGTTTGACGATCGAGAACACCAGCCTCAGGTTCGCCTCGATGATCTGATTGCGGACCTCCTGGGCATCCGACTGCAAACGCTCGATCTTCTCCACTTGGGCGGCACTGGCCGTGAGTGGATTCAGTTTTCGCCGCAAGCGGTCCGCTCGAAACTTGAGATAGTTCATTTTCCGGAAGAGGTACGTTTCCTCCTCCTGACTGAGCAACGGCACCTCGTACAGACGCGCCAGATAGAAGTCTGCGCCGTGAGGCGCTCGCCGCGTCCGGCTTCCATGAGCCGCGGCGAGCGGCCGAAGAATCTTTCGTTCCGCCCTGGGTTCATCGAACGTGCAGTGGTAGAGGTAGCCGATTTCCGTGCGCGCCAGTCGCTCGGCCCTCAGCCGCAACCCCAGCCTGCCCTCCGGACGAACGTCTTGGACCGCGGATTCCCCGGCGGATTGTCCAGCCGTCGTCCTCGTATGGACGGATGGCGGTGACCCCAATCGAGACCGAAGCCGTTCCTTCGTCGAGACTGATCTCGGCATCCGTTTGGTGGTTTGGCAAGCCTGGACCATAATCATGCTCACTTTCCCTGCTGAATCTTCTCTGCAAGCTTTCTCAGTCTCCATGGACACAGCCTGCGGGTCGAGGATCGCACCCAGGTCGGCAAAACCGTGCCGACCGCCAAAGGCATACAACCCATCACCGGCGGGACGCATTGCAAGCCTTGTACCAACATCGCGATCGCCAGCCGGCCGATTGCGTCGGGGTTGACACTAAGTATTTTGTAGGAAGTCACTTAAAACCAAATCTGGATCCCTCCAGAAAACCCGTCGTCGAAGGCGAAAAGTGACTCATTTCCCGAAATGTCGAAATTTGGTTGCTCGTTTCTGTGCCAAATGCTGCAATTCCGAGTGGCCTACACGCCTGAATTGCCGCGTGACCCGCAATCTTGCTCGCGGACGCCCCAAAGAACGAATGGCTGGATACGAATCGCAAAACCATCAATAATTAGTTGAACGACGAAATTTGGATGAACGCTGAGTGCATGGTGAGTGTGGTGACTGCGAGCAACTACCAAGCCGTAATCGAGCGGCTGCTTGAGGGCCTGAATCTTGGGCGAAGCCTCGACGACTTGCTGGCGTCCGTCTACGACAGCTTGGCGGGGGTTGTTCCGTACAACCGCATCGGCGTGGCCATGCTTGACGAGACGCGGTACGTGCTGCGGGCGGTCTGGTCTCGCAGCGATGGTGAAATGAGGCTAAGGGAGGGCTATTCTGCCCCCGTGGCCGGCTCGACACTGGAGGTGCTTCTGCGCTCCGGGCAGCCCAGAATCATCAACGACTTGGAAGCATATCTGGCTGCCAAGCCTGAGTCGGTCTCCACGCGACTGATCGTCGAGGAGGGCATGCGGTCCAGTCTGACGCTGCCGTTGCTGGCCGAGGGCGAGCCGATCGGCGTGGTCTTCTTCTCTTGCCGAGACAAGTTGGTTTACACGGACGAGCATAGCGCGGTCCTGAGATCCTTGGCTGGCCACATTGCGGTCGGTCTGGAAAAGGCACAACTGATCGCGACATTGCGGCGGCGGAACGAGGAACTGGCCGAGGCCAACAAGGAGAAGGACGGATTCGTCGACAGGCTGCAGGACGAGGTCCAGCAACAAACGAAAGAATTGCGGCGATCCGAGGAGCGGTATCGGACACTGCTGCGACTGGGCCGGATTGTCAATGCGAGTTTAGACTTGCGCGAGGTGTTTCGGTTGGCGGCGGAAGAGATCCACACCCTGGTGGGGTGCGACCGCGTCAGCCTCTTGCTGCTGAGGCAGGCGGACGAGCAACGGTATGGGTTTGTGTTGGAGTTCGACCAGCGCCAGCGTTGGCTGGACATCCCCGTGCAGCGGCTGTCGGATATGGATGTCCAGCGGGTGTTGGAGCAACGCCAGCCGCGGGTGGTGCCCAGTCTGGAGCGCGAGCGTGTCTACCCGGAGGACGAACGGCTGTACGAGCAAGGTTACCGATCGTACGTCCAGTTGCCGTTGGTGTGCCGGGACGCGAGCTTCGGCGTGTTAGGGATTGCTTCGCGTGCGCGGGCCGTTCCCGGCGTTTGGGATTTGGAGCTGCTGGGCGAATGGTGCGACCATTTGGCGACTGCCTTGGACAACGCCTCGGCCTATGGGGAAATCGCCCGGTTGAAAGCCCAGTTGGAGGAGCAGAACGTCTATTTGCAGGACGAGATCAAGACGTCGCACGACTCGGGGAATATCGTGGGCGACAGCGTCCCTGTGCGCCGGGTGCGGGCGGCCGTCGAGCAGGTCGCCAGAACCGACAGCACGGTGCTGATTTTGGGCGAAACAGGAACCGGCAAGGAATTGGTGGCGCGGGCGATTCACGACACCAGTTCGCGGCACGAGCACCTGCTGGTCAAGGTAAACTGCGCCGCCTTGGCCCCGTCGCTGATCACCAGCGAACTGTTCGGCCACGAAGCGGGAGCGTTCACGGGGGCTACGGAACAACGTCAGGGCCGCTTCGAGCTGGCGCAACACGGCAGTATCTTCCTGGACGAAGTGGCGGAAATCCCGTTGGAGACGCAGGTGATGCTGCTGCGGGTCCTGCAGGAACGGACGATCGAGCGCGTGGGCGGCAGTCAACCCATCCCCGTGGACGTGCGCGTGATCGCGGCCACCAACCGCGACTTGAAGAAACACGTCGATGACGGCCATTTCCGCGCGGACTTGTATTACCGGCTGAACGTTTTCCCGATTCAGGTTCCCACCCTGCGGGAACGCCGCGAGGACATCCCCGCCTTGATCAATCACTTCATCGCGCGATTCGCCCCCCGGATGAACAAGGAGATTACCCGCGTCCACCGGCGTACGATGGAGTTGCTGATGAACTACGAGTGGCCCGGCAATGTCCGCGAATTGGAGAACATCGTCGAGCGGGCCGTGATCGTCAGCTGCGGCGATACGCTGGAGATCGACTCCAAGTGGCTGTCGCCGAGCGGGGACGCGGCGGCTCCGGCGCGGGATGCCGTGTCCTTTGCCGAGATCGAGCGGCAGGCCATTCTCGAAGCTCTCCAGCGGTGTGGGGGCAAGATCTACGGCCCTGGCGGCGCCGCGGCCCTGCTCAAGCTGAAGCCCACCACGCTGTACGGCAAGATGCGCAAGCATCACATCGCCCGGCGCCGTGGCCGGTTCGAGCCGGAGTGAACGGGCCGGGGCTTGACGCGACAGGCCGTTTGCCTTCTGATTTTCTCAAGGTTGGACATGGACTTTGAACAGCGATTGAAGAAAGCGATCGAGCGGGGACAGCGACGGGGCGATGCCCAAACGCTGGCCGACGCGGCGCGCACCGTTAACGAAGAGGAGTTGAAGCGGCTGCACTCGCAGTATCGGCTGGGACTGTCGGAGCACATCGAGAAGTGCATCCGCAGCTTGCCGCAGCACTTCCCTGGCTTCCAGGTCGAGACCATCTTTGGCGAGCGCGGCTGGGGCGCCGCCTGCCGCCGCGACGACTTGCGCCTGTTCCGCCGCGGCCAGCGCGAGAACTACTACAGCCGCCTGGAGATCACCGTGCGCCCTTACAGCCCGTTGCGGATCCTGGAGTTGTCCGCCAAAGGAACCGTCCACAACAAAGAACTGCTGAATCGGCAGTATCACGAACCGCTGGCCGACGCCGATCCGGCCAAGTTCCTGGAACTGATCGACGCCTGGATCCTGGAGTTCGCCGAACTGTACGCAGCGCGATGCTGATCACGGCCCAGCAGCCCGGCTTCCTGGAAAAGCCGGACTTCTTCCCAGCGATGCGTTGTACCTCAGCGCTTACTCCACCACGTGCAGCACCTGCGGCGGGAAGCACAGCAGGGGGATCAGCAGGGAGGCCAACCCCAGGGCGATCCGTAGCCAGCCCAGTTTTGCCGTGTCGTCCCGCGTCGGCGGATGGTGGATGCCGATCAGAAAGATGAGCATGAACATCAGAATCCAACGGTCCCAGGTCGACGTGTAAGTCATGTAGATTAACGCCACCAGCATGAAACCGCGGGCGATCCAGCGGGAGCGGCGGCCGAACAAAGCGTAGACGACATGCCCGCCGTCCAGTTGGCTGACCGGCATCATGTTCAGACCGGTGATCAGCAGCCCCACCCAGCCGGCCATCAAATACGGATTCAAGTGACTGGACCAAACTTGATATGCGGTGACTTCATCCACACCGTAACCCGGCGGTGGGTTGGCCCGCAGGAGCCATCGCACCGACAAGGGCAGGTCCAGCCGGTACAGCCCGTGCCCCGGTGTGCTCAAATCCAGTTGGTGAATCCCGACCAGCAAGATCGGCACGGCGACCAGCAACCCGGCCAACGGGCCCGCTAGGCCGATGTCGAACATCTCTTTGCGGTCCGCCCGGCGGCCATCCATGCCGATCACGGCGCCCAAGGTGCCCACCGGAGAAAGCGGAAACGGCAAGAAATAGGGCAAGCTAGCAGGGATCCGGTATCGCAGCGTAGCCAGGAAATGACCCATTTCGTGCGTCAACAAAATCGCCAGAACACAGGCCATGTAGATCAATCCGCCCTGCCAATTGGTGATGATCGCACGGCGGATCGGCATGGCCTCCAAGGTGGGTATCCAGCCCACAGCTCCGGCGAAGAAGGTCGACAGACACGTGATCAGGAACAGAATCAAGGGCAGTCTCTTGCGGCGACGCCGGACGGGCCTCCTGTCAAAAACCGCCTCTTTCTGAGGTGGTGTCATCGCCGCCGGCCGTTCCACGAGTTCCGCCAGCACGTAATCGTCGTCGTTGAGATCAACGTCGGCTGGTCTTTCGGGAGTGTTTTCGCGTGTATCCATGAGCGCAAGATACACTGTGAGAGCCGTTCAGGCCACCGGACACTTCGGCTTGGCTCTGGCGGGGACAGAAGCTATCATGTTTGTTCTAAACACCGTCGATTCGAGACTTCGGCTCCGTGGCAGCAGGTGGCATCATGAGTGATTTCCGCATCGAGCGGGATTCGATGGGCGAAGTGCAGGTTCCCGCCCAGGCGTACTATGGCGCGCAAACTCAACGCGCGGTGGAGAATTTTCCGATTTCCGGCTGGACGTTGCCGCCGGCGTTGATCCACGCCCTGGGGCTGGTGAAATATGCCTGCGGCATTGCCAATCGAGACTTGGGGAAGTTGACCGGATCGGGCAAGAACCCGCTGGACGACACTCAGGTGGCGGCGATGTTGCAGGCTTGTCGTGAGGTCGCTGACGGGATCCACGACGGCGAGTTTCCGGTGGATGTGTTCCAAACCGGCTCCGGCACCTCCAGCAACATGAACGTCAACGAAGTGATCGCCAACCGGGCGATCGAAATTCTGGGCGCTGACCGCTTTCGACCCGAGAAGGCCGTTCATCCCAACGATCACGTGAACATGGGGCAGAGCACGAACGACATCTTCCCCACGGCGATCCATGTGGCGGTGGCCATGGAGATCAAAAACGACCTCGTCCCCGCGCTTCAGCGATTTGCGGACACGCTGGCCCACAAGGCCAAGGAGTGGGACGGCATCATCAAAATCGGCCGCACGCACCTGATGGACGCCACCCCCTTGCGGCTGGGCCAGGAGATCGGCGGCTTGGCCCGCCAGTTGGAGCTGTCCATTCAACGGGCTCAGCAGGCGGTGCAGGCCGTGCTGGAGTTGCCGGCCGGCGGCACGGCCGTCGGCTCCGGGATCAACACGCATGGCGAGTTCGGCAGCCGCGTCGCGGCGGCGCTGGCCGGGGAAACGGGGATCCCGTTCGTCGAGGCGGCGAATCACTTTGAAGCCAACGCCCAGCGGGATGCGTTGGTCGCCTGCCACGGCCTGTTGCGGACCATCGCCACCACGTTGTTCAACGTCGCGAACAACATTCGCTGGCTGGGTTCCGGCCCGCGGTGCAGTTTCTTCGAGGTCGTCTTGCCCGACCGCCAGCCCGGCAGCTCGATCATGCCCGGCAAGGTCAATCCGGTGATGTGCGAGAGCATGATGCAAGTGGCGGCGAGGGTCATGGGCAACGATCAGACGCTGGCGATCAGCGGAGCCGCCGGAGGGCAGTTCCAGTTGAACATCATGATGCCGATCATGGGGCAGGCGGCGCTGGAGAGCATTCGCCTGATGGCCGCCGCCTCGCGAGCCTTCGTCGATTTTTGTGCGGAAGGGCTGGAAGCAAATCCCGGCGCGTGCGAGGCATCGCTCGAAAAGAGCCTGTCCATGGTCACCAGCCTGAATCCTTACATCGGCTACGAGGCCGCCGCCAAGCTGGCCAAGGACGCCTTTGCCACCGGCAAGACGATTCGCGAATTGTGCCGCGAGACCGGCATCCTGCCCGAAACGACGCTGCAGCAGGCGCTGGATCCCATGCGCATGACGGAACCGCAGCAGTAGCAGGGCCGAAGCGTCGAGGAGTCCAAGAGTCGAAGAGTGCAAGGGGCGAAAGGTCCGAGAGGTCTGGGGTTGAGAAGCTGGAGGAGAAGGAGTCGCTTGTGATAACGGAGTGCGCCGCTGGCCGGATGATATGGGGCGTCTTGCTCGTTGCGTCCTTCCTGGGATGGGGACACGCGGCAGCGGGCCGGGAGCCGGCGGCCGGACCCCGGTCGCCGGAATCCTTGCTCCGCGAAGCCTACGCCAAAACAAAGACCGCGTCGAACGTGGCGGACTACGATCAGATCATCGACTTGTGCCAGCAGGCTCAGCAAGCCAAGCCGCCGGCGGAGGTGGCCGCGTATGCCAACCAATTGGCGGCTTGGGCCCATAATCGCCGCGGCGAAGCCTCCGCCGACCGAGCCGAGGAATTGGCCAAGCAGGGCCAGCGGGCGAAGGCCGCCGAGTTGGACGCGCAGGCCCTGGCCGATTTCGAGACGGCGATCAAGTTGGACGCCACGAACTGGAAGGCCCTCCACAACCGCGCCGTCAGCCGGGCCTTGGCCGGGCGAACGGACGAAGCCTTGGCGGATTTCCGCCGCGTCGTGGAACTGAAAGCCGACTATGCCAACGCCTGGTTCAACATCGGCGAGATTCATGCCCAGCGCGGCGAGTACGATCAGGCGATTGCCAACTACGCTCAAGCCATCGAGATCAAGCCCGACGACGAGACCTGCCTGCGCAGGGGTCACGCTTACCGGCAGCTCGGCAAGTTCCGCGAAGCTTTGGCCGACTATGATCAGGCCGCAAAACTGGCTCCGGACAAGCTCGAACCCCTGTTGCGGCGAGGAGACGTTCACCGCCGTCTCGGGCAATGGCAGTTGGCGGCCGAGGACTATCGGCGGGCGGTGGCCTTGGACCATCGTTCGGGCCGGGCCTACCAGAGTGCCGCGTGGTTCTTGGCAACCTGCCCCGTGGAACGCTATCGAAACGCCGAATTGGCCGTCCAGGCGGCAGAAAAGGCACTGGAACTAGACGGCGACGCCAACGTCAAATATCTTGATACCATGGCGGCGGCGTACGCCAACGCCGGTCAGTTCGAGAAAGCCTGCCAGACGCTCTCTCGCATCGTCGAGTCGGCGCCGGCGGAGGCGGGTTGGCTGCGACAACGCCTGGAACTGTATCGCAGGCACCAGCCGTATCGGGAACCGCAGTCGGCGGACGGAGCCGAACGCTGATTCCAGCTCGAAAGCGATGCGCCATGAAAGTCAGCGAAAACGAAGTCAGCGAAAACGAAACCGTGAACTTTGAAGAAACGGCGCCGTTGGACAGTCGCTTTTCCGCCCCCGAGCCGTTTCCCCTGGACATCGAGTTTGGTGCTTGCACGCACCTGGGCAATGTCCGCCGCAACAACGAGGACCACTTTGCCGTGATTCGGCGCAAGCGGTCCCGCAAGGTGCTGTTGACGAACATGCCGCCGGACGACCTCTCGTTGCACGACGACGTGTCCCACCTGATGATCGTCGCCGATGGCATGGGGGGCGCGGCCTTCGGCGAGTTGGCCAGCCGCTTGGCGCTGAAGACGGCCGACGAACTGGTCGGCAACGCGGGACATTGGATTACGCGGCTGCGCGACATGGAGAGCCGGGAAACGGAGGACCGTATCCAAACCTATGCCAAAGTGATCCACCAGACGCTGTTGGAATACGGGCATTTGGATCCGCGTCTGACGGGCATGGGCACGACGCTGACCTGCGCCCATGTCCTTGGCGCCGACGTGATCATCGCTCACGCCGGCGACTCGCGCGCGTACCACTTCCACGACGGCCAGGTCCGGCAAGTCACGCGCGACCAGACCTTGGCGCAAGACCTGATCGATGCGGGCATGCCGCGGGAGCAGACGACCCGCTTCCGTCACATCCTCACCAACTGCTTCGGCGGCGATGCACGCGACGTCGACACGGACGTGTACCAGTTTCAGGTGCAGGAAGACGACGCCCTGCTGTTGTGTACCGATGGCCTGTCCGATCTGATCGGCGAGGAGGAGCTGGCTCAAGTCTTGGCGTCTTCTACCACCGCCCAAGAGGCCTGCGAACAACTGCTGCGGATCGCCTTGGACCGCGGCGGCAAGGACAACATCACCGTCGTACTGGGCCGGTTTCGGACGGCCGCACAGGCGGCCGAAACCGCGCCGGCGCCGGCGTGATCCGCACGATTTCCCGCCAACGCCTCACCGGTCCGCAGCCCGTTGCCGCGCCCATCCTCACGGGACGAAACCTGTGCCGCTGGCGTGCGGCAGCAAGAACGAGTAGAATGCGGCCTCTGCTCTGGGGCTCGATGAGGCCAGATGTGGCTTGGCCCGCCCCGGCGCCAATCAACCCGACCAGCGGCGACAGGAGGTGAAACTTGTCCGGACATAGCAAAGCGAGGGATAACAAACGGCGAAAAAAGGCGCGGGCGAAACGCAACGCCGAGACGAGGCTGGCAGTCCGGGCAAAAGCAGCAGCGATGACGCCCCAGACAGCTACCGCGTCTGCCGGCGAACAGGCCTCCTCGTCCTAGTCTTGGCGGTCGCCGCCGATCCGATTCGCCGCCCAGACGGCGAGTTGCTCGCGGAAGATTTTGGCGTTGTGGCGAATGTCGACGGGCATGGCTGGGTGGATCAGGAAATCCTGGATCGGCTGCGTGTGCGGGTGGGCCTGAGCCAGACCGTGCAATTCGGCGAGCAGTGCGGTTTGCTCGGCTTTCGACTGAGGCCGCCGGTCGGGCCACGGCTCGACGATAATCACCGGACGCTGCCGGCCCGCGGGACCGACGCCGACCAGCGCGGAGCGGTAGACCCGCGGGTGCTGATTGAAAATCGCTTCACAGGGAACGGTGTACATTGGTCCGGCCGCCGTCTGGACGCGGTGCGATTCTCGCCCGCAGAACCAGAAACGGTCCTGATCGTCCAGGTAGCCCACGTCGCCCATACGGTGCCAGAACGCGTCTCCGTCCTGGATCTTGTGGAGCGGGTTGGCTTCACAGCGGGTGACGTACTGGCGAGTCACGACGGGACCTTGCACGATCAACTCGCCGATTTCGCCGCAGGGCAGTTCGACCGCGGCCGACATCGTGGGAATCGGGCCGTCCTGGATGCCGATCACTCTCCAGCGGATGCCGGGAAACCGCCGGCCGACGCACGTGCCGGCGCCTTGCTGACTGCGGGCCGCCGTCTCGCCCAGCACCTCGGTCGCCGAGATCGACGCCACCGGCAGCGCCTCAGTCGCGCCATAGGGAGTGTGGATGTCGCCATCGGGAGCGATGGCCCGCTTCATCCGCTGCAGGACGTGCGGCGGCACCGGCGCGCCGGCGGACAACACGCGGCGCAGCGTGGGCAGCACGATCCGGCGGTCCTCACAGCAGCGGCCGACCACGTTCCAGAGGGCCGGCGAGCCGAAAGCCTGGGTGATGTTCCAGTCCCGAATCGCCTCGATGATCGCCTCCGGGTTGACCTGGGCCGGTCGCGTCGGGTCCATGTCCGGAATCACTGTCGTAACGCCCATGGCGCAGTTGAACAGGCCGAACAGCGGGAACCCCGGCAGGTCCCGTTCGCCGGCCCGAATGTCGTAGAAATCGCGGAGTTCGTCCACCTGGCGGTCGAAGTTGCCGTGCGTATACAGCGTTCCTTTCGGCGGACCGGTGCTGCCCGTGGTGAAGATGATCGCTGCCGGGTCGTCCGCGTGGGTCGGCGCCGGTTGGAAGTTGGCATCGAGCCTGCGGGTGCGGAGCTGCTCGAGCGTGGCTCCGCCCCAGAACCAGCGGCGGCCTGCGGTCACATGGTAGCGGGACTTGGGAAACCGGCGCCGCAACAGGCTGCGGATGGCATGCACCAACGGGATCGCGACGAAGCCCTCCGGCTCCGACTCCGCCAAGCAGCGGACGAGATTCTTGCGGCCCATGCCCGGATCGATCAGCACGGTCACCGCGCCGGCTTTGAACAGCGCGAACACCAGCGAGATGAAATCGGTGCTCGGCCGCACCATCAAGACCATCCGTGTCTGGTCCGACACGCCCATCCAGCGCAGACCGTCGGCCAGCAGATTGCTGTCATCCTCCAGTTGCCGGAAAGTGCATTGCCTGTAGCGGCGCTTCCCCGAAGCATCAAGGCCGGCCGGTTCCACGACGGCGATGCCGTCCGGATCGCGCGCCGCGGTGGCCGCCAGACGCAAACCGACATTGACGATTTGGTTCATGCTGCCCTGTATTCCCATGCCATGAAATCGCGAGCTGGCGGGCGGCACGCGGAGCGTGCCTGCTACTTTGTCAGCCGCGCGTCCAGCCAGGCGGCGCGGTCCAACACATCGCCGCGGTCGGCGAAATCTACAATCAGCGCCAGAGCCTGCGCCTGGCTTACATCCACCGAAATCGGCAAGGCCGGATCGCCGCCGCGGACGACCGGGCTTTCATACGCTCGTTTCCATTGGTCCGCCGCATCGGCCAGAAACACCCGGAAGATGACGTTGCCTCCCAGGCCGGCGCTGTCGTCCAGCGCCAGTTCGGCCTGCAGGCGGCGATGCCGGCCGTCCAGACGGTAGGCCACGCGCGAGGCGCTGTGCATGCCCAATCCTTTCGCGTACAGATGGCCGCCGTGCCGGAGCCGCCCCCCGGTCGCGCTGCGGTCGCGTCCCAGCGGCCAGGCGGTTTCCAGATAAGCAATGTGCTTGTAGCTGATCGGCTCCAGATCCGACAGGTACACAACGCGGTCGCTGCTGGGCTGCAGCAGCGTCAGTTCGGTCTGCAGGAATTCCGTCTCGAACGCCAACGATACCGTGCTGGCCAGCTTCAACTGGGTCAGCGGCCCGGCCGAGGAAAGTTGGACGACGTGCAGCAGGCTGCCGTCGCGGAATCCCATCCTCGCGTAAAATCCCGGCTTGACGACCGTGTCGACCAGCGCGGGATTGAAGACGATCGCCTGTGCCTTGCTGGCGGGAATTGTCAGGTCGCGTCCCTCGACCGCAAACGTGACGGCCAGCGCCGCAGTTGCCGCAGTCGATTCGGAAGGTTCCAGCTTTTTCAGCACTCCGCGGAGAACGTCCCCGTTGCGGAGCACCAACCGGTCTTCGACGCCTTGCGAAGCCGTGATCCGTTCCCACAGTTCATCGCGTTGAGAGACGGAAGGAGGCGGGTCCAGCACCACACCGCGGACCTTGGCGAGTGGGATCTCCACGCGGCCGCAGATCTCGCCGTCGGCGATCAGCTTGTCGTCGGCCAAGCGCGCGATTTCTGCGACCAGCAGACTGCCATCGGTCAACAGGATCTGCATGTAGCGGAATGAATCCGCGTAATCGCCCCACCGCACCAGATCCCGGACCGGAACGGTTTGCGAGGCATCGGCGGTCCTCAAGTGAACGGTCCAGTCGGCGTCAATCCGCTCGACGCAAGCCGAAAACACTTCGCCGTCGATGGGGACGGCGCGGGCCGGCCGCGGGTCAGGCTGCCCGATCGCCGCGCGCGCGGACCAAACCAGGAAGGCCACATGGAACAAGCAAACAAGCGTCCGAGATCCTGGCAAGACCCTGCGGCCAACCCGGTTGATCCATCGACCGGGAACCTCACGACAGCCACGCGGCGTCTGACCGATCCCGCATCCCGCATCCCGCATCCCGCAACTCGCATCCCGCATCCCGCATCCCCTATCGCTGGAAGATCGGCAGGTAATTGTTCGGCATTTGCAGGATGATGCAAGCCATGGCGGTCCCGTATTCGGGCGAGATCTGGTCGAACCACGCGCCGTCAGGCCGCTGCCGGGCAAGGAGGGCATCATGAATGGCCGGATACCATTGCTGCCAGCGCTCGCCGCCCGCTTGCCACATCGCTTGCACGGCGTAATAGTGCCCATAAAAATAATGGGCCTCGACTTGCACCGCTTTCGATGGGGGCAGCTGTTTCATCAGGTATTCCAGGCCCTTTTCAATCTCCTCCCCTTCGTAGACGCCGGCGCTGTACAAGGCGACGACGCCCGCCGCGCTGCGGGGAAAGCGGCTGTCGCCGGGGGCCGACAACTGGTACATGAACCCGCCGTCGGGGTTCTGGCTGCGCTTCACATAATCGGTGCAACGGTCGACGGTTTCGCGAGGCACGAAGAGGCCCGCGTTCCGTGCGGCTCGCAGAGCCATGATCTGGCAGATCGTGACGGAGATGTCCGCCTCACTCGGCTTGGGCTCATACCGCCAGCCGCCCTCGTCGTTCTGAGTGCGGACGATTAGTTCCACGGCCCGCACCAGCTTGTCTCGAATCGTCTGGTCCGACGACATGCCGTAGGCCTCGGCCAGGAACAAGGTCGCGAATCCGTGCCCGTACATGGGTCCGTGACTGGCGGCCTCCGGGGCGATGATGTAGCCGCTCTCGCGGACGTGATCCAGGATGTACGAAAGGCAACGATTGACCTCCCGGCCGTACGGCCCTCGTCCCGGCATGCTGCCGCGACTCATGAACGCCATGGCGGCCAGAGAGCAGATGGCCACGTTGCGGCTGTAACTGCCGCGGCCGAACGAGCCGTCGTCGTTCTGCTGGGACTTGAGGTAGCGCAGACCGTTCTCGACCGCGCGATGCGTTTCCGGCTTCATGAGATTCGCGGCCCGCCCAGGGGGCGTCTTGGCAGCGGGCGGCTCGGCAGCCGGAGTGGCCAGCCAGGACCCCAGGACGATGGTCAACGCCGTGCCCAGCCGCACGGTCCAAGCAGATGCTGCGCGGTTCTCAGCCATTTCGTTGATGCATCCTTGGAAGGGGCCTCGGATTCGAGATGTGAAATCTCA
>CAZAQY010000207.1:0-15293 GCA_964486845.1 uncultured Pirellulaceae bacterium
CGATCCGCGAGATCAAGGCGGCCCAAGAGCGGATCGAAAACGCGTGCCTAGCTGCGCGGCATGAGATCGGGAGGGTGCTCATCCGCGACGACTCCAAGATCGACACGGCCAAACAGCTCTGCATAACCAGCCGTTTGGACTTCTGGGAAACGCTAGAGAAACGTGTCGGCATCAACTCCAGGATTCTCCGCCAGTGTATGGCGTTCGCCGACATGTACGACGAGTCGGACGTCGATCGGTTGATCGAACAGGAGATCACCTGGACTCATGTTGTTCATCTTCTCAGTTTGCCGTCGGTCGGAGCGAGGGAAGCCTTCCTGCGCCGCGTGGCGGAAGAAGGTCTAACGGCGGCAGATCTGCGAAGGGAAATCGACGAAACGTACGGCAACCGCCGGCCGGGATCGGGCAGGCAGCAGAAACTGCCGGAGCCGCCGAAGTCGCTGAGTTCTGGACTACGACGCGCGCTGGAGAAGGTCAGCCGGCTGAACGCCGAACACGAGCATGCGTTGTTCGGCGAGGAGTTCGACTTGGCGGAAAGAGTCGAGTCTGAGCCGCCGGACGAGATCACGGAGGAGACCCGCGACCAATTGGACCGCCTGATCGACCAGTACCGCATCCTCGCAACGACCGTACGGGACAACCTCCTGCGTCTGGAGGAGTCCCGTCCGCGGATCGACCGTGTCTTCTCAGAGCGCGAGCGTGCGGAGGAGAAGCCGGACACGAAGTCCGGCCGGGAACCTCGGTCGATCCTTCTGAACTCGGCAGACCCCGCCGGGGCTGACCGCACCGGTTTCCCCGTCGATCATTCCCTGGCCAAGTAAGAGGCTGTAATGCTGAACACGACCCCGGCCGACTCCCGGAGCACATCCCGAATACGCCGACTGCGCGGCATCCAGCTCCGGCAGTACGGCGAATCGCTCGATCGGCCCGACGACATCGCGTTCCTCGACGGGCGGCTGACCACGCTGCGCGCCACGATGACTTCCGACTCGTCGTCCGGTATCCAAATCGTCTACGGCACGGAATCCTTGCTCCAACCCGCGCTGCCCCGTCCCAACGCCGGGCTGGCGGCGGCGGTTCAGTACATGGCCGCCAAACGCGGTCTGCGGGTCCAGGTGGTGCGCCAACCGAGCCTGCGTGGCCTGCCCCCGCTGGCAGCGTTCGATGCAGCGGGGCGCCCGGCGACAGACCCGAACATGCTGGAGTTCGTTCGCTGGCATGAGCGCGGCCTGATCACATATTGCCACGGCGTGGCTCCGCCGTGGCTTTTGGCCCAGATGATCCTGGCCTGGCCCGATAGGACGTTCGCCGTTGCCACCGCCACGTATGACGAGGCGCATCGGATTCGGAGGGCATTGTACAAGCTGGGCGTCAAGACGACGCTGGCGACGTCGAAGCATTGCCCCGATCGCCCGGAACGAATCGTGATCAGTACCTACGAGGCCATGGGGCACACGGCGATCGAGTGCAACAAGCGGGACATCTTCATTTGCGCAAACGCCGCCCATGCCCTGGGCGAGCGCGCTCAACTATGCCTGTTACAGGCCGATGCCGGCTTCCGGCTGTTCGGCTTTCTCGCTGGTGATCATCCGCTGTCCCAGTGGGAGGAAGACTGGCTGACAGCGACCTTCGGCCTGGAATCCATCTCCATCCCGGCCCACGGCTATCAGGAGGTCACACCCGGCGTCATGTGGGTACCGTTCCGCTGGCACGATAGCCGGATCCAGGCGGATGACATGCTGGCGGTCAAGCAGAGTCTGGTCTGGCACCACCACGCCCGCAACCGGTGGATCGCCAAGCTGGCGAAGAACCTGGTTGCCGGGGACATGGCTATCATCGCCGCCGACTTCCCCGGCGTGGCCGGCGCGCTGCCCGGTGATCATGCCTGCCGGGTGATCGTGCTGGTGGATGGTGTCGAGCATGCCCTTGCGGTCGCGGATCGGCTCCCTGGATGGCCCATCCTCGCCGACGACACCAACGAGCGCTACCTGACCGGCCAGCAGCGCCGCATTCTCACGGAACGGCGCGACATGTGGAACACCGGGGCAAACATGATCGTCACCACCGCGGGGGCCGACAGCTTGGAGATCAACGGCGGCAGCACGACGGTGGTCATTTGGGCCTCCGCCGGCCGGCACCTGCCGCCCCTGCCGCCGGCATGGCGGATTGTGCCCGCCGGCGCGGCCCGCAACCTGCTGATCGTGGACGTTGACGACCGGGGGCATTGCCTGCTGGCATCCTGGGCGCGCCGGCGAAGGCAGGCTTACGAGCAAGTGGAGTGGCTTCCCCCTGGAGCTGATCGGTTGGTGGCACGGATCAGACGGTTCCTGAGAAGTCGGCCGGGGAGGGCAGCACGATGAGCGACTACGGTGGACGACGATACCGCTACGGAGTGCATGGTCAGCCATGGTACTGGCGCCGACGACAGAACGCGCGCCGGCAGAACGGCCGATTTGAAGATGTCTTCAAATTTCAGCCGGGAAACGAGATCACGTTGGGGCCGATCATTGACGCAAATAATCTGCTCGCCAACGTGAACCAGATGGCGCGCGATGGCGGTCAGGCCCCCGGCCCGGACGGTATCCGATTCAGTGATCTCGGTCGCCGGGAACGTGGAGACATCTGCCGTGACGTCAGCACCATGATCGCCAGCGGGGACTATCTGCCCGGGCCGGCCAGCCGTGTCGAAAAAACCAAGCCGAACGGCGGTACACGGACACTGATGATCCGCAACGGCATCGACCGGGTGATCTCGAAGGCCGTCGTCAACGCGATCACCCCGGTGATCGACCCGCGCCTGATGGAATGCGCCATGGGATTCCGGCCCGGCAGGAACATCCAACAACTCCTGGCCGGACTGGAAGCGGCTGTCATCCAGCAGGGTTTCCCGGTAATCGTCACCGACGACATCCGCCGGGCGTTCGATAACGTGCCTATCAACAGCACCATCCCCGCCTTCCGCCGGCACATCGACGATACCGACACCATGCGGCTGGTGGAGATCATCCTGCGGGGACATGATGGCGAATCCCGGCAGGTCGGTATCGACCAGGGTGATCCGCTGTCGCCTCTGGCACTCAACACACTACTGGATCAAGTCCTGGACGGGCCGCTTCTTGCCGCCCATCCAGGCATCCCGTTCTGGCGGTATGTAGACAATCTCGTCTGGTGCTGTCAGGACGTGTCCGAAGGCCGTCGTGTACTCCACGAGGCCCGCCAGTTCCTCGATGCGGCCGGTTTCGCCCTCAAGGGCGACTCCGGCCCGATCGACCTGCGCCGCCAAGGAGCCCAAGCAGATTTGCTGGGGTTCCGCATACGACGGCAGGATGCAGGCCAGCTCAGCTTTCGGCTGAACGAGGAATCCTGGAGGGGCCTCAAACAACAACTGATCGCAGCGCATGATGCGCCCGAACCGGCCAGGACGGCCAGTATGGCGGTCAGGGGTTGGCTGGGGGTACACGGACCGGCCTTCGGTGACGTTGACGGACGCGCCGTCGTAGATGGGGTCTGCCGTACTGCCTCCCAGGTCGGATTCTGGGAGGTGGCATCGGCGGACACTCTGCTGCGTGTCGTAGGGGAGGCATACGAGCGGCGGTTAGCCATCCGCCGTAAGGCTTTCTCCTCGGACGCCAGCACCCATGGAGGTTCTTCCTCCCCTGTCTATGACACGAACGCGCTCCGCGCGTCCCAGAGTACCCGCTCGCCTTATGGCGCAGCGGAGGCCGGCTTGACCGGGAGCATCCCGGCGCATCCCGGCTCGATCTCGTGATGCTGGGTCGCGGGCCAAGGAGGGCCGGCTGTCCCAGATTTTCCGGCAGGTATTTCCGGCATAGGAGCCGTCACAGCGAGTTTTCAAACCAGTTGCGGCTGTAGCAGCCCGGATACGGAGTTTTCATTCCCGAATGGCACAGAAACTGGCTGTGGGAGCCCGTACACGGGGTTTCCCCCAGTCGCCGCGTAGGCCATTCAAGACCTCACCTTTGAAATTCGGAGTTTGACTGATCAATGACCCAGTTACGATCTGCAACGCCGGCTCACAGGGAGACATCCTGTCCCGCCGGTATCCGAAATCCTGTGATCACTCAGCAGCGGCTGGCGCGCTATCGGGAATTGTCTGCGTTGGACCGGGAACGGCGGAGCCTCCGAAGGGAGTTGTTGGGCCTTCTGGCCGCCGGGGCGCCAGTCGAGCCCGGGCGACTGCGGATCCGCGTGTGCCGGAACGAGGCACGCCGCCTGAATTTCAAAACGCTGCGCGCCGTCTTCACCGACCCTGAACTGAATTGGCTGCGGTCCGTCATCGAGCCGACGATCACCCAAAGTCTACAGGTCACCGCTGACCGACCGTCCCCACGGTCCGAGCACGAGGAGCCAACAGAGGCCACCGGCGCCCCGCACCGTGTCCCTCGTGGCGGCCCAGAGGCCGTCCGGCCCCCGGAGGCATGCTGACCCCGGACGGACGGCAGGACGATCGGCCGTCAATCATCAACTTGCTCTCGCCTGCGTTGCCGGAGCATACGACAATGGTATTTGGTGACGAGCGCCGGCCAGCGGCGTAGGCCCGGCTTGTTTTGGTTGTTGGATGTGCCCCGTAGACAGGAGGCGGCAGCCGTGAAATCACGGACTTTCCCCGATCAGCAATTGTTCAACCCCTGGCGCAAGCCGACATGGCGGTGGGACCGTGCCCATTATCTCGTCCGCACCGGGCGGTACGTCAACCGGAAGCGCGACGACATACCGACCGTGATCACCGTCAATTACATCCGCGAGGTCAACCGCAGCCTGACCGAACTCCGGCTCCGGCGAGTCCGGGAGCGGTTCCGACATGTGGCCGGCGCCCACGACATCTGGCAAGACGCCGGAGCGGTTGGACTGGAAATCCAAACGCGGCTCTTGGCCCGCCAAACTGACGCCGAAATCGGACTGGAAATGGGGCTGCCGACACCCACGGTCCAGGCTTACCGTGACATCTTCTTTCACGTGGATGATCGAATCGACGCCAGTTCGTACATCTTGTTTCAGGTCATCGGCATGCACCCACAGCGTACGCCCACCCCGGTCCAGTTGATGCAGGCCAGCGTCTACCATCACGGCGCGTGCCTGATAGAGCCCTGGCTCCAATACCTGCGGGACAGCCGCGGCAGTCGGGACCTGTCTTCGGCTGCCGGCCGTATGGCGGAGTCACTCGATCTGCTGGTCTCGGCTCACGCTCTGCCGGCCGATTCTGAGACCGGAAAGAGCCTCGCGAGGCGCCTACCGGTCGTCGTCGATACCGACTGGAAATTCGCCGTTTCCGTGCCGGCTGCGAGTGAATTTCGCAGAACGACGGACGCGCTCATCCGCGGTTTGGAGCTGCCGCCGGCCTCGCTGGAGCCGTTTTCCTACGCGCCCACCACCACACGTTGTCAAGATGGCCAAGAAACTCACAAAACCAGGAAGGTTGCGTAATTTGGAGGACAGCCGCGTGGGGTGTCCATGAACAGCTCCGCGTGCGAGACGCGAAAGTTGCACAAGCACACATGACCTGGGAACGCCGTGAGGGCACAAGAAAGCGGTACTACATGCGAGCCCGGAAGGTATCTGGGCGAGTAGTCAAAACGTATGTCGGCGGGGCATCAGATGCGGTCGTAACACTACTGGCCAGAGGCGATTCGCTGAGCCGCGCGGAGGCCAGCGCGGCGGTGGCTGGAGTGCGGGCCGAGCAGGCAGCGTACAGGGACTTGGAACGGGTGCTAGAAGCCCTGACGAAAGGGGTCCAGGAGGCACACCGGGTGGCCCTCCTGGCATGTGGCTACCGCCGAACGAGAGGGAAGCTGCAAGCAGTGAAATACAGGAACACAACGATACCCCGGAGCGACGTAGCCTCGGGTACTGAACCAGTGACGCGGGAGCTGGTCGATCATCTGGCGAGACGCGCCAACTACGGCGACGGGCAAGCCGCCGATCGGCTGCGGCAGATCATCCGGGCCAATCCCGACATCTGGCAGAATGTCGGCGACCTGGCAATGCACGCGGAACGGTGCCTGATCGAGATGATCGCCCGCGGCAACGTGGTACTCGAAGAATCCGTCCGGCTGCAAGTGGACAAGCTGAGGAAGTCGCTCCTGGCCGAGGCCACCAGCGCGACCCTGGAACGACTGCTGATCGAGCATGTCGTCGTCAGTTGGCTGGAAGTGGAATTCACGCGCGTTGCGGCCCTCCAGCCGCAACAGTTCCAGCAGGACAACCGCTTCTGGTCACAACGCCACGAGCGGGCGGATGCCCGGTACATGTCGGCCATCAGGGAGCTGGCCACGGTGCGCGGCCTGCTTGGCCACGGCACCGCTGTTGTGCCCTTCCCAGAGCACGTGGACAAAGACGGTCGAGAGGCCGCCGGTCCGATTTAGGCGACCGCGGATTGACATGCCGCCCCGGCCGCCGGCAAATCCCCAATCGGCCAGCAATAGCAGACTTCATGCCGCGTTGACCGCCAAGTCACGCTGCCGCAGCTAATCCTGCAACCAATAGGATTGGCCGCACCGCCCCTGGCCGTCCTGAACGCCGGCTCTACAGCGCCGGAGTGCCGTCACCGGCCCGGTGGTTCAAACGGCGGTGCCGTCGGTACAATACCCGGGCGTACCGATTCTGAATCCTACGGTCCAGGATGGGTTGACGCTCTCAAGGGCCGTGGACCGGAGCCCATGCAGATGGCACGCTCTCAGAACGCCATGTTTCGTGGCCGGGAACCCGCGCCGGACGGTGATCGGATCGGTGGGGCCTCCTTGGTCAGGCTCCTCGCCAGCGAACTCACTCGCGACGGCTGGGAGGTACGGGATTTTGACTGTTGGCGTGACGGCGGGTGGATTCTGCCTTGCTTCCGGGGCGCAAAATCCCTCGACTTGGTCCTCGTTCCACTCGTCGGCGGCGATGGGTGGGCAATCCAGATCGCTGCATCACGATTCCCTTGTTTCGTTCTTCGGTGGTTTGGTGCCACACCGTCCGCCGATGCGGACGACATTTTTCAGCTTGCGTCCGCTACACACGCCGCTTTGACGTCTGCTGGAATGACTGATATTCGCTGGGTTTGGGATGGACCGGCGGATGCGGAGGATGCTGGAAGCGAGCCTCAACCTGCGGCTTCCGGCCAAGACGATTCACACAACGGGGAGGTGCCATGATGCAGTACCAACGTATTTCGGCCACAGCGTCGTTCATCGCAGTGGCCCTCATTGTTCCGGTCGGCCATACGTGCCTCGCGGACGACCAGCCGGTCAAGACCGACGTATTTGTCAGCGGCACCGACGGCTACCACACGTACCGCATCCCGGCGGTCGTCGTCACGCCGAAGGGCACGGTGCTGGCGTTCTGTGAGGCACGCAAGACGAGCCGCTCCGGTCACGGTGACCTGGATTTGGTCCTTCGCCGTTCCGGCGACTGCGGCAAGACGTGGGCTCCGATGCAGATCGTCTACGAGGAGGGCGGCGATGCGAAGATCACGATCGGCAATCCCTGTCCCGTGGTAGACCGGGATAAAGGCCGCATCTGGTTGCCGTTCTGCCGGAACAACGACAAGGTGCTCGTCACCTACAGCGACGACGATGGAGCGACCTGGGCCAAGCCCACCGAGATCACCGACAGCGTCAAGAATCCCGGTTGGGGCTGGTACGCCACCGGCCCCGGCGTGGGCATCCAGCTTGAGCGCGGCGCGCACAAAGGCCGGTTGGTCATTCCCTGCGATCACCGCGAGCAAAGTGCCCCGGAGAGAACCACGTACTCCCACATCTTCTACAGTGATGATCATGGCCAGAGCTGGCGGCTGGGCGGGACGGTCGGACCGCACACCAACGAGTGCCAGGTCGTCGAACTCAGCGATGGCACCCTGATGATCAACATGCGGAACTACTGGGGACGCGACGGCAAGCAGCAGGACAAGGACAAGATGCGGGCCGTGGCGATCAGCCGGAACGGGGGCGCGACATGGGGAGACCTGCGTTTCGACCAGACCCTGATCGAGCCGATCTGCCAAGCCAGTTTTCTGCGGTATTCGGCAAAGGGACAGCCAGGCGACGGCCGACTGTTGTTCTCCAACCCGGCCTCGACGACCACGCGTCATCAACTCACGGTCCGGCTCAGCAGAGATGAAGGCAAGACCTGGCCCGTCACCAAGCTGCTGCACGAAGGCCCTTCTGCTTATTCGTGCCTTACCGTGCTGCCCGACGGCTTAGTCGGCTGCCTGTACGAAGCCGGGGAGAAACACGCCTACGAGAAGATCGTGTTCGCCCGGTTTTCCGTGGATTCATCGCCCGAGGCAAAGGGCGTTGACGTGCCGGTCGCCGAAGAAATCACAGGCATCAAGCCGCTTGGCAACTTCCGGCTGCCCGGGTTCCAGCGAACCAAACCGACCGTAATCGAGGACCAGAAAGCCCTGGTCGAAGCCATCGGAAGCGAAGGGGCAGAGAAAATCGCAGCTCAGGTCAACTTCGATCAGCAGCTCCTCGTGTTCTTCCAGTGGGCCGGATCTGGCCAGGACAAGCTCGCCTATGCCGTTGAAAGGGCAGGTGACAAGGCGGTGATTGTGTTCACGTTCACGCCGGGACGAACTCGTGATCTTCGTCCGCACACGCACCTTTACGCAATCCGCAAAGGCGTCGTTTGGAGCATGGCCAAGTAGCCCCGCCACGAATCTGACAATGGGCACGCGAGCAAGACACATCCTGCTCACCGGCTTCCCCGGCTGCGGCAAGACGACACTCGTCCGCCGTGTCCTTGAGCAGCTTCGGGACCTGCGGCTGGTCGGCTTCTACACCCAGGAACTGCGCGACGATGCCGGCCGGCGTGTTGGCTTTCAGGCGATCGCTTTGAACGGTGGTTCAGCGACGTTGGCCAGCGTCGGGTCCAAGTCGAAGATTCGCGTCGGCAAGTACGGCGTCGAGCTGCCGGACTTCGACCTGCTCCTCGATAACGAGTTCAATCGCAAGGCCGCTGACGTCGATCTGTTCGTCGTGGACGAGATCGGTAAGACGGAGTGCTTTTCCAGGCGGTTTGTAGGACTGATCGGGAGGTTGCTGGACGGAGACGTACCGGTCCTGGCGACCATCGCCATGAAGAGTGGTGGCATCATCACGGCGGTCAAGCAGCGTAGCGACGTCGAACTGGTCCACGTGCATGAAGGCAATCGAGACCGCTTGGCCGGCGAATTGGCGGAGCGCATTCGTGACGAAACCACTCGCTGATGACGGAAACAACTCCCACATGCCTCCGGCCTTGGCTGGGCGGCTGAACCGTTCTGTTTCGCAGGTGTCGGTGGTGGTGAATTGAGCAGAAACGTGGTTGGATGAAGCTCCTTGTGGCCTTGGGCCGGCCTGCTGTACGATCGCTGACAGCACGGTGACCACAACTGCGCCCCATCGGGCGCGAAGTACGGACCATTAAGTGACAGTTGAAAAAAACTGCACGATCAATAGCCCTTGGGTCCGCGAATTTCGCGTAAGGGATGGTGGCCGAAGAAGCTGCGCAATCGGTCTTGCGACAGGAGCCAATACATAAATGCAAACGGAGAACCCCCGTCCCCCGTGCGCTGCCGACGGGATCGTTAGACAGGCTCACATCCGGTCTGTTCCAGCGTTTTGGACGACGGCGGCGATCGTCCTGATTGGGACGCTCCTCTTGTGCTCCCAAGCCGATCCGTTTTCTGCTGGGCTGTTCTTCGTGCCATTCGCATTCGGTCCCCTCGCGGTCACGATTGGGCTAGCGCTTGCGTGCCGTTCCACCTTCGCTCAAGTCCTGCTCACGGTCAGCTCCGTTTTGTACGGTGCTTGGTTTGCGTATATTTGCGCGCAGGCATTCTTCGTGAACCCGGATCCTCAGTCACCGATTGCTTTCCTGTTCGTGGGGATTTGCGCGGTTCCAGTTCTGGTTGTCTTTTGGGTTGCGGCGGCGGTCGCGCATTGGCGGAAACGGACGCGGACGGCGAACTGACGGAGAATTGGATTGTGCGGTGACCGGAGGAGGACGGCTGGAAGCGGTAAAGTACGTTCCACGCGGGGCGGCATCGCGTGTGGGATGATGGTTGAGTCACTCGCGCCGCCAGCGTGGCTCGGACGTTCGACGAGAAGGACAAAACAAAATGAATGCGAAAAGACCATTCATTGCTTCCGTGATTTCACTGTTGCTCGGCATGACCTACAGTGTCGGCCAAACGGCGGAGCCGGCCCAGGCGACGCCGTTGCCTGCGCCGTTCGACATGCAGAAGGCGGAGGCGGAGGTCGAAAACGCCTACGCCAAGGCGCACGCTGAAATCAAGGAATACGTCCTGTGGACGGCAAGGACGTTTGGTCCGGGCGGAATGTGGCTCAACGAAGACGCACTCGCGGCTTTGCCCGCCCCTGCGCGAGAAAAGAAGGTCCAGCACTTGACGGTACTTTTGGAGGAGGGCGAATACGGACGCCACCTCTGTGCGGGACTGGCAGAGGCGAGCGCGCTCAAAGACAAGCGACTTCTTCCCGGCCTGATCAAGGTAGCGGGCTATCACCAAGCGGACCGCGACTACGATTGCCGTCCGAAGTGGATGGCCGTGGCCGCCGTGGCCCGTCAGGAATCAAATGAGGCGGTACCACTGCTTGTCAGCTTGGTTGATCATGGCAATCAGAACATCCGGCAATGGGCACGGGCAGCTTTGTCCCGGAAAACGGGGCAGGATTTCAAGCAGGACAAGCGGGCATGGGCGAAATGGTGGGAGTCCCAAGGAAACAAGCCTATCGACGATGGGTTCCTGACACCTTGGGTGCCGCCCCCTCAGTCCAAGCATTGATGAAGCGTGTGGCTGCACGCGAGGCGGTTCCGGGGCGCGCGGACATGAGGGCGGTTGACGTTGCTGATCGCCTGGGCCATGTTGGTCGTGCAACTTGATAACCATCCGTCGCCGAATCGCTAGGCGGAGGCCCGCATGAGGCTCACCATCAGTGTGTTCGTGGTTTGCACCCTGACCCCGTTCGCGCCGGGAGCGGACCAGCCTCCCGCGCCAGCCCCGAGCAGGCCCGTCGCGGCGCGGCCGATTGTGGGCGCCATCCGGTGGGATGCGTGGTACGGCCGCGGTTCGCCCGTGACGGAGGTCGAGAAAACACTGGGACCCAAGAAGTACCACTTTCGCCTGCCGTTCTTCGCGAAGGTAATCTCCCCGGCCACCGTCAGCATCGACGGCGACTCGCCGCAGGTCATGGAACAGGAAATCCGCTATGCCGCCAGCGCGGGACTGGACTACTGGGCGTTCGTCGATTACTGGGACCAGGGGAACCTCGGGATTGGCCTCCGACGCTATCGGGCGGCCGGGGACAAGAAGGGCCTCCGCTTCTGCCTGATCGAGGAGGGCGGACGAATTGACCGGATCGGGACGTCCGGCTGGCCACGGTTGGTGACATGCTTCAAAGATCCCCACTACCAGACCGTAGTTGATGGCCGACCACTGCTGTTTGTTTTCGGTCGCCCGAAAGTCATGGGCAAGAAAGAGTTCGAGTCGCTTGCCGATCAAGCGGTCGCCGCCGGACTCAAGAGGCCGTACTTTGTGTTCATGGGCTGGAATCCGGTGGCCGATGCGCAGGAGGTGAAGACGCTGGGCTTCGATGCGGTCTCTGCCTATGCGGCCGGAGCGGGCTATCGTTGGGAGCAGTGGCCCTACGAACAACTGACCAGACACGTGCGGACCGCGTATTGGGAGGTTTGCCGCCAGCAGCGGATTCCGACCATTACGTTTGCCACGGCGGGATGGGACCCCAGGCCGCGCGTCGAACATCCGGTTCCGTGGATCTCCGTGAAAGCTCATCCCGACCCGACTCCGCCCGATCAGCAACAGCCGCTGGTTGACACCGTGACGGCCACCCCGGCGCAAATCGCTCAGCATCTTCAAGACGCGATTGACTGGACGAAGAACAACCGGGACCTCAACCCGGCCAACGCGATCATCGTCTACGGCTGGAACGAGAACGACGAGGGCGGCTGGCTGATACCCACTTGGAAGCCCGATGGGCAACCTGACAGCAGCCGCGTCGATGCCCTCTCTCAGATTTTCAAGCGATGACTCCATGCGGCCCCAGGCCGGCACGGCTGCGTTGGCGGGTCATCTTGGCGTCGTTGGCCCGAGCGCGGCGAAGTGGGTACTGAGGCGACGATCTGCGGCCCCACAATCGCCGCCGCTGTGCCGGTTGCCGCCCGGCTACGATCCGGCAGGTCTTTGCCCCCGCGTCCCGCCGTTCGCCCGTGCCGCGTTCATGGGCGGAAGTCGCGGCTTGGCTGCCGGCGTTGCAACGTAGCCCCCCAGCTCCGCCGCCGCCCGCGAGTCACTGGCGGTCGGTCAGTTCGCTGACGACTGGTAACGCCGAATACGCGGTCCTGGCACTCGAAGGCAGTGCTCCGGCGACTTGGTCACCTGGGGCCTTCGTCGCGTGCTGATGAGCTGGCAGCGTCTGGCACTCGACTTCCGGCTTGCCATTTCTCGGCGACCTGCTCCGCCGACAGTGCATCGGCGAAAATCTCCACGTCGGCCAACACGCCGTCGAAGCAGCGGTTGGTGTTCTCCAGCGGCCGGAACACCGAGCCGATCACCAACGCGGATTTCGAGTTCCTGGCGGACAGCCCGATGTAGGTGTTGTTCCGTCGTCCAACTTCCTGCCCATCCAGGTAGGCAACGACGGTGCCGGGTGTGAAGGACGCTGGACCTGCTGCGGAAAACGTGATGGCTAGGTGATGCCAACGGGCAGCTTTGATCCCGGCTATGGTCAGGTCGATGTCGATATGCCCCTCACGGAAACTCCGGCAGTTCAGTACGCGCAACTCACCAGCGGGACTGACCCAGACATTGAACTGGGGGCAGCGCTCATCACCCATGCCGTGCCATTCGCCCTGGTAGACCAGGAAGTCAACATTCTCGCTGGCCCGGCGGCGGAACCACAGCGAGATTGTCCAGGCTTCGCTCTGAATCCAGAACTTCTGGGCGTGCAAGGCTTCGTTGCGCCGGCCATCGAGGAACCGAACGCCGACGCCCAGTTGCGCTGGTGGGGCATCTGGGTCCGTGCTGTTGGTGAACTCCGGTTTGCCGATGATCCCTAACTCGGCGCCGGTGCCCAGGATGCCGGTGTTCTTCCCGCGATCGGCCACATCCGAAAAGTCAAACGCACAGATTCGGCGGGGACGCACTTTGGCTGCCGCATCCGTGACCGCCGGCCCCGGTGTGGTTGCGTTGTTTTCCGGGACGGGTTGCTCCACCGGATCGTATCTCCCGCCGCCCCTTCCGAGCAAGCTAATCACGCCGACGACCGTCAGGACCAGGACTCCCGCGATGGCCGCAACAACGCGTCGCTTCCTGCCCGGTCTTGTGCATGCCAGTTCGCGCAACGCCTGAGCAAATGTCCGTGCGTCGGCGTACCGCAGGTCCGGGGTTTTCGCGAGGGCCTGTATGCACGCCAGCGACAACTGAGCCGGAATTTCGCGGGTCCGCGTGGCTGGCGGCTCCAGCTCCGCATGGAGAATCGCCTGACGTAGCTCAGCCGGCTCCTGCTGTGCAAACAGCCGTGTACCCGTCAGCATTTCGTACAAGACGACGCCCAAGCCGTAGACGTCCGCCCGGCCATCGAGCAAACCGCCCTGGATCTGCTCCGGGGCCATGTAGGCCAACGTGCCACTGGGACCGCCTCCCGATGTGCTCAACTCCTGCTCCGTCGCGGCGATGCCGAAGTCCGCGAGGTAGACTTTGCCGGCACCGTCCAGCAGGATGTTGGCGGGTTTGACGTCGCGATGGATGAAACCCTGCTCGTGGGCATACTGCAAAGCGTCGCCGACATCGGCGGCGATCCGGGCCGCTTCTGTCCAAGGCATCTTCTCCCTGCGGATGCGGGCTTGCAGGCTCTCGCCCTCAATGAGGTCCGAGACCATGTAGCACCAGTCATCTTGACGCCCGACGTCAAACACCGGCACGATGCCCGGATGCCGTAGTTGGGCGACACGTCGCGCTTCGTCCAGAAAACGGTCGATCCTGGACGGCGAGCCGCCCCGATCAGCACGCGGCACTTTGACGGCCACGTGCCGCCGAAGCTCCGGGTCGTACGCCTTCCAGACCTGCCCGAATCCGCCAGCGCCGAGCGGTTCCTGCAATTCGTAGCGTCCCAGCCGTTTCGGTACCGGCTCGTGGCCGACCCGCCCACCGTGGCCGTCACTGCCAGTGAAGCTGATCAGCTCCGACTGCGGCCCGTCAACCTGTGGAACATCGGGAACCCACGCCAGGGCGGCAATGGCGTGCTTGATCTCATTCAGCAGTTCGGGGTGCTCCCGGCACAGGTCCTCCGGGGCTAGGCTCTCGCCGCGGTCCCGCGCCGCCTCCCAGCGGTCCAGAAGTTCGTCAATCTGGTCCTGTCGGTCGCTCATCTTGGTTGTGGCTCACCTGGAATCGCCTGCATCCGGTCGTACAGTAGGCGGCACGCGGATCGCCAGCGGCGTTTGGCGGTCCGGTCCGCCGCGCCGATCACTTGGCCGATCTGCTCGAACGTGAGCCCCTGATACCACCGCAGACCGAAGACCTCGCGTTCTTCTGCCGGGAGTGTCTCGACCTGCTGGTGGAATTCGGTCCATTCGGCAACGGTCGCTGGGTCTCGGGTTTCGTCCACGCCCTCGTGCCGTTGGCGGTCGCGTCCATCGCCCCCGTCGGCATCGGTTTCGTGGTGGGCGCCCAGCCCCTCCGGCCCGTAATAGTGCCGGGCCAAATCAATCAGCTCGCGATGAATCTGCGTTCGAGCCAGACCGAACAACTCGCGGACGGATGCCGGCTGCACATCGGCCAGGGCCTGGTGCAGCCGCATGACAGCCCGCTGGAACACATCGTCGGTTTCCTCCCATCGGCGGACCCGCGGCGAGCGGTGCAGCATGGTCCGCGTCAGGGCGCACAGCCGGCTGCTGGCGTGCCGGATCAGCTCCTCGCGCGCACCCTCGGCGCCCGCCATTAGGCGGTCCAGCCAGGACTGGATCTGAGTGTCGCTTCCGACCTGCTCCGGCATGCCGTACCTCCGCGATGTCCAATGATACTGTCCCGCAACACCCGCAACCACCAGCACTTACGGCACGCGAAAAAAACTTGGTGGATTCGTGTCCCGATCGTTCGTTGTGTCTCGCTCTGCCTGTTGATCGGAGACATCCATCGAGAATCGTCCCCAACGAGAAAGGAGGTGCGATATGGGCTGAGCCACGTTGAACCAATCGCCATCAAGGCAAGGGCTAACGCCCCTAGCGCGGCCTCGCTGCGCTCGGCCGCAACCAAAGGTTGAGGAAAACAGACG
>CAZAQY010000208.1:0-15164 GCA_964486845.1 uncultured Pirellulaceae bacterium
TGACCGTGATCGTGACGGTCGCGAGATTCGAGTCAAAGAAGCCGTCGTTCGCTCGATACGTGAATCGGTCGGTCCCGAAGAAATCCGGATCGGGCTGGTACGTGAAGGCCCCCGTCGCTGACAGTTGCAGGGTGCCATGGCTGGGAGCGTCGGCCAGCAGCGCCGTCAGTGGGTCGCCTTCCTCGTCGTAGTCGTTGGCCAGCACACCCTGGACGGCCGTCACCGCCAAGAGATCGTCCTCGTCGACGCGATAGGCATCGCCGGCGGCCGTGGGGGGGCCCTTGAGCTGCAAAGTCGCGCCCAAATACTCGACGTTGACGTAACTGTCCAACGGTCCGTCGAATCCAAACAGCAGGAACTGTCCGGCCGGCTGGTTGTCGGCGGGGTCGGCGGTGAAAACCGCGTTACCCCGCGCTTGACCCAACATTGGGATCCGCCACAGCAGGTGCTCCTGTGCGTCGGGCAACGTCGTCGTACGTCCCGCTCCCGCTTCGTCAATCAAACCGGCCGTCGCGGTCTGCCCTGCGGCAAAAAGGGGAAATTCCGCGCCGACGGAAATCGCTCCGCCTACCGCAACCAGACTGCCCGGATAGGTCACGTCCAAGTACGCCGCGGCGACGCCCAAAGGAACGCTCCGCTGATCGCTCACCCAGGCTTCCAGGTAAAACGCCTGGCCGGCCTGGATGGAGGATATCGGCGCGCCTGCCGCGTCGGTGATCTTCAGCGTCACGCGGGCCAGAACTCCGGGACCCGGCGAGGGCGGCGTTTGCGGCAACACCAGGCTGGGCGGAGGCACGGGCCGAGCGCCGCCGTTATCGATGTCCGCCACCGTCCGGTCGACATCCCTTGGCGTCACAGAACCGTCGCCGTTATAGTCCACAAAGGGCGGCGCCTCGTACCACGCCGGCACCGAACCCGCGCCGTTTCGCAGCAGATAGTTGACGATCAGCACGGCGTCCAACGGCGAAAGGAAACCATCGGCATTCACGTCGGCAGGATGCGCCGGATTGGTCGGTTTCGGTCGCACGTCGATGTTCACGCGGACGGGCGCTGATGCGGCTTGACCGTCCCACGCCTCGTACGAGAAGGAATCCTGGCCTAAGAACAACGGGTCAGGCTGATACGTCAAGGAGCCGTCGGCGTTCAGGGTCAAAACACCGCCACGGGTCGTCTCCACCAGCCGAGCGGAGAGCGTTGTCCCTTCTGGATCCCTGTCGTTGGCCAGTACGCCTTGGCTCCGGTTCAACACGAGCTTCTGACCTGACAGCGTGCTGTACTGGTCGGGCTTGGCAAGGGGCGGGTCGTTCACCGCCTGCATGGTAACGGTCTGCGTCACGGTCCGCGTTTGGTTGCCCCCGTCTCCGTCGGTGAGCGAGATTTGGATGCGGCGGTTGGCGGTCGACGGGTTTTCGGAGACGTTTTTGTAAGCGACGGACCGCAGCAGGGCTTCGGCCGCCTCCTGGGTGGCATACATGGTGGTGAAATGAACGCTCAGCAGCCACCCGGCGGCCGACCAGTTGCCGATCCATTGTGGACCGCCGCTTTCGTAGATCACCGTATCGCCCGCCAAGGAAATGCCGTTCGCCTCAAGAATCACGAGCCGATCGCTGGATGTCCCGCCGCTGATGATCCCGACTTCCAGTCTGCCGCCGGCAAAGTCCGCCGAATCCGGATCGAACACCGTCGCATCGCCCACGATCGGTGTCGGCGGGTCGTTTTCCGTGTAGGCGAGAGGGACGACGAAACCGCCGATGACGGGCGGATCGTTGACCTCCTTGACTGTCAGCACGGCGTCATCGGTGGCGACGCTGAACGCCGTCTCGCCCCCGTTGTCCGTCACGTCCGCGGTGTCGCCCGGCGCGCCCCGCGTCGTGTCCCAAGCTCGATAGGCAATCGTCGCCGTTTCGGGCGAGCCGCCGGCGGGTGTATAGCGGATCATGTCGCTGCCGCGCAGCAGCAGCGCCGATGACGTGCTGAGCGGCGGGAATTGGAAAAAGCTGGTGCCGTTCAGCGAATACGACCAGGTGCCTTCTCCCGTGGCGTGCGTAATGGCAATCCCTCCGATCACCGCCCCCCGGTCGACGTCCGTGATTCCTTGCACGAAGCGCTCCAGCACAACCGTGATGGGCGTCATTACGTCCGTCTGGCCGATGGTCGGCGACTGCGGCGCCAGCACCGGGGCGTCGTTGACGTCGGTCACGATAAACAGCCCCGTATCCGCCGTCTCGCTGTACGCGGTCAAACCGCCGAACCGGCTGGCGTCCACCCACTCTCCCGCCAAAGCCCCGTCGGTCTTGTCCCAAGCCCGGTACGTGACCGTCGCGACTTCTCCGTTCAAACCGTCTGGCGTGTAGCGGAGGCGGTGGTTCGGCTCCAGAATCAACGCTTGCTTGCTCGTGACGGCAGGCAGCAGATAGTACGTGCTCCCGTCCAGGGAGTACTCCCAAAACCCTTGCCCCGTAGCACCGATCAACACGATCCCTTGCAACTGGTTGCTGCCGTCCGGATCGAAAACCTGCGTCACGAAATCGCCGATGACGGCCTCGCCGCTGGTGTGTTCGTCAGTCGTTCCCATCTCCGGGTTCATCGCGACCAGCACGGGAGCGTCATTCAGGGCGGCCAGGGTCACCGTCCACGTGTCCATGACCGGCTGTTGATCCGCGTCCTGACTGTACGCCCCGTAAGTCCGCTCGACAGGCAGAGTTCCGTTCTGGCACAATCCCGTGCTCGCGTCCGGAACGCCTCCGGCCACGCACTGCTGGTAGGTGACGGGCGCCCTGCTGCCCGCGATCCCGGTGGATTGGTCCCAGGCGACGTACGTGAACGTTGCCGTGCCGCCCAAGCCGATCGACGGTGTGAAGCGGACGTCGGCCGAGGGGGGCAGCAACAAGGCGTTCGTCGGACTGACCGTGCCGAATTCCACGAAGACGGAACCGTCGAGCGAGAAGGACCACACGCCGGGACCGGTCAAGTCGGTCACCGCGATTCCTCCCAGCGGGTCGCTTGGATCGTGATCGGTAATCGTCGTCGTGCCGCATTGAAACACAGCATGACCCCGCCGGTACGTGCAAAGGCCGTCGTTCGGGTCTTCGTCGGCATTCGTTTCCGTCCCCAATCCCCCATTGATCAGCGCTGTGAGCGGGACGGTCAGCACGTGATTATCGTCCGAAGTCACGCTGGGCCCCGCGGCGGTTAACACCGGAGGATCGTTCTGCGGGGCGACGGTCAGCGCGACCGAACTGCCGCGCTGTTTCCCATCCACATCGCTGACCACGTAGAAGAAACTGTCACGGCCGGAGTAGTTCGGATCGGGCGTGTAACAGAAGGAACCTTCGGGGGCGACACCGTCGAGCGTCGCATCGAGAGGGTTGCAATCGAGGCGGCCGTGCGACGGCGGCGTGTAGGCGCTGACGAACAGCGGCCCGTTCACCGCCGACACGGGGGCCTGAACCCACGCCGCGAACTTCATGTCGCTGCTTTCGTTGGGGGCGTCCCAGGTTTCGGCAGTGGCGGTCCGGAGGTCGAACACCACGACGTCGCGGACGCGTTCGAGTACGGAGTTGCTTTGGTTAATGTTCGCGATCAGCAGGGTTCTGCCGTCCTCGCTCAAGTCGATGTCGCTGAAGTCGGACTCACTGGCGTACTCTTCGGCCGTCGTCCTTGCCGGGTGACCGGGAGCCCACCATCCAGTAGTCGGCTGCCAGCCCGCGACGCAAGCCTGGCCCGGCGAAGGCTTACGGTAACCGATGCCAAACAGGTCCCAAATGCGGCGCAGGGTGCCGTTCGGGCGGTACTCGTACACGTAAGGATTGTCGCGCGAGTCGTAGTCGCAGAAATCCGCGTCGGGCGAGAATCCAGCGTAGTGCCGCACGGCGTAGATGGTGCCGTCCGCCGCGACGGTGATGGCCCGCGTCTGGAGGGGCAGACCCCGGATCTCGCGCAGCTGGATCCCGGTCAGCGGGTTGTACACCCGAATGAACCGGCCCGTGCCGTCGCTGCTGGTGCCGAGGGCATAGAGAAAACCATCCAGGCCCACCGTGACGTCGCTGAAATTCGCGCCGCGAACGAACGGCTCGGCCGTTCCGGCCTCGATATCAAAGCGGACGATCCCCGCGTGCTGCTGCAGATCCTCGCCCGTCGCCGCCTGATCGGTGGCGTAAACGAAATTCCGCCACGCAGCCAAGCCGCCCCCCAACTTGTCCTCGGGCGTGTTCCAGTAAGGGTACTGGGCATGGAAGAGCGTGGCGGCCACGGGATCGTAGGTCGTCAAGCGCGGGGTGCTCGTACCGTTGTAGACTTGCACGTTGCCCTTACGATCCAAGACCACGTCGCCCACGTCTCCGGTCTCGCCGCTGTAACTCGGCAGCGGAACGGAACGTACCAACGTGCCGTCGGGCGTGTACTCCTGCAGGAGGGGAACCGCGCCGTCTCCGATCGGCGAATGCGTGATCAAGATGTTCCCCGGCGTCAGCACAGGGAAGATGTCGGGACGCCCGTCGTTCACCAGGACGCCTTCGGCGGCCAGCACTGTTGCCGCCGGACGGCCATCTTCCGTGATGCGGTAGTTTCCGGTTTGAGTCACATTACTGGAGTAACTCTCGTCGAAGGTGAAGAAATTGCCGTTCCCCGTCACCGTCACCTGCACCAACGCCTCGTCTCTGCGGCCCTCCAGGAACAGTGCGTCCAGGTACAGCCGGTTGGCGGTGGCCCCGGGCAACGATTGCAGGATCTTCACCTGCCGCTGGCCGTCGCTATCGCGGTACCGGCCTGCTGGCAAGGTCCAGCGGTAGGACTGCTCCGAAGTGGCATGCCAGATGTCGCTAGGGTCGGACGTCAGGTTTTCCCACTGCAACGTGTCGTAGTTCCACAGCTGGATCTTGACGCCGCGCCCCGTGGTGGCCTGGTAGCGGCCCTGGAGGCGAAGATCGAGAGCCTGATCGGGCGTGTTCTGGAACACGAACTCCACGTCGAGACCGGGGCTCCCAAGAACCTCAGCGATCGTCAGGAGCTGATCGTCGTCCGCCAAGGCGCTGCCCAGGTTGCCGCTGGCGAAAGTCCCACGGTTCAGCTGCACGTCGCCGGCGGGCGAGATCCTGCTGACCGTATAGGTGAAGGTCTCCGTGCCTACGAAATCGGGTCGGCCGGCCCACGCCTTGGCCGGCGTATATCGCAGTGCCTGGCCCTCCAGGACGACCTGATCCAGATACAGACGGTCCCCTGCATATCCCGCTGCCGTTTGGACAATCTTCACTCGCCGTTCACCGCCGGCGCTGCGGTAGTCGCCGACGGGCAAACGCCAGCGGTACGACTGTTCCCCAGAAGCGGGCGGAATATCGCTCGCGAAGGACGTCAAGTTGTCCCACTGCGACGTGTCAAAGTTCCATACCTGGAGCTTGACGCCATTTTCAACGGGGCCCTGATAGTAGCCCCGCAGGCGAAGATCCAAGAGCTGATCGGGCGTGTCCTGGAATCCAAACTCGACGTCGAGACCCGGGGTCCCAACAACCGCCGCGATCGTCAGGATGTCACCGTCATCTTGCGAGAGGCTGCCGAGTGTGCCGGTGGGCAAGGTCCCTCGGTGCAAATCGAGCGAACTCACGAGAAACGTCTTACTCACAACCGAAACCGACCCGCCTTGGCTGGGCGACCGGACGCCGGCGATAACCAAATCGCCGTCCTTCGGCACATCGTTGGCGAGAACATCGAGTTCGTTGCCGGAACTGGCCTGTTGGACCGTAAAGCTGTCCCAACGGGCCTTCGGCAGCGGCCGGTCCGGCGAGACAAACGCAGCGAAATTCATCCCGTCGGAGAACCGCGTCAGGAACGTGTACAGACCGGTAAAACTCCGATCCGTGACGAGGATCTGTCCGCCGCTGGCCGCCAGCAACACCCGGCCGTCTGCGTCCAAGTCGATATCCGACAGAGGGCCGATTCCCCGCGCATACAGCGGTGCGCCTTGCGACTCACCGTTGTGGTTATAGCGGTAAACCTCCGGGTCGGCGGCAAAAATGTCTCCGTTGGCATCTACCGCGATCGCGCGGTGCGGGAGGTTCGCGGGCAAATTCACGGTCTTCAGCAATTCCATGCTCACCGGGTCGTACTGGCGAACCACACTTTGGTAGACCGCGCCGGGGTGCATCTCCCGCAAGTACACGTGGTTCAGGAACATGCGGTGGACGCCCTCCCGTTCTGGCGGTTCGGGGAGAGACGCCTTTTCGCTGTAGACCCTCAAACGGAGCCTTCCTTCGCCGCCACCGCTGCCCATGAGGTAGCTGGTCAAATCTCGAGGAAGCTCGAACTCCAAGAACTCGTCCGCGGTTGCGTTTGGGAAATCTTGAATGTGTCTCGTGACGTTTTGCCACGTAGACACGGCGACGTTGTAGATCTGCAGCCTGACGTTGTGGGACGTTTGCCCTGCCGGTGCGTCGTAGTGTCCGACAACCACGACGTCCATGGGAACGTTGCGGACTTGGCTGAACTCCAGTTGAATTTCGAACGAAGGATACCCAACCCCTCCCGCTCTCACTCCGGCGACTTCCAGGGAGTCGCCGTCATACGCCTGCACGCTTTGAATGGGGCTGAAGACCGCGGTCCCGGCAAGCACGGTCGCGGCCGATGGACTGACCGTTTGGCCCTGCCGGAGCACGACGCGATCCAGATACAGGTGATGGATATCGCTTTGGGCAGGCGAATCGTAGCTCCTCAGACCGTAAACCCTCAAACGGAGCGTCTGCGATGCGTCACTCGTGAGATAGTCTGCCAGGCCTGAGGAGGTTGAGTAAGGCAGCCTCACTTGGTAAGTACGCTGGCCTACGGCCGGAGGAAAAGTGAAACCAAGGTCCTCCCATTGCTGCAGACTTACGTTGAAGACCTGCAGTGCAACCGTGTGTGCGCGGCCGGCGGGTGGAGAATACCAACCGTCAAGGATGACGTCGGTGACTACGTTCCGGACACCGTTAAACTCTATTTCGACATTAAACGCCGGCACTCCCGTCACGCCGCTGGCTCCTATGACGTCCCGTACGCGGTCGTCCTGGGTCGATAATACGTCGCTGAACGAGATGTCCCCTGTCGACACCGCGACGCCGAACACGTTGACGGGCTGTTCGCCCGCAGTTCTTGGCTCCAGGGGCCGTAAGCGCACCTGGTCCAAGTACAGGTGGTACGTATCATCGACTAGCGGCGGTGGCACCCGTGGCGAAGCATAGCCCCTCGTTCCGTAGATCCTCAGTCTCAACGTTCCGTTTTCGCCGCCGGTGATGAACTCGGCCAGATCGCCGGGAAGTTCAAACTCGTACGTTTGCTCACTGGTTCCGCCTGGAATGTCTCTGGTGTTGCCCGTCACGTTCTCCCAGCGTGCCGTCGTGACGTTGTAGATCTGGAGAACGAGGTTGTGAGCGGCAACGCCTTCCGGCGGGCTGAACCACCCGACAACAATCGCCTCCATCGGAACGTTGGGGACACCGCTGAATTCCATTTGCACATCCAGCGCGGTGTCCCCCGCGGCGCCCCGTATTCCCCCCACGTCCAGGACGTCGGCATCGTCCGCCAGCAAGGAGCTGACATCCCGTCCGCCGGACACCGTCAGCGCCGATGGGGCCACATTGGGCAGTGCCACGCCGACGCGAGTCCCCTGCAACCAGACCTGATCGACGTACAGGTGGTGCAGTTCGTCATTCTTCTGGACCGGGGGCGAATCGTAGCTCCTTTCGCCGGACACCCTCAGCCTTAACGTTCCTCTGCCGCCGATGGCACCGGTCACGTATCTCGTCAGATCCCGAGGGAGATCCTTCCCGTGCGGCAACGCAAAGGTGTACGTTTGCTCGCCGCTGGCGACGGGAAAATCCTGCGGCTCGAAGGTGACGTCCTCCCACCTTGACGTCCACACATCGTAGAGCTGCAGTTTGACATCGTGCGGAAGAGTTCCATCCGGCGCACTGTACCAGCCCTGGAAGACGACTTCCATCTGGGCGGCTGCGTCCCTCAGAACGTTGCTGAATTCGACCTGAAAATCAAATGCCGGGTCGCCGGCCAAACCCCTCAGTTCCGGAACATCGATGACCTTCGCATCATCCGCGATCAGACTGGTGACACGATCGAAGGCGGCCATGCCCGCAGCAACCGTCAGCGTCGCCGGACGGCTCGTGCCCGCAGATCCGGGCCGCACCGACACCAATTGGACTTGATCCAGGTACAGGTGGTGCGTGTCGTCCTGGGGCAGAGGCGGCGAATTGTAGGTCCGCTGTCCGTAGACCCGCAGTCTCATTTCGACGTTGCCCCCGTAGTTCCGCAAATCGGTGGGAAGCTCGAAGCGGTACCATTGCTCGCCGGTTGCAGCGGGAAAATCCTGCACGTTGGCAGTCACGTTGTCCCAGTTGGCCGTGAAATAGTTGTAGATTTGGAGCTTGACGTTATGCGCCGGGGCGCCGGCGGCGGGTTGGTACCAACCCTTGAAGAATGCCGCCACCGGAGAGTCCGGCACACTCGCAAACTCCAGTCGCACGTCGAATCCGAGACTGCCTGTCGCGCCCCTTACACCCCGGACATCCAGCAATTCGGAGTCGTCTTCAAACAGGCTGTTGAAGTCCGTGCCGCTGGTTACAGTTACTGCCGACGGATTGCCCTGCCACACCTGCGGTGTCGACAGGGTGTACAGCAGACCGTCCTGGCCGACGTTCAGGTCGATGGTTTCCCCGTCCTCGCTGCTGAACCGCTCGGCCGTGCCCGTGGCCAGGTTGTAACGCACAATCCCCTGCTCGCGGCTGGTATCGTATTGCGTCTTGTCGTCCGTCGCGAACACGTAGTTGGCGTAGGAAGCCAAGCCGCCATAGGTCGGCACATTGGCCGAACTCCAGCCGTAGAACTGAGCCGGATCCGGATCGAATTCGCCCTGTTTCGAATCGAACGTCGTCAACCGAGGCGCAAACGTGCCGTTATAGATTTGCACGTTACCCGACGCATCCGTCGCCAGATCGCGGGGACCCGTGTTGTCGAGCGGCAGCGGCAGATCGAACTCCTGGACCAATGCGCCAAAGGGGGTGTACTCGTAAAGTTTCGGAACTCCCCCCGACTTGGGTGAATTGCTCACGAGGATGTTGCCGGGTGTGAAAACGCCGTAGTCGACAACGACGGCCGGCGTTTCCCCCAAGGGCTTCTGGACAAAAGCTGCGAACGCCAGAAAGTTCTCGGCAACCGTGCCCGGCAGCGGGAAAGAGGATGGTTGCTGGAACCGGGGTTCGTTGTCCGCATCGTAGGTCGTCGCCGTGGCGATCGTGGTGATCCACAGGTCCGCCGGGATGACGAGTGTGCTGCCGCTGGAGTCGATGGCGATGTCCAGGCCGTTCACATTCGGGGCACTCTTGACCAACACCCCCTCGGACGTGTAGTGCTTGAGTCCCGTGTCCGTGATGGCAAACAAATTGCCTCCCGCGTCCACCGCGACCGAGTGCAATCGTTGGGAGATATCGAATGCCCTTACCAGATCCATCGTTTCGGGATTGTGAACCAGGATGGTCGTCTTGTTGACCGTCGCATCCAATGTGTACAGCAAACCATCCAATCCCACGGTCAGGTCGGTGACAAGGCCGAAGCCGCCCGAGAACCGCGTGTAGCTCAAGTCCCGCACGTTGAACCGGATCACGCCGTCCGCTGTGCCGCCGTCCGCGACCTGTTCGTTGGCAAACACGTATTGACCGAACGCGGCAATGTCCCCCCACTGGTCAAACGTATTGCCCATGTCCCAACCGGGGACCAAGGTCTGCGAAAAGGTTGCCGTGACGGGTGTGAACGTGGTCAGACGCACGTCGTCGCAGCCGTGATAGATCTGCAAGTTGCCTCGGCTGTCCAAGACCAGGTCCTTGGCAATCAGCCGGCTTTCCTCGGCCGTGCCCGGAATCACAATCGCTTGAACCAGTTGCCCGTCGGTGGTGTATTCCAGCAGCAGATCGTTATCCAAGAAGCTGCTGCGGGTGACCAACAGGTTTCCAGGGACGAAAGGCGTGAACAGCCGCTGCTCGGCGAAGTTGATTCCGGCGACCTCCTGCGTGAAATTGCGGATGTTCACCGTGAGTTTGCCGGGTTCGGGCGGAAAAGTCTGTTCCCACCCCGATTGGGGAACTCGGCGCAAGGTGTAGAAACCGGGCGACAAATCGTCCAGGAGGTACTGGCCGTTGGCATCCGTCAGCGCACTTGGCTCGTCGGCGTCGAACTGCCCATTCCCGTTTTCGTCAATATAGATCCGCCAATCCGGCTGACCGGGCTCGTACGGATTCGCCACCCCGTTGCCATCGAAATCGTAGACCAGTTGGCCGGCGATGGACGCCAAAACACGACGATCCTCCAGGGGCTCAAAGCGCAGGTGCCTTCGCCAGTGCTGGCGTTGGAGGGATCGCTTGCGGCGTTTTCTCGACGTTTTGCCGCGACACAGAGCAGGGAACGCAGGTGCTGTCATACGCGCATACCTCGATAGCGGGTGGGCCGCGATTCCACACGGTCACCAGGAGCGGACTAGGCGCAACTCCCGATATAGACCAAGCTTCCAGTATACTAGTGCAGTCTGCAAATGCCGTCAAAAAGTTGGCTGGGAACGCAAGAAACTGGCCAGTTGCATCAACGGTTCCCGATGTCGGGACTGCGCCAAGTATACGACGATCCGCGACGCAACGGAGTTCCCTCTCCACGACGCGCAAACTCTTGCCTACTAATGCCTAGGACAGGTTTCCGGGTCTGTCTACTCGTGGCAGGATCGTAACGCCAACACGGGCCGCCCCGCAAAACCGCTCAAATCCGTCCCCCAACTCGTCTGCCCAGCGCCGCAATTCGTCGGCGGAGACGGCGTCGGACGAGGCGTAAATGCAGGCCAGCAGATGGTGGTCCGCCTCGGTGACCTTGGCCCGCATCGAGTCCTTGACCGGAGTCCCAATCGGATCTGAACCGTCTGGGCCGCCGGCGCACAGGCACAACAACCCTTCGACATTTAACTCCTGCCCGGTCCGGTTAAACTCGTACTTTTCGTCCGCTGCGCCAAGTCGCAGGGAAAGCCGTGCCCCAATTCGGTCAAGCGATACGAGCGAGATGGGCAAGCCGGCCTGCAAGGAGATGAGGTTAATCAGGTCGACCGCGTTGGAGATGTTGGGCAAGGCGCCCTCGCCGGCAGCGGCTTTCAGCAAGTACTCTTGGGCCGGCTTGTTCCGGCCCGCCGGCCTGAAGCCTCCACTGCGTAACAGGTTGCGGATCGCCAATCGCCTCGTGTCGCCGCCCGCGGAACCCTCTGCCACCGCGGCTTTCGCGGCCTGATCGCAGCACTGGCGCAATTCGGCCGATGCAGGCGCGATTTGCACCCCCTCCGCTTCCACCAAGGCCAGCGTCAGTCCGGGAAGACCGCATTCCAGCGAGAGTTCGACCATCGGAAACCCCTTGGATTCGACTGGTTTTGCCGCGTCTTGCTGACTTCCGTGCGAATTCAACTTCCGGCCCTTTCGCTGCGCTGACGTCAAAGCACGTCGTCCAGCGCCGCATCAAGTTGTGCCAACAACCGCTCCAGCTCGAGCCTCGTTTCTTCGTCCATTTCCCATGCGTACGGCTTGCGGCGCACGCCGGTCCCGAACAGGCCACGCTTGGCCAGAATGTATTTTTCGACCGCCAGAAAGCCGTCAAGACCGGCCTGCAACTGCAGGCTGACCAGCGCACAAATCGGAAGGTACAACCGGTAGATGGCCTGCTCGTCGCCACGCTGAAGCGATTTCCACAACGCCACGACGGCTGGCAAGAACTCCATGCCGGGCATGGTGCCGACAATGCCGCGACGATAGCAGTCCACCAGGGCAAGGCCGCCAGAGCCATCGAAGATGCGCGCTCGGCCACCGGTGGCATCGCGCAACGCCGACAGCCGCGGTCCCGTCGGGTTCGATTCCGGCTTGAACAAGATCTTGTCGGGCCCGAACCGAACAAGCAACTGGACGCATACCTCCAGCGGAATCGGACGGCCCACATACCCCGATGAATCCTGCACGATCAACGGCAGGTCGACCGATTCGGCCAGCGTCGCGAAGTACTCCAACAACGGATCGCCCGCCAGCGCCGTCGACACGGGCGGAATGGCCATCAGCGCGTCACAACCGGCCGCCCGTGCTGCGCGGGCATACTCCAACGCCTGCTTTGTGCTCTCCGCCCCCACACCGGCGACGACCACCCCGCGCCCCGCATTCATCTCGGCGATGGCCGCCGTCAAATCGAGCCGCTCCTG
Organism: uncultured Pirellulaceae bacterium; assembly: GCA_964486845.1. Lineage (GTDB taxonomy): Bacteria > Planctomycetota > Planctomycetia > Pirellulales > Pirellulaceae > Anammoximicrobium. Next base: position 12,245 of record CAZAQY010000208.1, read on the forward strand.
GAAGGTCAGCCGCAGCAGTTCGGAGACCATCCCGGTACACAAACCTTCCGCCCCAACGCCTAGCGCCCAATCAATCTCCCGGCGCAGGCTCGCCAAGTCGATCGAATCGTCCGCCAGAAACGGAGTATGGATGATCGGCAGAACACCGCCCAACGACTTGGTCATACTTCGGCACTCCCGCGAAGTGGTTGGTGAGTGACGGGTGGGACAGACGGGACGGACGGGAACGATCGCTCCGATCTGAAGCGTCTTTCCGGCCCCTCACACTTTTCGACTTTTCGACTCTTTCACTCTTTGCCTCTTCGACCTCACCAGTCCCCCACGCTCCCGTCCGGATAAAACACCCGTTGCGGCAACTCCTGCTGGAACGGGTGCTTGCGGATTTCGTCTTCGTTGATCGAGATGCCCAGGCCGGGACGCGTGTTGGGCCGCACCAGGCGTCCCTCCGGCTCGACGACAAAGCCTTCGTCCACGACATCTGCCCGCCAGGGCACGTCGCCGTGCACGGTTTCGCAGATGATGTAGTTGGGTTGCGAGAAGCCGAATTCCAGCGATGCCGCCGTGCTGACGGGGCCTTGGGGGTTGTGAGGCGCCAGCGCGATGCGGTGCGCGTCGGCCAAGGCCGCGATGCGGCGAGCGGCCGTCAAGCCGCCGCAATGCGTGATGTCCAGCTGGCAAATCTCACAACCGCGCTGGGCGAACAGTTGCCGGAAGTAGGACAACTCCGTGATCCGCTCGCCCGTAGCCACGGGCGTGGTGATCGCCTGGTTGATCATCGCCAGGCCTTCGATGCTCTCCGGCCAGCACGGCTCTTCGAAGAAGTACAGTCCATAGGGTTCCAGCGCCTGGCCGAACTTCAGGCCCATGGCCGGCGAAGGCCGAGCGTGGCAGTCAACCATGATGTCGATGCCGTCGCCCGCCGCTTCGCGCATCGCCTGGACCGCCGCCTCGGCCAGCCGGATCGGCCGCAGACCCTCGATGGGCATCGTCGGAGGAACCGCCATGGCCTTGAACGCCGTAAAGCCGTCTGCGACCGCCTGCCGGGCCAAATCGCCGAACTTGCGGACGTCCTCCACGCTCGTCTCGTAAAAATCCTCCATCCGCCCGCCGCCCAGGTGACAGTAGGTGCGGACGTAGTCCCGCACCGGGCCGCCCCACAGTTGGCAACAGGGCATGCCCGCGATCTTGCCGGCGATGTCCCACAGCGCCAGGTCGATCCCGGCGATCGCCGTCGCACGGACGATCCCGTGGCCGTGCCAGAAGTGCTGGCGGTACATCATCTGCCACAGGTGCTCGATGCGGCGGGGATCCTCGCCGACGACCAACTCAGCCAGATCCTGCACCGCGCCCACTACCGCCCGCGTGTGCCATTCCAGCGTCGCTTCGCCCCAGCCGTACAACCCCGGCTGGTCGGTCAACACCTTGACAAACACCCAGTTCCGCATCCGGGCGTGACAGACAAGTGCTTCGATGTTTGTGATTTTCATGGCTGCCAGACAACTCGTCGTGAAATCGTCTTACTCGTAGCTGCCTCGACGCTGAACTTGTGCACCGTGACGTGGTGATACGTTTCGCCGGGGCGCAGGACAGGGGACGGAAAGTTCGCGCAGTTCGGCGAGTTGGGGAAATGCTGCGTTTCCAGGCAGAGGCCGTCGTACGGTGAATACGGCCGTCCACCGACTTGCCAGCGGGGATTGTTCAGGATGCGGGCTGTGAAGAACTGCACGCCGGGCTTGGTGGTCCAGACGTCCATCACGCGGCCGCTCTTCGGGTCTACCACGCGAGCCGCCCGCGATAACGGTTCGCCGGGCCGTTTGTTCAGCACGTAGCAGTGGTCGTAGTTCTCCCCCTCCACCTCCTTGATCCGCGAGCCAATCGGGTGCGGTTCGGTGAAGTCCATCACCGTGCCCTTGACGCGGCGGACCTCGCCGGTGGGCACCTTCTGCTCGTCGGCCACCAGGTAGGCGTCGGCGTTCAGCGTCAACTCGTGGCCGAGGATGTCTCCGGAGCCGGCGCCGGCCAGGTTCCAGTAGGTGTGATTGGTCAGGTTGACGATGGTCGGCTTGTCCGTAGTGGCGCTGTAGTCCATCTTCAATTCGTTGTCGTTGGTCAGCGTGTAGACGAGCTTGACGTGCAGCGTGCCCGGATAGCCTTCTTCGCCGTCGGGGCTGGTGAGCGTCAGTTCCACGGCCGCGGCCTCGTCCTGCGGCATGCGCTTCGCCTGCCAGACTTTCTTCTGAAAGCCCTCGCGCCCGCCGTGGATGTGGTTCTTGCCGGCGTTGGGCGTTACTGGGTATTCCACGCCGTCGAGCGCGAACCGGGCCCCGCCGATGCGATTGGCATAGCGGCCGACGACGGAGCCGAACAGCGGATGGCCGCGGAGGTAGTCGTCGAACGTGTCCAGGTACAGCGTGATGTTGGCGAGCTTGCCGTTCCGGTCGGGCGTCTTGACCGAGATGATCGTGGCTCCGTAGGTCATGATTTTCGCCTCCAGGCCGTGGGCGTTGGCCAGCGTGACCAAGTCGACCTGTGTGCCGTCGGGCAGGCGGCCGTACGGGGACTTGCTCACGGCCGGAGCGGGACTCGCGGCGGCGGCCAACTGCAGCGCGGAGACGGTCAGCGCCGCCGAAAATAAGATCACTGCGGCGACAAAGAAGACGAAGCGATGGGACGGGAACGAGCGAGTCATGGGGCAAAACTGTTCGTCGAGGGGGCAAGGTTCAAGACAGCGGAATGAATAGTAATACTGAACTCAGAACGCCCCGACGCCTGTCCATTCAGACTTGGCTATTCCTCATTCAGTATTCACTATTCGCTTTCGTTGCGGGAGTTGGGCCGCCACCGAACGCCGCGAACTCGCCTTACGCCGTGGCTTGTTCGATCATGGCCAGCGTTTCGTCGATTTGTTCGGTGCTGACAA
>CAZAQY010000209.1:0-15136 GCA_964486845.1 uncultured Pirellulaceae bacterium
AGTAGTGGCCCCATTTAGTAGAGCATGTCCGGGTCAGAAAAGCTGAGCGGCATAGAGCCCGGCCAGCGAGTCTTCTTGGTGCGCATGCAGGGCCGAGAGGTACTCGATCATTTCGACATCAGGCGCGAGGCCGGCGGCCACAATCGCGGCGTGGTGCAGGAGTTCCGGGGCGTGAAGGTCCGCGAAGCATTGGAGTTGGATTTCGCCAGCGCCACAGAAAAGCCCGCGATCCTCTGCGGAGTGGAACTGATCGAAGAACGCGCAGAGCAGAATCAACTGGAACGAAGGCACGCCGTTGACGGTGACGATCAAACCGAGGCAGCGGCGGTTCGGGGGCAGTGCCCTTGCGCCGTGCATGATACCAGGGCAGGATGATCTGCAGTCACCCTTGACACCGTCAGTGAGTCGCCATCATCGCCGCCGGCTCGCTCCAGACGGCGTCGCCTTCTGGTTCCACGATCTCGAACACTTGTGTCGAGCCGCAACCGATGGAGCGACGCGCGGACAAACGGATTCAAAGCGAACAGGAACAATCGCCCTCCGGCCTCGCGGATGTGCCGGTGCAGAATGACCAACTCGGCCACCAAGGAACTGCTGGCCACTTCCGGTTCCGACAGATCGACTCCCACGCGGGCGAACTGGCCGGAATGGCGTAGCGACCGCACCAGCAGTTCGGCGTCCGTCGCTGTGGGCGTCCGCCGCGCGACTGGCACCAAGATGACCACGCCGTCGTGTTCTTGCCGCGAGCACCAGAGATTCGCGCCGCATTCGCGACAGGTCTCCGCGGCGAAAAAGAACTCGGTTTGATCCAGGAGTGACGCACCGCAGACGGGACATCGATACGAGGTGTGCAGTGCCTCATCGTCAACTGCCGCGTACATGGCGATGACCTCAAGGCTGCCCACGCCCCTGGCACCGGCGGCCGCGGATGCGCCGCGACTTCACTCTCGTCGCCTCGACGGAACTTTCTGCTGCGTCCCGGCTCGCGTCCTCGCATCCCCGTTCAGCGAACGGGTGCGGAACAAAGGCAATGAGACGCAACGCAGCGCGCCGCCGTGGGACATCAAGTTCCCAACATCGATGCCAACCACATCCCAGCCAGGAAGCAGTCGCCGGTACGTCGCCATCACTCGTTCCTCCGTTTCGCGAGGCAGCTTGGGCCACGAAGGCACGAGCAGGACTCCGTTGACCAGCAGCACATTGGTGTAGGTGCCCCAAGAATCGTCTCCCCCACGCGGCGGCATGGGCAGCCGTACGACTCTTAGAGGACCTGATGCCGTGACGACCTTGCTGAGCCGCTCGGCGTTGCGATCGAGGATGGCAGCGTTCACCGGGTCAACACCGGAATAGTCTCCCATGACGACGGTGTCGGGAGCCGTGAAGGCCGCAAACAAATCCACGTGGCCGGTCTTTTCACCTTCGAGCTTTTCCAGGTACACGATCTCGTCCGCACCAAAGAGCCGTTTGACGGTAGCGGTGACGCAGGCGTCGGGGTAGCCGAATTCCCGATTCCTCTCGAGCAACTGAGTCGTGGCGAGGCAGAGCCCGCGACCGTTGGTCAACAGGTTGCCCCCGTCGAAAGCGATGCCCGCACGTACTCTTGGCAACCGCATCAGACGCCCCAGTGCCGACGGCATGTTGTCGTCGTGACTTCGCTCGATTGCGCCATACTGAAGATCCACCCATTTGCAGCCGCGCTGTCCGGTCTTGATGCCGAGCGGCCCGTAGTCGCGGACCCACACGGTGTTTATCGGGATTTGGCAGAAGTGGATTTGGTCGAGTGGCACGTTGATCTCACGCAAACTTCCGATCAACATTTCCTGCGCTCGGGTATCCGGGACAAGAATGATGATCTTGACGCGCTGCCATGTGGCCGCAACGATTTGCAGGCAGACTTCCTTCCAGATCTCTTCCAGCGACCATGTGAATCCCAGCAGCAGTGCGTCGTGATCCTCGAAGTCTGCAGGCAAGACGCCGCCGACGAGAATGTCCGGCCGAATAACTCGACCATCGTGAGCAGACAGTGGCCTCCAATTCCATTCGGAGAAAAGGAACCGCTGCGCCGATGTGGCCTCGCCGTGAATCGCTCCCGCCCGCCGGCCGTCGGAGCCAACTGCGATCGCCTCCTCAATGCCGGCCAAGTTCTCCAAGGCCGTACTCAGAGGGACTTCCAGCTCCAGGACACCCTGAAAGGTCTGCTTGCACTTCCGGATCGCGGAAAGGCCTTGATCGCCGACTTCTTTGGCCTCTTCAAACCGCCCCACACTCCACAGCGTACCCAGAAGAACCTGTTGTGAATCAATTAGCCGCTCGGCGTAACCGAGGTCCTTGGGAAATCGGCTGACCAGATGCTCCAGGGTGGACAGATTCCGGCGAAGATACTGGATGGCTTCTTCGTCGCGGCCAAGCTTGAGCGACAACAATCCGAGGTTGTTGTAGGCGACCGCCGAGGCGCTTTCATACGCTGGCACATTGGGAAACTCATCTGCCAACTTCGCTAGTTCTCGCATCGCATCGAGGCCAAGCTGGCTGGCTTCGTGGGTGCGGTCAAGTTCCGCCAGCAGGTGACTGAGTTGCTGACTGTTCTCGGCCAAAAGGTAGCGGTACTCCGGCCGCCGCTCTTCCCCAGCCAGATCAAGCAGAATCGTCTTGACCTCCCCATATTCCGCTTCTGCACGATCCACTTGGGTCTGCAGACTGTAAACTTGGCCCAAGAGACGATGAGCCCGAACGAGGTCCATGCGACGCGATGGATCATTTGCATGACGTTGGACAAATCGGGTGTAGGCGGCTGTCAACTCGGCCAGAACCTGAAACGTCTCGGGAGAAACGGCATAGTCATCCCGTGCTCGCTGACGCATCATCGTGGCGAAGATCCGCTCCAGACTGTCAAGTGCCTGTGTACGATCGTCAGCCGTGGATTGCAGAAGCTCTTCTGTACGGTACCACTGCTTGCGGACCGAGTATGCACTGAGCATGGAAATCGTCGTCGCAGCAGCAAACAAGAGAAGCAGCACCCCAACCAGCCTTGGACGCAAGAAGCCGAGCTTGGGGCCTCCTTCCGCCGACGGCATCGCCTCTTTCATCAGTGGAACACCTCTTGAACGTAAGAAAACCTGGTTTTCGCCAAAAAAGCTGATTCTAGGAAGAGGAAATGGTTGCGCAAAGACAGCTACGTTTCGGTTCGGGAGACAGACGTGCCGGCTGGCGCGCGCTGCCGAGTCCCTCCGCGGGAAGCCTCGCCAGTCGACCTCCGCCGATCAGATCCTCGGCAGTCCGGCAACGGCGGTTGGACACTCTGGCGGGATCAAGCATGGTCCAGGTCGCCCGTCAGTTCCTGGGCGGGGTCGTTCAGCACGGCGATTCCTCGTTCTCCGACATCAGACTGACTGCATGCAGCCCGGCAGGCAGAACCGAAGGAAGCCTTCGCTTAGCAGGAAATCATCATGAGGGTGGGGGGACGCGAGCATGCTCGGCAGTCCTAATAGAACTCGTTTCTTCGGACCGTAAGCGGCTAACGTATTGCTAGACAAGATGTTACGTCGTCACCTTGGGCCAGCGGGAAATCTGTATTCGTGTATCAAGAAGTCCAGCGTTCGAAATCCAAGCCTATCCAGCTGAAGGGTGCACTTGTATCGGCCTTTTAAGTGGGTTGTTTGGCGACCAACAGTATGGTAGAAGTTTACGGTTTAACAGTTCCTACTTTTTCGTTTCCCTTCGGGAGGACTGGTCATGATTTTATTTAAGCGACGCGGATTCACGCTGGTCGAGCTTCTCGTTGTGATCGCCATCATTGGCATTCTCGTGGCCTTGCTGTTGCCGGCGATCCAGGCGGCCCGCGAGGCGGCCCGACGCACGCAGTGCGGCAACAATCTGAAGCAAATCGGCGTGGCCATGCACAACTATAACGACACGTTCAACACCTTGCCGATGGGGTTCACTAACGACTACGGCCTGGCACAAAACTATTTGGGCCAGAATTACGCCCATCATGGCGACGGTGTCACCCCAAGCCGTTGGTATGCAAGCTGGTCTTGGTCCGCCTATGTCGCCCCGTTCATGGAATTGGGCGCCCAGCATCAGACTCTCAACGTGACTGGAACGTGGGCTGCGCAATCGCTTGTGAACGCAGCAGCCCGAGATGTGATCGCGACGCCGGTCGCTTCGCTGCGCTGCCCATCAGATACTGGAAAAGACCCCCATAACAGCGGAGAATACCGCCCGAGAGACGTGAACAACACTCAGCTCTACGCGGCCACGGCCAACTACGCGGGGGTCTGTGACCACGACAGCGCGAATATCGACAACCGCCAGAACAATTGCCAGGGGGTGCTTTTCGTAGATAGCGATATCAAGTTTCGGGACGTCACGGACGGCACGAGCAGCGTGCTGATGGTTGGCGAGCGGTGTCGTTACAGGGCCCACGCCCGCTGCGGCGTACAGCAGGACTGCGGCGCTGGGACCGTGTTTGTCGTTGGGGCCACCAACCAGTTGGCCCATGATAACCGCGCGAACGCTGCTGCAGTGGGAAGCGCCGCTCGCGGAATCAACTGGGACTCGGATGTAGCCGATTGCACCAACCTTTGGAATGCCAAGTCGAGTTTCCATTCTCTCCATCCTGGGGGGGCTCAGTTCGTGTTGGTCGATGCCTCCACCCATTTCATCAGTCAGGATGTGGATCTCACGACGTTCCGGCGCTTGGCTCACAGGAGCGACGGCAACCCCGCGAAGGTTCCGTAATCCTGGATCCCTGGGGATGTTCGACAGGAACGGTCCAATAGAAGAAGAACAAAGGTGCTATTGTTGCGAGGACGTAAGGAATGAGAACTCGATTCTTGGTCGTTGGCGGCGCAGTCGCTTTGATGTCTTGCGTCGTGGCCGGTTGCGGGGGCGACAGTTTCGACCGTGTTCCGCTTTCGGGGACCGTCGCTTGCGAGGGCATGGCGAGCGTTAACGGCGGGATTCTTGCCACGCCCGCCCAGACAGGCACGGGTGCGCCAAACGTATCCGCGCCAATTGCCAATGGGAAGTTCAGTTTCCCGAAAGCCCAGGGCCCGGTCGCAGGATCCTACATTTTCGAGATCAGCTTGGAAGTGCCAGGCGCGACGCCACCGCGTGGACAGAGCCCGGATGGCGAAAGGGAGACAGGCCCCATGGTTACTTACCGGAAGACGCTCGATATTCCCAAGGGAGGAAGCGACAGTCTGTCGATTGAACTGACTTCCGCCGACCGGGGCGGGGATTCCGCCAAGCCCGCGTCCGGCGAGATCTGAAGTCAACGGTTAGCCCTAAGCGTCGTTCGAGCAATAAGTCAGCGGAATGGCACTGGCCACCGGTTTCGGATGGGCCGCAACACCGTCGGCTAGCGCCTTGCCGCTTACGTGTCACCGGAGCCTTCGCGCGCCGGCCGGAGTCGACGGCGGGATTCACTGCCGTCGCAGGAGAGTCGATCATGAACGGCCCTTCGCCGAATACGACTGGCGATGGCCAGGAGAGAACGGGACAACGACGCAACCGCGCTGCGAGGCTTCCGGTCGGACGCAAACTGCTATACGGCGCGCTCACGACGGCGGCCTTTTGGGGGCTGCTCGAGTTGACGCTGCTGGCCCTCGGTGTTGATCCGGCCTTTCAGGCGTCAGACCCTTGGGTCGGTTTCAGCGGGCAGTCGCCCCTGTTCCTTCCGAGCGAGTCGCTTTCGGGACAGGCGATTCTGGTGACCGCGGAAAACCGGTTGCGGTGGTTCAATTGGCAATCGTTCTTGCGGGACAAACCGCCGGGCGCCTATCGCATTTTCTGCCTGGGCGGCTCGACCACCTACGGTCATCCCTATGACGACAGGACCTCGTTTGCCGGATTTTTGCGGGCGTTCCTGCCGGAAATGGATTCGTCGCGGCAGTGGGAAGTCATCAATGCGGGCGGCATCAGCTACGCGAGCTATCGGATCGCCGTGCTGAGTCGCGAATTGGCCCAGTACCAACCCGACCTGTTCGTGATCTACACGGGCCACAACGAGTTTCTCGAAGACCGGACGTATTCGTCGCTCATCAATACCCCGGAGTCGATTCGCCGCGCAGTCGCCCTGGCGAGATCGTCGCGGACGTTTTCGCTGGCGCAACGGGTGCTGCGCGGCTCGCCTGAAGCTCGGGATCGGCCGATGCTCCCGGCCGAAGTCGACGCGATCCTCGATCGGGCCGTCGGGCCGGGCGCCTACCATCGGGACGACGGTTGGCGAGCGCAGGTACTGGCCCACTTCCGCTCCGCGCTCGGGCAAATCGTCGACGTCGCGCGAGACGCCGGCGCGGAGATCATCTTCATCGTTCCGGCGAGTAACCTGCGCGACTGCAGTCCCTTCAAGAGCGAGCATCGAGACGGCTTGACGGAGGACCAGTTCCGGGAGTTCCGCATCAACCTTCGTGCCGCAGAAGAGTCGCTGCAAGCCGGCAAGCTTGCCGAGGCCATGAGCAGAATCGACCGCGCCATCCAGATCGATCCGCGCTACGCCGCCGCGCATTACTTGCGCGGCCGCGTGCTGATCGAGACGGGCGACACGAAGGCGGCACGCCAAGCTCTCGTTCGAGCGCGGGAGGAAGACGTCTGCCCGTTGCGGGCGTTCGAAGCCATTCAGGAAATCGTCCGCGACGTCGCCGCAGAGTGGAAGATGCCCGTGATCGACTTTGCCGCCCTGGTCGACCGCGAATCGGCAGACGGCATTCCCGGAGCCGATTGGTTCCTGGATCACGTCCATCCCACCATCGAGGGATACCAGCGGTTGGCGCGGGAACTGGCCAACGAACTGATCGAGAGGAAAGTGGTAAGCCCTCAGCCGTCGTGGACTTCGGACGGGTTCCGTCGAGTCGCCCGGCATGTGGTAGATGGGATCGAACCCCGCGATCACGCGATTGCGTTGCGGAACGTGGCCAAGGTGCTCAGTTGGGCCGGCAAAGTTGGCGAAGCCGACCGTCTCGCCCTGCAGGCCGCGGGGCAATTGCCGGACGACCCGGAAGCCCAGCGGATGGCCGGCAACGCCAAGCTCCGGCTCGGCCGGAATGCCGAGGCGAAGCCCCACTTCGAGGCGGCGCTTCGCACGGGAGGCGAAGACGCCCGCGCGCTTTGCGGACTCGGTGAAGTCTACACTCGATCCGGACGACACGAGGCCGCCCGCGATTGTTTCTCGCGGGCCGTTGCCGTCGATCCGAAGCACGCTCCCGCGCAGTACAATCTCGGAAACTCGCTCCGCGCCCTCGGACAACTGGAAGAGGCCGAAGCGGCTTATCGCAAGGCGATTACCCTTGCGCCGGACCAGCCCGACACGCACAAGAATCTGGGCCTGGTGCTCTTTGCGCTGGGCGACATCGAAGGAACGGTCCGTCGCTTCGAGACCGCGCTGACCCTGGAGAATCACGTTCCCCAACGCCATGCCGACCTTGGCTATGTTCTGATCGACGCCGGCCAGCAACGGCGTGCGGAAGCCGAGTTCCGAGCGGCGCTGGCGATCGACCCGTCCTGCGTTCCCGCGATGTTCGGCTTGGCCCTTCTGTGCGAGAGACGCGGTGATCCGTCGCGCGCCACGGAATGGCTCCACGACGCGATCCGTGTTGCTCCAGACGACGTGAACCTGCACTACCGCCTCGCCCGGTACGCCGTGCAACTCGGCGACCCCGCAACCGCCAAGTCGGAACTGGAGACGGTGTTGAAGCTTGATCCGGACCATGCCGAGGCACGCCAACTGCGGGCGAGTATCGACTAGCGAGGATTCAAACCTGAGAGTTGAGGTTGCGATGGGTGAGCGGCACGGCCTGGCCATCGGTAGCCGCGGCGTCAGAAATCCTGCGAGTGCCCCCCGAACCGCATGGTCTCCGAGGCGGGGTCGTGATCTTGCCGGCTCCCCAGCAGGCGAACAGCGCGGCCGAGAGTCGGGCTGTGAACTGGGGCCGGGACGGAGGTCAGCTCGGGAACGCTGTAGGTCTTGACGAGGCGGTCGTAAAAAGCCGGGTCTTCCTGCGGGAGAACGAGCGGCTTGTGCGCGTGGCCCGATTCGTCGACATAGCTGAAGTAAATCCGGCCAAAGACGCCGTCGCTCCGCTTGCTGGCGAAGGCGATCCAGCGGCTGTTGGCAGACCAGCAATGCCACGACTCGCTGCGCGGACTGTTGATCGCCAGTCGGTGGTATTTCCGCGTCTGGAGATTGAGGAGATAGAGATCGCTCGACGATCGGTACACGGGAAAGCTGCCGTAGTCCGACATGCAGAACAACAGCCACTTCCCGTCCGGCGACACGCGTGGCTCCGTGATGCTCAAGCCCGTGTCTTTCGACAGTAACACCGGTTCCAGTTCACCCCAGTCACCGCTGTCAGGATCGTAGCCGATGCGCATCAGGTCATAGCGCACCTGTTTGTATTGTTCCCGTGGCAAAGGATCGGCAGCGCAGAAATACAGAGCACGCCCGTCGGGCGACCAGGTGGGATAGGTTTCGAGTCGATCCGGCCGCGAAATCTCCGGCGACGTGCTCACCCGATTTGAATCGACGTGGTACACCGCGAGGTCGGACTCGGCGTCAAAAACGTCGCGGACATCGCCGACGGCGTGGAAGAACTGGAAGATATCGTTGGCCGAATACACCACGAATTCCCCCTGGGGATGCCAAGCCGCGTAGGCCGCCATCGCTTGGCCGATGCGTCCGCGGTCGGCCCCGCCGGCCTTGGCCAACGAGCGGGTGTCGACCTTGTCGATCCGGCCGTTGCGAACCACGATCGTTCCGCCGTAGTCGACGCCGTTCTTGGTCCCGCGAGTCTGCAGAATCATCCGGCCCGCATGGTTGGGGGCGAAGGTATGGCAATTGACGCAGGCGCCCCCAAACGACTTGTTCTCCACGACGGGCGTTTCGAAATAGCTGCGGAGATCACGTTGATAGATGCCGATGTCGCCATAGACGGTATGGACCGGCTTGAGCAGGCGATAGAACAGATAGTTGTCGATTTCGCTGTCCGCAATCGTGTTCACGACCGGCTGAAACCGCCTCCACTCTCCGCCGGCGTCGCGGACGCAGATGTCGATGGAGAACGCCTGCCCGCGATTGGCTGCGAGCAGCTGTCGCCAGGGTCCCACGGGAATCGAAACCTGCGAATTCCGCGCCTGCAGTTCGATCGCTGCTCCATGCGCCGCGTGAATCCGCACGGCGCAATCCGTGCCCGGCTCTTGCACCACGAAGTTGAGCGGGGCGATGTTCGGCGGAATGACGGTGTCGCGATAGTCGGGCCGGATCGAGGGCGGCCGGTCGAGCGTGGTCGCTGCGTTGAAATCGAACCGGGGACCGTGCCCAACTCGAAACGCCCAGACGCCGAGCGGCAATAGGCAAACGGCGAGCGGCAATAGGCAGGCGGCGACGATCCACAGACAAACGCGTTTTTTCATCTTGGTGCCCTTGCTGCCCCCAAGGACGCGATGTTGTGCCCGAAAACAAGGGAGAAGAAATAGGTGTCGTGGAAGTCGGGATAGAGGGCCGCAAACGCGGCGGGCGGGTTGCCCGCCGATTGACGCTCCGCGTCCACAAACTCGACGAACCGCTGCCACGTCTCCGGACGGATCGACTGCGCGTTACGTTCCAGGTCCTTCTGTCCGGCCGTCGCCAGGTGACATGCCAACGCTTCCTCGATGTGCCGCGGATACCGGACGTGGTTTCGGCCATCCAACCGGTGGCGATTGGCGAACACCTTGCCGGTCTGACGCGTGAGCAGGTAGTGGGCCATCAAGTATTCGAGGGCCATCCGGTTCTGCGGGTTCCTTTCCAGCAGACCCTTCAGGAGCGTTTCCGTGTTTCCCGCGTCCCCCACAGAATCGCGTTGAACCATCAGTTCACGATAGGAGGCGAGCGACGTACCGGGGAACGCGGCGTCGGAGTCAAGTTGCTGAAGCACTTGACGCGCCCAACTGCGATGGAGGAGGCTGCGATCCAGCAGCAGGAGAAACCGTCGGGCGGCCTCCGGTTGCCCCTTGATCATGTAGATCGTCGCGAGACGCTTGAGGATCTCCGGCCGATTGCCGCATTGCTCCAACGCCTCGTAGGCCATCTGCTCGGATTCGTTGACGCGTCCCAGGTCGAAGAAGATCTCGCTGCACTGTTGCGGCGTCAGGTGCGACGTCGTATCGATATCTTCGTGGATCAAGGTCAGCGAGGGCGTGGAACAGACTTGTGGGTAGGCAAACATGCTGTCCAGCAACCGGCCTTTGAAGTACAGAGACCGATTGATGCAGTACAAGATCCGCGGATCGTACGCGCGCTCCTCCGGAAACGGAAGTCTTTCTGACCACGCGAGAACCTCGTCCCAACGCCGCTGTTCGGAGGCGCTTTCGATCTCCAGAAGGCATCGCTTGGAGGAGTCGAATGCGACCAGGTCGGCGAGTACGAGCAGCAACACGATCGCCAAAGGAACCGCCACATGGGCCCTCCAACTTCTACGTTCCGGTTCGTCAGCCCTTGCGCCGGGTTCGTCGCTCGAATCCTCCGGGCTCGAGATCGCCTCCGGCACAACTCGTCCACGCCACGAGAAAAACACCGCGGCCAGCAGTGGGAACGTCAGGGCCGCCGTGTGGATCGCTAGAGCCTTCGGCGTCGACGAAGGGATCTCCAACCAGTGTTCTACGCGAGGCAACGACAGGCCCCGAAAGGCCTCGCTCAGAATCAGATCGAACGGCCACCAACCGGCAGCGTACGGAACGGCCGCCGCACAGGTTACGCAGGCTGCGCCGAGCCAACGCTGCCGCTTGACACTCCACTCGTAGCAGCCACAAAGGCAAGCGAAAACCGAATACAGCCCCGCGGTGACAAAATAGATCGCCAGCGATGCCGTGGCGAAGGCAGCAAGGCGAACGCCAGCGCGGCACCCGCCCAGCCGGGCATAGAGGTTGGCTGCCAGCAAAGTGATGCTGAGGCCGACGCACAACTGGACAGGGTGGATGTACTGGCCAAGAACCATGAGGATGAAAACGGCCGGCAACAGGCAGGCCGCTTCACTCGCCGCACCGGCACCGGCCGCCAAGAACCCGCGAGTTGCCCAACAGATGAGCATGACCAGCAAGGTCAGCACCAGGGCGCCAAGCCAGTCCCAAGCAAGCAAAGGCGAGAGGAACGCCGCCAGGTAATCCACCACTCCTCCCGGATGAGTCACCATGCTGCGGAAGAAATGGGAGTCCAACACAAAGACATGTGGTTTCTGCTGGTAGAACAACTCCGGGCGGATACGCAAAAAAACGTAACAGCAAAAAATGGCGAACAATCCGATGGATTGCGCCACCAACGCAAGAACACGCAGCCGTCGATTTAGCACGGTCCCTTGCATGCCCCCTCCCCCAAACCCTCCAGGTTTGAGCGAATGGCAGTCAGGAATCCGGGGTAGACATTCCAGCGTTGACCGTCGTCGGTGGTGATGCTGGCGGTCTTCTTGTTCAGCCGGATGATGACGCCCGACTTGCGTTGGCCGGAGGGAGCTTGGAAGCTCACCCGGTCGCCGACGTTGAAATTGGCCAGCATGACCGTGCTGCGGGCCTGGCCGATCAGCTTCAGTCGCTCGACGATCAGGCGGTTGAGGTAGCGGAGGTCATCTTCGTTCATTCGCAGGATCACGTCCACCGCCGCCGCCCGGTCCATCAGTTCACTCCTATCAGCCCCCATACTTCAGGTCCTCCAAGTTTGCGCGAATGGCTTTCTGCAGCCTTCCTGCTCTTGGCGAGCCCCCTTGCGCAGGTCGTTCCTTCGCCACCCTAGCCAAGCCATCATGAAAACACATCATCGAGGCGTCTTCAACCCCCATCCGGAACCCTTCGGCAACCGCGAAAGTCGAGGCAGCCATCGCGGACGCCGGTTGCAGTCGGCCTCGGGTGGCTGTGTCCCGGTCCGGCGTCCAATTGCAGCCCAACGCTGACGCCGGGTTCTCTTATGAACAGGTACGTGACAGGTACGTGGCACGGACTACTTGTTGTCCGTGCCGACCCAACGCTGACGCCGGGTTGTCTTGTGAACAGGCAAGAGCTACGGTACAGGCTTGGAGACGGGTTGCCGCAACTCGGTGTTAAAACACGACTTGGAGTTCGCAGCTTGGGGCTTCGGCAGCAGGATGTCTCGATTTCGATTCTCGGCAGGCCGACTTGGAAAGGCATCCTGGGAATCCCGATCAACGGGGTTTTTTGCACGGATTCTGGACTGCCAGAGAAAGTGTTATAATACCGCTTGGCGTTGGCGAAGTGGCTGCCGCGCCCTGAAACGCCGGTCCGGCGCACGTCGCCGGCGCGGAGGCGGAAATGAGGACACCTTTTCAGCAAAGGATGCCAACATGAGAAACGTCATTGCCGAACGCGTAGATGTCTGGGCTGCGAGCATGAAGGACGAACCGGGCAGTCTGGCGAAGGTTCTCAGCGGTTTGCGAGACGCCGGCGCCGATCTCGAACTGATCATTGCCCGGCGTGCGCCGGGAGAGCCAGGAACAGGGGTCGTGTTTGTGGCCCCCCTACGAGGAGACGACGAGGTCTCAACGGCCGCGATGTTGGGTTTCAATATCACCAGCAGCGTTCAATCGGTGCGCGTGCAGGGAGACAATGAACCTGGAGTGGCTGCCGTGCTGACAGAAAAGTTGGGCGCCGCGGGCATCAATCTGCGTGGTCTTACGGCTGCGGTGATGGGCACCAAGTTCATCATGTACATCGGCCTGGACAGCTCCGCAGACGCGGCGAGGGTGATCGAGATCCTGCAGCAAGAGTAGCGTCGTCGACAGGGGCCGCCGGTCGCAACCGAAACGCCTGGTGCTGGACTGGAATACTCTGGAGACCTGCGGTCGCCGCTTCCGGCGAGGTCGGGAGACGTGCGCCGAGCGCGAGGTTCGGGAGTTGCTGCATGCTGTTGAAGTTGATCGCCTGCAACGTCTTTCTGCGGGAGGCCTGTTTGTGCGTGGCTCGGTCGCCGCACGTGATTGACGTGGAGTTCCTGGAACTGGGCGAGCACGTTCAGCCCCAACGGCTGCGGGAAACGCTGCAAGCGAAAATCAACGAGGCCAGTCGCGCCGCGAAGAACTACGATGCCATCCTGCTGCTGTACGGTTTGTGCGGCAACGCGGCCGTCGGTTTACAGGCCGGCAGCGTCCGCGTGGTGATGCCTCGAGCGCATGACTGCTGCACGATCTTGTTGGGATCGAAGGAACGGTTTCAGGAGCATTTCCAAGACAATCCCAGCATGCCGTTCAGCTCCGTGGGCTACCTGGAACGCGGCAACTACTACGTACGCACCGACGACGGCGCTGGTCAGATTCGCTACGGCGACCAGTACGCCGCGCTCGTCGAGCAATACGGCGAGGACAACGCGAAATACATCTGGGAAAGCATGCACCCGTCGGGCGCGGAGCTGGTGAACAACCGGGTGGTCTTCATCGACTTGTCCGAGGCGGCGCCGTTGGGTCGCCTGGAATGCTTCCGGCAACAAGCGGAACGCTACGGCAAGGAGTGTGTCCGGCTGGACGGCAATTTGACGCTGATCCGAAAGCTAACGGACGGTGAATGGGATCCGGCGCATTTCTTGATCGTGGAACCCGGCCACCAAACGGCCGGCGTCTACGACTGGAGCGAGATCATCCGGGCCTGCCCCGCGCCGAAATGACTTCTACGACTCTCACCACTGAAGGGCGAATGACATGAAACGTTTCTGTCTGACAGCACTGAGCCTTGTCTGTTTGTCGATTCCGATCTCGGCGGCGGCCGCTGCGGAACAGCTGCAAGCCATCGACGGCCAACTACGGATCTATGTAGGGACGTACACCTCGAAAACCAGTCAGGGCATCTACCTCGGCCGGCTCGATTTGGCTACCGGCGGCTTGGTCTTGGAAGGCGTCGCCGGGGAAACAAAGAATCCTTCTTTTCTCGCCCTGCACCCCACTCGCCGGTTTCTATACGCCGTGGGCGAGATCTCCGATTTCGCGGGAAAACGCACCGGCGCCGTCAGTGCTTTTGGCATCGAGCCCAAATCGGGCCGCCTGCAAATGCTCAATCAACAATCCTCCGGCGGCGCCGGTCCCTGTCACCTGGTCGTAGACCGGACCGGGCGCAACGTGTTGGTCGCGAACTACGGTGGCGGCAGCATCTCCGTCCTGCCGATTCGCGAGGATGGAGACCTCGGACCCGCGACGGCTTTCGTTCAACACCAAGGTTCCAGCGTCGATCCGCGGCGCCAGCAAGGGCCGCACGCGCATTCGATCAATCTGGACCCGGCCAACCGTTTCGCCTTTGTCGCCGACCTCGGATTGGACAAGATCATGGTCTATCGCTTCGACGCCGCGGCGGGCACGCTGGCCCCGAACGACCCCGCCTGGGCGAGTGTCGCGCCGGGTTCTGGGCCGCGGCACTTTGCCTTCCACCCCGGCGGCAACTTCGCCTATCTGATCAACGAATTGAAGTCCACGCTGACCGCCTTCCGCTACGACGCGTCGCGAGGAATACTGGACGAAGTGCAAACCGTGTCCAGCTTGCCCGCAGGCCCTGTCGAGGGCAATACGACGGCGGAAGTTCAGGTACACCCGTCTGGCAAGTTCGTCTACGGCTCGAACCGCGGACACGATAGCATCGCCGTGTTTGCCGTGGACGCCGCCACGGGTCAACTGCAACTCGTGGAACACGAATCGACGCAGGGCAAGACGCCGCGCAACTTTGGCGTCGATCCGACCGGCCAGTTCCTGCTGGCCTGCAATCAAGCTTCCGACACGATCGTCGGCTTCCGCATCGACCAGCAGACCGGAGCGTTGACGGCGACGGGCCAGAAACTGGACGTGCCGTCACCGGTGTGCGTCAAGTTCTGCCGATAGGAGTCTGCAACGGTCCGGGATTGGGCAGACTGGAGCAAGGACGGATGTAGAAGAGACTGGCGTGTACGAGTAAGCGTACGAGTACGAAAAGACGTCAGGCGAGAACTGAGCGTGAGCGAGATCAGGACGGGATAATCGGCAGAATCGGTGCAAGCTGCCTGATGGGCGCGAAAAAATTCCCTCGCGAAGGCTGATCGCTCGACCAAGGTCCGCGAGGGATGTACTCCGTAGTGTTTTTACAAGGACTCGGAGTACTGAATTATGGATCATCGTTTGCTGCAGCAGGTGACTTTTTGGAC
>CAZAQY010000210.1:0-15131 GCA_964486845.1 uncultured Pirellulaceae bacterium
GGAAAAATGACGACAAGGTCCCATTTCGCTTCCGCCGAGATCAGGAGTCCTGAAGGTCCGGTATACGTCGGCTGGGAGGTGACGACAACTCGCGAAACGCAATCATGACGCTGATTCGGATACAGAAATGAACGGGTACCCTGCGAATTGCCCACGATGGCCCCGGTTATGCGAATTTTGCCGCCATCGCCCGGGCAAAATCCCGTACACTCCCTTCGTTTGGGTGAATCGACGTTCTTTTTCGAGCCGATGCTGCCGGCGCTCTGGCAGTCGGTTGATTGCTGATTAACCCGTTGGCGGCTAGAATTAGCTGGAGCTTCGCTCGATCCGAACGGTCAGAGTCACGACCGCGCGCCGAGTTTGCCCCGTACCTATTGCGCCGAGCATGCCTGTTTTAGAGGATTGGTAAATGGTCACCAACGCAAGACGCGGCCAACGTTCTCGGCGGTTTCTCGCTTCCCGGCCAGCGGGCTCCACTCTGTTGATCGTCTTATTCGCCCTGATCGTGGTGGCTGGCGCCGGCAGCGTCGCCTACTTCTACTTCCGCAAGGGGGACGAGCAGCGCGCCGAGAACGTCATCACGCAGTCGGTGATTCGGGGACCGTTCGAGCACGTGGTCTTGGAGCAGGGATTGATCGAGAGTTCGGGCAGTGTGGAGATTCGCTGCGAGGTCAAGGCGGCGACGTCGACGGGCATCAAAGTCTTGTGGGTGGAGGAGGAAGGGAAACAAGTCCGGAAGGGCGATCGGCTGATTCAGTTGGATTCCTCCACTTTTGAACAGGATTTGATCCAACAACAAATTGCCTGTAACACGAGTCAGGCGGCGGTGATCCAGGCGGAGAACACGCTGGCGGCGGCGGAAATCGCGCGGCTGGAGTACTTGGAGGGGGCCTTCCGGCAGGAGGAGCAGACGATCCTCAGCGAGATCTTTGTGGCCGAAGAGAACCTCCGGCGCGCGCAGCTGGCGTACCAGTCTACCGAACGGTTGGCGGCCAAGGGGATTGTGACGGCGTTGCAGTTGGAAGGCGATCAGTTCGCGGTTGAGAAGGCAAAGAACGAACTGGATACCGGAAAGACGAAGCTGGATGTGCTCCGCAAGTACAGCAAGGCGAAAATGCTCAAGCAGTTCGACAGCGACATCGCCTCGGCCAAGGCCAAGTGGAATTCGGAGCAGGAGAGCAACAAGCTCGAAATGTCCAAGCTTGAGGACATCAAGCAACGGATCGCCGCTTGCCATATCACCTCGCCCCAAGACGGCCAGGTCGTTTATGCCAATATCTACAGCCACCGGGGCGGCAGCGCGGAGTTTGTCCTGGAAGCCGGCGCGACGGTCCGCGAGAACCAGACGCTCATCCGTCTCCCGGATCCCAACAAAATGCAGGTGAAAGCCACCGTGAACGAATCGCGCATTTCCTTGATCCAAGTCGGTATGCCGGTGGAAATCACGGTGGGTGCCGCTCGCGATCGCAAGCTGGGCGGCACGGTCACCAAGGTGAATCAATATGCGGAGCCCGGCAGTTGGTCCAGCGGCAACATCCAGAAATACGCGACCTTCATCGACATCCACGATCCGCCCAAGGAAATCCGCACCGGCATGAACGCGGAGGTCCGGATTTTCGTCGAGCGTCTGCCTGAGGCATTGCAGGTTCCCGTGCAGGCGCTGTGCGAGTCCAAGGGGCGCTACTTCTGCCTGCTCAAGACCGGGGATGAGTTCGAGACACGGGAGGTCCAGGTCGGTTCGAGCAACGACAGTTTCATGACCGTCAAGTCGGGTCTGCAGGAAGGCGAGGTCGTGATCATGAACCCGCGCAGCTTGCCCCACCGCCTGACCCTGCCCGACCTGCCGGATGTCAAGCCCGTCGTGGCGGCGGTCAAGCCGCCGAGCGAAAAGCCGCCGCCTGATCGAGCGGACGGCAAGACGCCCGCCCCGGGCGGCGAAATCGTAGCGGACCGCTCCCCGCAGGACACGTCGGCCGAAGCGGCTCGCGTGGGAACCGCCGGGCGAGGTGCCGCCACATCGCCGCGCACCGCCGGAGGTGCGCTGTGAGATTGGCTTGCCGTCTGCACGAATTGAGAAAGGACTATGTCCTCAAAGGTGAAACGGTTCACGCCTTGCGCGGGGTCAGTCTGGAGGTCCCCGAAGGCGACTACGTCGCCATCATGGGGCCTTCCGGTTCGGGCAAGAGCACCCTGCTGAATCTGCTGGGCTGCCTGGACAAGCCGAGCGCTGGCTCCTACTATCTGGGTGAAGACGACGTGGCCCAAATGAACGACCGCGAACTGTCGCGGATTCGCGCCAGCCGCATCGGCTTCGTCTTCCAGTCGTACAACCTGATCCCGCAGCTGACGGTCGTCGAGAACATCGAGGTCCCTCTGTACTACCAGGGCCGCGTCAACCGGGAAACCCGGCGGCGCTGTCACGAACTGGCCGAAATGGTCGGCTTGGGAGAAAGGCTGCGGCACCGGCCGACGCAACTGTCGGGCGGCCAGCAGCAGCGAGTCGCCATCGCCCGCAGCCTGGTGAACGATCCCTATTTCATTCTGGCGGACGAGGCCACGGGCAACCTGGATACGAAGACGGCCCTGGAAATCTTGCAGCTGTTCTCCAAACTGAACGCGGAGGGCCGCACCATCATCATGGTCACGCACGAAGACGACGTGGCCGCGCACGCCAAACGCATCGTGCGCCTTCGCGACGGCGTGGTTCAATCGGACGAACGCCGCACGCCCGTGAGTTCCGTTTAGACTTCGGCCCACCAGCATGAATCGCGACTGCAAACCGTTGACGCGATTGTTTCAAGACCGCCATGCGTGGCTTCTGATCGTGTGGCTGAGTGCCGCCGCATATTTGGTCCCGCGAGCCGGACGCGGATGGATTCCGCATGACGAAGGACTGCTGGGGCAGTCCGCCGTACGCGTCTTGTCGGGAGAATTGCCGCACCGCGATTTCGACGACCCGTACACCGGCGGGCTGGCTTGCCTGCACGCCTTCGTTTTTCGGTGCGCGGGGGTCGACTTGTACTGGCTGCGAGCAACCTTGCTGCTGGTTTCCCTGGTCTACGTACCGGTCGTCTACAGCATCGCCGCACGAGTGCTGTCGCCGGCCGTTGCGGGAGTGACGACCCTGCTCTGCGTCGTCTGGAGTGTGCCCAATTACTTCGCCGCCTTGCCTTCCTGGTACAACCTTTTCTTCGCCGTTTTCGGTACCTGGGCGCTGCTTCGCTACCTGGATTCCCATCAGCATCGCTGGCTGCTGTTGGCGGGCCTGATGGGCGGGCTTTCGATTCTGATCAAGGTTACCGGCGCTTACTACGTAGCGGCAGCGATCCTGTTCCTTGTGTACGACGAGCAGATCCAGGCATCGGCCTCGCCGCGGGGTACCGCCCGTGGTGTCTTTCCCCTGTTTTCCGCCGCCTGTCTGGTGGTTTTCGTCGCGGCGGTGGTCCGGCTGGTACGCCAGCGCTTCACGCTGATGGATGCTCTGCATTTTGTGCTGCCCGCCGCAGTCTTGGCCTTGTTTCTGGCACTTCATGAATGGCGGCTTGGCCCCCGATCCGACCGCGCACGCTGGCGGCGATTGGGGCTTGCGGTCGCTACGTTGGGTCTGGGGGTGGCGATTCCACTCGCGTTGTTTCTGGTTCCGTACGCCGCTAGTTCCAGCATCCCGGCCTTCTACCATGGCGTGTTCGTGCTGCCGCAAAAGCGCTGGGATTCGGCGGCCTACCCGTTGCCCGTCCCAGCGACGCTCGTGGCGGTGTTGCCCCTGGCGGTGCTTCTCGTCATGGGATCTCGCGGCACCTTGCCAACGCGCAGCATGCGGTACGTGGCGCTGACCGGCTTTGTCTGCGGTGTGCTGGCGTGGTCGGGGCGGAACGAGTTCGTCTACTCGGCAATTTGGAACTCGCTACGTCCCCTGGTCCCGCTGGTGACCGTGGTGGGCTGCTGGCTGTTGGCCTCCCGCAGCGCGACGGAATCGCCGGCTCCGCAGCGTCGAGAGATCCTGTTCTTGCTTTTGGCCATGGCGGCGATGGTCAGCCTGGTTCAGTATCCCTACGCGTTTGGAATCTATTTCTGCTACGCCGCTCCGCTCGTCATCCTGGCCTTTGCCTGTACCGCCGCCAGTCAGCCGTCGGCTCCTGGGGGCGTGCATCTGTGCGTCCTGTTCTTGTATCTGGCCTTCGGTCTTTTGTGGGTGAATCGCGGATACGTGCGGACGATCGGCGTCAAGTTTGCGTCCATCGAGGAGAACACGATACTCGATCCTGAGCGGGCGAATTTGCGAGTCCTGGACCGGCGGGCCAGACTGTATCAAGACGTGGTTGCCGAGATCCGCCGCCACTCGGACACGGGGGCCTTCATCTACGCGACGGCCGATTGCCCGGAGATTTACTTCCTCTCAGATCGTGCCAATCCAACTCGCACGTTCTATGATGTGTTTGAGTCCGATTTTCAAGCCGATCCGCCAGGCCGAGTCAGGCGGATTCTGGCGATCTTGGATGAGCGGAACGTCAAGGTGGTTGTTCTGCGGTGGTCCGGCGAGTTTTCAGGAGAACTCTCAACGGAACTGGTTCAAGCCCTGCAGGTACGTTTTCCCGCGGGAAAGCACTTTGGGTATTTTCCCGAGACTCCCGCACGGTCGCCTCCCGTCTTCACCGTCGCGTGGCGAGAGTGAATCCCTCGGCTCGTGGTGCAGACCGGACACGCTTCCGTGGATTTGGATTCGACGCGAGACCAGGCGATGAGGATCATCAAGAAAACAAGCCGGCTGATGACCAACGTCACGGCCTACCGCCTCTGGCAGGCTCCGTTCGCGCGTGCCAAAATGGCGCCGGTCCTGCAATACAACGATCTGAGGGCGGTGCGACGCGTCTTGGATGTGGGGTGCGGACCGGGGACCAACTGCGCGTACTTCGCTCACGCAGACTACTTGGGAATCGACCTCAATCACGATTACATCGAGTACGCGCGCCGCCGGTATCGCCGGGAGTTTGTCGTTCAGGACGTCCGCGATTACCGTCCGCCCGAAGGGCAACCGTTCGACTTTGTGCTCATGAACAGCCTGCTGCACCACCTGAGCGACGAGGATACACATCAGGCGTTGAGGCGACTCCGCCCGCTGGTGTGCAGCGATGGGCACGTGCATGTGATCGAACTCGTGATGCCCGAACGCGCATGCGTGGCACGCCTGCTGGCGGCCGGTGACCGCGGGGATTACGCGCGTCCTTTGGGCCGATGGAACGAGATCTTGAGCGAGCATTTCTGTCCCGTCGTGTTCGTGCCGTACCCCGTCAAGGCTTTCGGCATCACTCTATGGAACCTCGTTTATTTCAAGGGCAGGGGGGAGCATTGATGTTTGAGCCGAAGGTATCGGTGGCGGCGCCCCTGTACAACGAAGAATCGGTCCTTCCCGAACTCCTCACCCGGACGCGGAAGGTCCTCGACACGTTGCCGGGCGGGCCTCACGAACTCGTGCTGGTCGACGATGGCAGTTCGGACGGCACCTTGGCCCATTTGGAAGAAGCCGTTGCTGCGGATCCGAGAATCGTGGCAGTTTCCTTGTCCCGAAACTTCGGCCATCAGGCGGCGCTCAGCGCAGCCTTGGATTACGCCAGCGGCGATGTGGTGGTGGTGATCGACGGCGACTTGCAGGATCCCCCGGAGGCCATCCCGCGACTGCTGGCAGAATACCATCAAGGTTTTGACGTGGTGTACGCGGTGCGAGTGAAACGCAAGGAGGGGCTCTTGCTGCGCCTGTGCTACGGGTTGTACTACCGCCTGGCCGCGATGCTCTCTGACGTCAAACTGCCCGTGGGCGCGGGGGACTTTGCGCTCATGTCGCGGCGGGTGGTCGATCTGGTGCGACAGTCGCCGGAGCGGCAGCGGTACCTGCGGGGTTTGCGCAGTTGGTACGGCTTTCAGCAGAAGGGAATCGAGATCGAGCGTCAGACGCGGCATTCGGGGAAATCCAAGTACAGCCTGCGGAGACTGTTCCGCCTGGCATTCGACGGCATCTTCGCGTTTTCAGTCATCCCGATTCGGCTGGCCACGGCCCTCGGTCTGCTGTCGGTCATTGCCTCCGTGGTTTATGCCGCGTATTCGCTGTACGTCAAACTCTTTCTCGATCGGTCGCCGGTCGGCTTTACGGCGTTGATCTTCGCGATCACGTTTCTTTCCGGCGTGCAACTGCTGTTCTTGGGCGTGATCGGCGAGTACATTGGCCGCATCTACGAGGAGGTCAAACAGCGGCCTCACTACGTGGTGAAAAAAGTCATAGGGCGTTCTTAGATGGAAGCGGAATACGCACGAGTGTATCAGCGGCTGTACCGGGAGCACTGGTGGTGGCGGGCGCGGGAGGAGTTGATCGTTGCGGTCCTGCAACAAACGCCCTTGGGGGCCAACGCGACGGTCCTGGACGTCGGCTGCGGCGGTGGCTGGTTCTTTGAACGCCTGGGCCAACTCGGCGGCCGCGTGGAAGGTGTCGAGGCGGACCCGGCACTGGTTCCGCAGGACGCGTCCGTCCGCCAGCGGATCCACGTCGGACCCTTCGATCAGAGCTTCCAGCCAGGCAAACGCTATTCGCTGATCCTGATGCTGGACGTCCTGGAGCATCTGGAAAATGCCCTGTCGTCGCTGCAACACGCGGTCGAACTTCTGGAGCCGGACGGCCGGCTGCTGGTTACCGTTCCGGCCTTCCCCTGCCTGTGGACCACTCACGACGATTTGAACCATCACTTGACGCGTTACACCAAACGGAGCTTTGCGTCCTTGGCCGATGCGGCGGCCATGCGGATTGACCGCTCTCGCTACTTCTTCCACTGGCTGTTTGCCTGCAAACTCGCCCTCCGCGTGAAAGAGCGATGGCTAAAGAGCAGACCTGCGCCCCCGCGCATCCCCCCCCGGCTGTTGAACCGGTTCTGCTACGGCCTGTCGAGATTGGAGCAGATGGTCTGCGGCCCAATTCCCCTTCCCTTCGGAACTTCGCTTCTGGTTCTGGGCGGTCGGCGCTGAAGGTTTCGTGACAGATTCCTTCAGTCGGAAACTCGTGGGGCAGCGGCGTCAGCCGGCAGCCGTTGGGCGACCTGGGGCGTCTGGAATTCGGTCTCGCCACACCCGAAAACGCAGCAGCGGCCGACGTATTGCCAGCACTCGCGGTGGTGCGGGGTCTTGCACCGCCGGCAGAACACGAGACCCTCGCGAATCGTCTCGCCGCACACGCGGCAGATGACCTGCTCCAGAACCTGGGCCGACTGCTGCTGAACGAAGGTGATGCCCCGCGTCCGCGTCAACAGGGCCTGATCGTACAGGTCCAATGCCGTCTCCACAAAGCGAACCAGGTCGAGTCCGTGCTGGATGGGCATGACCTTGGTGATCGTCATCACGCCCCACCCCAACCGGACGCACAGGGGGGAAATGACGGGACGCGTGCGGAGTTGCTCGAAATGTCGGCGGACCACTTCGTTAAAGATCTCGGCCACGGCGCGAGGATCCGTTCCGCGCACGCAGCAGTGTGAATCCAAACCGCTAACCGGCGGCGGCAGCGCCTGCAAGCCATCGTGCGGCACCGCGTGCGGAGGCCAGGCGGGATAGCGGATTTCCGCCTGCAAGGCCCCGCCGGGCCACGGCAGGTGCATGTGAACGGCCAACCCTCGGCCCAAGTCCTGTGGCGATCGAGAGAGCGTCTCGACCGTCACGCAAACCGAGCGATATGGGAAACGTACCCGCGGCATGCTGAACCAGCCCGTGCCGGAGCACTCGCCGTGGAAACGCTGCGCCAGCATGCGGCAGGCCGCTTGCAGATCGCCGTGCCGCGGTGCCCACCCCAAACCGAAAACGGCGAGCGCGCCCAAGAGAGCAATGAGAATGAAGAATACGAAAACACACCCCATCGGTCTTGACCCAAATCAACCCACGCTTCAGGGGACGGTTCCTCCCAGATGCACCGGACTGCGTCGCTACCGGATTGACGCCGGTCCAGATCCTCTTTCCTCCTGCAGCGCCGACGCCGGGTTCATCGCCAGCCCCGGCTGGCCCACTGCCGGACTTTCCCGCCGGCGCTTCCGAACTGACAACGCTGCCCAAAGGAGAGTCCCGGCAAGCAGAATCCCGACGCCAGCCAAGCCCCAGATCTTCGGCTGTCGGATCCAATCACCAACGACAACCGAGGCGCCCGCCGGAGCGGCAGGCGCGAGTAGCTCGTTCAGCCGCGCGATTTGCCGCCGGTAGTCATCTTGCGCTCGGTCCTTCTCCCGGATCTCGACCTCGAGTTGAGCGACCTGGCTTGCCAACTTGCCCTTGTCCTCCTCCGCCGCTGCCAGAGCCCTAGCCAGCGTTTCATTCTCGGCCTTCACCTTCGCCTCCAGCGTCCGATAGACGCGGGCGTCGGCTTTCAGGGCTTCGTTCTCTTGTTGCAGTTGCTCCAACATCGGCACCAGGCCTCGGGGAGTCCCCTGGCCCAGTTGATCCACGATTCGATCCAGCAGCCGCAGCTGGATTTCGGCTTCCCGCGACACGCGGTCGACATCACCGGCAGCGTCCGAACCGGCGGCAACGGTGGCCGTCCGGACTCGCGGAGGCGCCGTGCCGCCCGAATCAGTCGACTCGGGCACGAGTGTCTTCCAGGCCAACAGCGCCAGCAGCAGAAACTGCAGGAAGAGGACCCCCAGGACCGCCTGCCCGATCCAAAAACTGGGCGGATCGGTAGACGATCTTGGCGAGACCGGATACGGCATTCCCGGAAGAGGAGAGGCTGATGAACGGGGATCGTTGGCTCCCATGAATTTGCCCTCCAGGTAAGCGGCGAAACACATCAATTCCACTTCTCGATGCCGGGACGCGAAGAGATAAAAACCGGCGGTACGCCGGGTCCGATTCGGAACCTCCCCCGTCCATTGAAAGAATCCTCGCTGGCCCTGGCACGGATCGATCACCAGTGCCACATCCCCCGGCCGAGCGAAGAAATGCTCGCAGATGAAGCGATCCATCTCGGACAGGAACACGCCCAAGTTCGGATGCGTGTGGTACCAGCCGACGATTTGCAGATCTGCAGGCAGGGCCGCTTGCTGACGTGTGAACTCGGCCCATGTTTCGTGCGTAAACTTGAAACTGCCCGGCGTGCTCTCATGGTGTTGAGCCCGCAGCGCATCGGCGATGACGACGAAAGGCCGGCCCCGATCGTCCTCATACTGCCCCCCCAGCACCACGCCGCCCAGTTCGACGCGAGGATCCGACAGGGCGTGAGCTTCCAGGTCGCCCAGCGCGTCCAGATCGACAAAGATCGGTAAATCGTCGTCCGACGGACATCCGCAGGCCACGACGCGGAACTGCGCATTGCGATCGGGGCGCAAGTGCTGCCCGCGCTCTGCCGCCTTGACTTCGCCAAACTCGATCTCGCCATCCGACGCCGTCATGGCACTGCTGAAC
This sequence comes from uncultured Pirellulaceae bacterium, assembly GCA_964486845.1. GTDB lineage: Bacteria > Planctomycetota > Planctomycetia > Pirellulales > Pirellulaceae > Anammoximicrobium. Next base: position 9,421 of record CAZAQY010000210.1, read on the forward strand.
TCCCCATGACTTCCCGCCGGTCGCCTGCCAGCAGGAAGGTGCCTTCCGCCGTGTGACTCACCACCCGCACGATGTCGTAGGGGGGGATGCCCAGCGACGCGAGTCGCTCCCCAGCCAAGTCCCCGTTCGGCTCCACTGCGTGTACGATCTGGGGCCGCGACAGCTCGCCGCACTGCGGGCAGAGAGCCCGGCGCATGCCGACCAGCGGCAGCGGCTGCAGGACCCGCTGCTGCACGCCGCAACGCTGGCACACCAGCGAAACCACAAGGTCGCGGTCCAGCGACAACTGCAAAACGCCGTGACCAAGGTGCGAACGGACCTCGGCGAACAGGTCGGCCGCCGTGTGACGGCCGGCCTGCAACGGCAGTTCGATCGGCGCCGCGTACGTCTCGTGGCTCAGGCAATCCTCACGCCGCTGAAACCGCGTCCTGTACGACTGGCTGACAGTCCCATTGAAGACCAAGGCTTCGCCGCCCGCCACCGGCAGACCGTGGATCAGCTTCAGCGCTTCCTGCGTCTGCAAGGCGCCGATCAGCGAGGCGATGGTAGGCAGCGTCGGCACTCGCCCGGCCGTCAGATCCTCCTGCCGCAGCAACGGGCAACTGTAACGCAGATTGATCAAACGGTAATCGTTCTCCGTCATGCCACATTCGTAGCACGCACTGTCCGGCGGCGTGAACACCTTGACCACGCCGTTCAACTCCTGGATCCCGCCGTCGATCCACGGCGTCGAGACCTTCCAACAGCAGCGATTGACCCACAGCCGGGCCTCGCGGTTGTCCAGGCAGCCGATCACCACGTCCGCGTCCCGAAAGATGCCGAGGCCCACGGACGTGAGTACGTTTCCGTACACCGCCGTAACGGTCAAATCGGGGTTCAACTCTCGAGTCGCTTCCGCCGCCACCTCGACCTTCGGACGCCCCCGGTCGCCGGCGCGAAACAGTACCGACCGCGTCAGGTTCGCGGGTTCCACCACGTCGAAGTCGACCACGATCAAATGCCCGACGCCGACGAGCGCCAAATTCTTCAGCACTTCGTTCCCCAACGCCCCGGCACCGGCGACCAGCACACAGGCCTGCCGCAGCCGCTCCTGGTCCCACCACGGAATCAGCCGCAGCCGCGAGTAACGGTCGTTGTCGTCCACCTGCAGCGTTGTCTCGGACATGATGACCAACCCACCATTCCGGAAGCGCGGAAGAAGACCGGCTTCCTCGAGGAAACCCCGCTTCACGAAAGCCTTTAACCGATGTACAGCACGTCGGAACCTTCCCTCGTCCAACGGTCCTCCGCCACGATCTCCGCATCGACAATCTCGTCGTCCACAAAGACCAGTTCCGCGTCCACCGGCTCGCCGACCGCGGCCAACCGCGGCAAACTACTGCCCGGCAAAGCGGGGGCGGCTTCCGGGAACGTCGTCAACGGTCTGTCGTCAAAGGCCGCTGCGGGCCGCGCGACACGGTCGCGCAACGGGCGTGCGTCGATCGGAAACCGGTATTGCGTTTGGTAGCGAGCCCAATGGGATGCCGCTCGATTGTAGGGGCTGTCCACGTCGTAGTTGGCATAGCGGGCGATGTCCCACAGCATCACACACAATTCATCCAACCTGAGTCCGGGCGCCCAATGCGTGCTGTAACCGCCCAGACAGACCACGCCGTTGGCCGAGATATTGGGATGAAAGATGGGCGTCCGCCAAACCAATTCCGGGATCATTCTGGGATAGCAGGCGCCCAAGCGGATCAGAACTTCGTGCCCCTCCCTGAGCGAGACTGCGTCGGAGCCATCCGGCTTCCACACTCCTCGTCCGCGAAACCATATCACATAGACTTCCGGCGGGCCGGCAAACGGCGTGGCGGGCGCGGTAACCTCGATCAGGCTACTCTCCGCCTGCAACTGTTGCATCGCCTTCCAGTCGCTCTCCAGCCGGCGCTGCCGCGGTGACCGTCGCATGTCCTGACTCCCTCTGTAGCATGGCTCTTCGAGCCACGTGGCGCGGTCGCCAACCCGTGCCGCGTGACCGGCTCTCCCGAGGCTCGCTGCACGGCTTGGAGAGCCATGCTACGTGATTTGCTCCCCGATACGCGAGCCGGCGACGATCTCGGGATAGACAATCAGGTGATCGCCGTCCCGCACTGCCGCTTCGGGCAGCGTCTGGTCCTCGCGCAGGCGTTTGCCGCCTTCCTTGTGATCCAGACTGTAACTCATGGGCTGGCCATCCGGGCCCGTCACGGGAAGATTCATCTTGGTGATGACGTTGGGCAGAATCCGCTTGACGGTAACGACGTCGGCAATGACCGCGTCAACCGACTTGGCGCCTGTCTGATCGAGAAAGGTGACGCGCGTCCCCTTCGGTTCCCCCCCAGCGACTGGCCCAGCCATGATGCCCTCCCCGGCGAATAAAACGATGACGTCGAAATGCCCGCCCACATGATAACGTATTCGCCCGGCCGTTCGTAAGCTTGGAGGCGTCGCCCGGTGTGCGTGCGGACACCGCGGAGGCGAGCCGAGTGGAAGCGTAAGTCGAGTTCCGATAGCTAGATAAGGCGATTGACGGTCTTTGATCGATTCCACAGGAAAAGGCGTTTTGTCTCTGGCAATCGCCTGTGGTCCTATGGCTCCTGATCCTCCGGCACCACGATGAATGCTTCGGCGACTTCCGGCGGCACCCGGCGGGGCACGCGATGCTCCAAGCCGATAAAAGCCCAATCGGTTTCCGCTACGGCCAACACGGCCTGGTCGGTGGTCCGCACCATTTTGTACTTCCGCAACGAGCGAATCTTGCGAAAGTTGGCGACCCATGTGTACACGATGACCGGATCCTCGGCGAAGGCCGGCTGCAGGTATTCGATCCAGTGCGAGCGAGCCACCCAGCCGGCGCCGATCTCCTGGTAACGCGCGGCGGTCCAGCCCTGGGCGATGGAATGCGCGATTGCCGCCTCCTGCATCCACCGCACATACTCTAAATTATTGACGTGGCCCTGCCCATCGATGGCGTCCTCGGATACGGTCAGTCGGTATTCGTAGATGGCTGGCATGGCTAGAATCTTCCGCAAAAATGCGATGGCTGCAAGCCCTCCTGCCCAGAAGCCGCTACAATCTACGATGAGGAACTCAAGTTCCCCTAAAAGGAGAGGAGATCTACGTGTTCGACCGGCAGCGCCGCCTCGTGTACCGTGGCCAGATGGACGACAGTCGCCCGAGATCAGACGTCCCGGTGACCGGCCGCGACCTGCGAGCCGCGCTGGATGCCGTCCTGGCCGGCCAAAGCATGCCCGAACCGCAATGCCCCAGCCTGGGCTGCAACATCAAATGGAAATCTGGGCGCGAGCCGAATTATTTCAGTCCCCCGGGCACTTCATGACCGCCGGCGAGACTTCGTGACCGCCCGCAAGAATGATGACGTTTACGACAAGTCTTTCTTCCTCTCGCTCTGCTGCGCCAGATACTGCAAGGAGAACAAGACATGCGACTCGGATGCGCTTGGTTATTGGGCTTGGCGTGTGCCAGCGGTCTGTCGGCCGCGGACAATCAGTACGACGTCGTCATCTATGGCGGCACGGCCAGCGGCGTGGCGGCGGCGGTGCAGGCCCGGCGGATGGGCAAATCGGTCGTGGTGATCGAGCCCACGCGGCGCCTGGGCGGCCTGACGAGCGGCGGCTTGGGCCAGACGGACATCGGCAACAAGGCGGCCATCGGCGGGATCGCTCGCGAGTTCTACCAGGCGATCCGCAAGCACTACGACGATCCGGCCGCTTGGAAATGGCAGACTCAGAGGGAATACGCAGACAGCGGTCAGACCCGCACGGCGGCTGGCGAAGACGCGATGTGGACATTCGAACCGAGTGCGGCCTTGAAGATCTTCAACGACTGGGTCCGGGAGAACGACATCGAGGTCGTGTACGGCGAGCGACTGGACCGGGAATCCGGCGTGGCCACGACGCGTGCGATTCCCTGGCGGATCATCGCCATCCGCATGGAATCCGGCCGCACGTTTTCCGGCAAAATGTTTATCGACGCCTCGTACGAAGGCGACCTGACGGCGGCGGCCAACGTCACCTGTGCCGCCGGCCGCGAGGCAAACGCTCAATACGACGAGACGCTCAACGGCGTGCAGACCAAGCAAGCCAAGTATCACCAGTTTGTGGCGGGCGTCGACCCGTATGTGATCAAAGGCGATCCGAACAGCGGCCTGCTGCCGTTCATCGACCCCACGGGCCCCGGCGAGGAGGGCAGCGGCGATCGGCGCGTACAGGCGTACTGCTTTCGCATGTGCCTGACGGATCATCCAGACAACCAGATCCCGTTCCACAAGCCGGAGGGCTATGACGAGTCGTGGTACGAACTTCTGCTGCGGAACTACGAAGGCGGCGAGCGCGGCATGCCGTGGATCAATTCCGCGATGCCCAACCGCAAGACGGACACCAACAACCGCCTGGGCTTCTCCACCGACTTCATCGGCCAGAACTATGACTACCCGGAGGCCAGCTACGAGCAGCGCGAGCAAATCCTGGCGAGGCACCGCCTGTACCAGCAAGGCTTGATGTGGACGCTGGCGAACCATCCGCGAATGCCCGAGCCAATCCGCAACGAGTTCTCGCGGTGGGGCATGTGCAAGGACGAATTCACCGAAGGTAACGGCTGGCAAGAGCAACTGTACGTCCGCGAAGCCCGCCGCCTGGTCGGCGATTACGTCATGACGCAACACAACTGCCAGGGACGAGTCGAAGCAGAGGACGCGGTCGGCCTGGCTGCCTACGGCATGGATTCGCACCACACCCAACGGTACGTCAACGCCGGCGGACACGTGCAGAACGAAGGCGACGTGGAGGTGGGCGGCTTTTCGCCGTATCCGATCAGCTATCGGGCGATCGTGCCCAAGAGCGACCAGTGCGGCAACCTGCTCGTGCCGGTTTGCGTCTCGGCCACGCACATCGCCTTCGGTTCGATCCGCATGGAGCCGGTGTTCATGGTCCTGGGCCAGTCGGCCGCCACCGCCGCAGCCCACGCCATCGAAGAGAACGTGCCCGTGCAGCGAATTGAATACGCGAAGCTCCGCAAACGCTTGCTGGCGGACAAACAGATTCTCGTGTGGACGGGACCCAAACGATCCCGGCCGGCCGTTGGCGTGGATCCGGCCAAACTGCCCGGTCGAGTGATCGACGACGAGCAGGCGGGGCGGAAGGGTTTCACCGACGTCGGGCATGCCGTGGCGCCGTTCGTCGCTTTGGGATACCGGCATGACGGGAATACGAACAAGGGCCGGCAATCGGCCGTGTTCCCGATCCGTGTCGAGAAGGACGGCCCGTACGAAGTCCGTGTCAGCTACCCGGCGCACGGCAACCGCGCGACCAACGTGCCCGTCAAAGTGCGGCACGCCGGCGGCGAAACCGTGGTCAAGATCGACCAGCGGCAAACGCCGCCGGTCGACCAACTGTTCCAATCGGCAGGACAATACGAGTTCCAGGCAGGCCAGGAGTACTCCGTCGAGATCTCCAACCAGGACACTGATGGCTACGTCATCGTCGATGCCGTGCAACTGGTTCCCGCGCCATGACAAGCCGCAAGGCGGGACTCGGATTGACCTGCCCCGGATTTCTCACGAACCGGGATTCGGAACGGTGAACTCAACCGGCCGTGCCGCAACCTCATCCGGCGACAGGTGCCATCGCCGCGAACTGGCCAACGCGCGGAGCAAGAAGCACTATCGCACGGAT
>CAZAQY010000211.1:0-15120 GCA_964486845.1 uncultured Pirellulaceae bacterium
CCGGCGCTGATCGTCTTCCCGCTGAAAACGTTGGCGTCTCGCCCGCCGGCGCCACGAAACCCCAACCCAGCTGCAAGCCGGCTCAAACAGCGGATGCTCCGGCGCGACTCGCCGTTCAGTTCCCTGGTGAAATGGACCATCAGGATCGTGAAGAGCGATCCGCCTCTCCGCGTGACGGCAATTCGGCGAACACTCCAAGCCGCAACTTCTGTTCACGCACCTGTTTGACAACGCTCAGCCAAAGTTCCATTGCCCGATCGAGCGTCACCGCTTTGCCCGCCTTCAATCCCTGGCGGAGTGAGTCGGAAATCACGCCAGGGAGACGTATTGCCGGTCGTCCGAAGCCACTCGACTCGGCGGCCGGCAGGCACGGGAAGAAGCTGTACATCCCATGACACGGATTGCCGTGCGTTGCCCCGCGATACAGACGCAATGCTCCCGGATTCGGGGAGCATGAACTTTGCCCGGCGTGTAGTGGACCAAGGCCCGCTGCTCGGTACACATCTGGGATGTCCAGCGTGCGGTAGCTTCGTCTGTCGTGCGTCACCCAGTCCTGGACCACGAACACCGTATCCAAAACGAACGCGTCCTTGCGACACGAGCCAAAGAGAATGACGGAGCCCGCTGCAAGACGCTTCATGACGCCCCGTTGCTGGCACACGCAGTAGTAGAACGACTCGCCGAAAACGAAGGGGTCGGTGTTCTGCAACCCCTGGAGCCGGTCTGGGTGGCAAAAAGTAGGACGAAAAAGGAATCTGGGACCATTGGAATCCCCCGACGGCAACCGCCGTACCAGCTCGGACTGCGGCTCCCACTCGGCCCAAAAGTGCAAATCGCCCCTACGCGGCAGCTGATCGCCTAGGCCGGTGAGCCAGCGTCCGCTCTGCTGGAGGAACTTGCGTCGGTGCGGGCCACGGTTCCAGCCGATCTTGCCGTCCGGGCCGGGACGGTGCTCGGCACCGGGGTGCATGAACTGGATGAAATGGATATCGTCTTGCTTCATAGGCAGCTACCCTGGACGTATAACCAACGGAGCCAACGTTTTGCCGGCATTCCACTAATTCTCACCTGCACCGCCCCTTCTTGCCCAACACAAAAGCCTTGGGGTTTGCTTTCAGCGCTTCAGCGGCCAGGGGATCCAACACCTCATGGGTGATGCCCTCCGCTGGCTTTTCGGCCTTGGCGACCTTTTTGGACGAGCACGTGACTGCCAGCGTTTCCCCTCGATCCCAGAGGCTTTCAAGCTGCGACATGCCCCCCTCAATACCCCCGACTGGCCCTCGCAATATGATCTCGATGGATCTTTCCATGCTGTACCGATACCAATTCGCGCTGCCAACATAGGCGATTTGGCTGTCGATGCAGAGACATTTTGCGTGGAGCAGGGCGAGGTGCCGTCCCTCAAAGTCCGCCCAATGCCCGCGGAAGACCGAAAGTGCTGCGCGTGTCCGCTCCCAGGCCAGCGAATCCACTTCCGCCTCTGGGCGCACCAACACGCGAGCGTCCAGGCCGCTGGGTGCGGCCTTCACAACCTGCTCGGCGAAGTAGTCGTCCAGCCAGGGCCCAATGATGAGCAGGGACTTCTTTGCTCGGCCTAGGTCCCGCCGCAAGAAGGCGAGCACTTCACCCGGCCCAACGCACTCGAAGCTCTCGGATGACATCGAGAATCTCCTCAGGAGAGACATCAGGCAAGTCCAGACGCAACGCACGCAAGTATTTCTGGAACTTCGCCTTCTTGCCCTTGCCTACGTACTTCTTCAGTTCCCGGCCGCAATCCTCAAATGCCGTGACGACTCGACCGTCGCAGAGTAGAGCCTCCGAAAGACCGTTGCCGCCAGGGGTGCTGTCCAGAACCCGTAGTTCGTGGCTGGAAAGGTCCAGCTCGACGCCGAGATCATCCAATTTTGACTCCACGGCGGTCGCCAGAAAGTACGCCACCAAACCCCCAATCCCTTCCGACAGCACCGCCAGTTCCTCAGCAGTGCGGCTGCCAGCCTCCACTCGGCCGAAGTCCCATTCCCAGCCTACAGTGCGATAGGAGAACTCATGCAGAAACGGCGGACTGCCACCGCTTTTCACGGCGTCGCCAAACTGGCGCGTCGCCTCTGCCAGGGAAACGCGACGCGACTTGCCGCTTTCCAGGTCGATCTCCGTGTAACCTTGCCAACAGCGGTTGTAGTTCCAGACACCGAACTTGAAGGAGCCGCGTCGGGGTCGGACGTGGCGATCCACTGGCTCACCAGCTTCCCAGAACTCGAAGCCTTCCTCCCAGGAGCCTCGCGTCGTTACCGCTCTGGGCTCCGGCTCCACCCGAATAACCTCGATGTTCTTCAGCCATTTTCCTAAAATGGTATCGCTCTTGGGATTCTCCCACTTGGCAACTTTCCAGCTTCCCTCGTAAGCCACGACGCGGTAGTGCTTCAGATCGTGGCCCAGGAACACGGCTCCCGGATGGGCATCGCGGAACACGGCCAGGTCCTCGATCCGTGCAATCTCTACGTCTCCGCATCTTAATGGAATCTTGCCTTCGCTGGCCGAAGCCCGGAATCCCTTGTGGACCCAATACGCGCCTTCCATATCGACCAAAGAACCGTACGCGTCCTCGAATTGCTCTTCGAGCGTCTGTCTTTCCGGAGCGGCTCCGAAGCACTGCACCATCGCGTCATCGAATCTGTCGGAAGAGATGTTGCCATGGTCCAATTCCCAAGACCATTCCTTGAAGGCGGCGAGCATGTGCCGCCACTTGCACATTTCCAGGTGCAGTGGAATCGGCAGTGCGCGGTTCGATTCCAGGCGAAACGAGTCGATCGGTTCCTCCATCATGTCGCGGTCGTGCGGTTCAGCGGAAAGTCGCAGCACGACGAGGCCGGGCTGGCCTACTCTTCGCCCCACCCGGCCTATTCGCTGCAAGAGATCGGCCCGGCGCGGTGGCGTCCGGTCGATCAGGCACACGTCGAGTCCCTCGATGTCAACGCCAAGTTCAAGCGCATTGGTCCCAAGCACGGTCACACCACGCGCCGTGGGCGAATTCAACAGCTCCTCCAGTTCGCGTCGTCTGTCAGGCGGAAGATCAGCATCGTAGATGCAGACCTGTCTAGCAGCCCCGCCCGCATTGGCCGCCAGCCGCATTTTCAGTATCTTGCTGTGGAACTTACTCTGTGAAAAGTAGATCGCATTGACCTGTTTTCCTATGAGATCGGTATCGCCCAAGAATTCCGTGACGCTGCTCTTGCTGCCGGGGTCGTCCAGCAGCAAGACGGCGCGAAACATCTCCCCTGTACTCGGATCAGCCAAACCACTCGGGACGTTGGCCGCTGGGATCAACTCGATCTGCTGTTTGACGTTGTCCTCGATGTGGGCGATCTCCCCCTCGTCCAGCGACAGCAGCGTCGCTGCGAACTGTCGCGCTGCCGCCAGGGTTGCCGAGGCGAGAAACATGTGGGGACGGGGGCTGCCCTGAAGGCTGCTGGCGAGGTACAGTCGCCGGATGAAGTAGTGGACGTTGGCACCGAACACGCCATCGTAGGTGTGGGCTTCATCCAAAACGAAACACCGGAGACGAGCGGCAAACGCCTTGTTCTGCCTGCCCATGAACAAGCTGAAGTGTGCCTTGTCCAGCGTGGCAATGCGAATCCGGGCGTTCCAGAACGTATCACTCTTCATGTAATTGTCCAGTTCCGCATCGTACGTGGCACCGCTGCCCTTTCCCTGCCAAATCGTCCAGGCGACGTCTCGTCCGTCCAGGTCGATCTTGCCCCCGCACACCGTCTTCTTGCCCTTCAGCGAAATCAGGCTGTTCGGTTTGGAGATCCTCCGCATTCGTTCTGCCTGCCCCCACATCAAAGCCTGAGTGGGAAAGCACAGCAGGGTCGTCGCCTTTGGGTCACGGCGCAAACACTCGAAAACCCACGTCCAGAAACACAGGCTCTTGCCCGATCCAGTGGCGGTGGTGATGATGAAATCGTCTTTCCGCCCGTGAAGGAAGGCGTCAAGGAAGGCCGCTTGGTGAGCGAACAGCCCTTCCTTGCCGACCTTCGGCTCGTACCGTTCGACGATCGTCCGGACCCCGGCGGGCAGACGGCACTTGTCCAGGGGCACACGATCGGGCAGTGGCGTTCGGATGCGAACGGCTTCGGAGTGAACTACGTCCGCGAAATGCTGAAGTGCATTCGTAGCAACCCTGCCTATCTCGTTGGATGATCCACAAACCGTGGCCTTTCTCGGCCTCGACTTCTCCTTGGCCATGACACATGCTCCCTACGAGGGCTGATCTCTAGGCGCTGAATTGTTGGTCCAGCAGACTCCATCGCACATCGTTGTCCGATGCCTCGCAGAACCGTTGCATGGCATCCAATCGTTCACGGACGATCTGGCGGCGATTTTCCTGCCGCGTCTCCAATTTCCTCTGGTCGGCGATGGTCAATTCCTCCCGTTTGACACGGAACTGGGCGTAGACGTTGTCCCCGTGAAACAGATTCGTGGGCAAACGCTCGACCAAGCCGATCTCTTGAAGAGCCAATAGGTGTGCAATCCGAACGGTATACTGCGTCTTCATTGGTCGGAACGGCAGCAGAAGCACCTTCTGCGCGTCGTCGTACAACACCTCATGTGGCCCGCGCAGTCCGTGCTGTCCTCCCTTTCCATCGATCAACTGCGTGAATCGCCGCGCGATCTTCTCGGCACCGGCGATGTTCCCTTGCACAAGCCCCTCGACCAATTCACGGTCGTCGGGATCGTACAAGATTAGGCACTCGCACCGGTCTCCATCCGCCGATTCCATCCCCCGCCCGCCGCGGCCGATCTCCTGGTAGTAGTCCAGGAGGCTCGGTGGCATGTAGAAGTGCGCGATCCAGTCGATCTTCGGCAGGTCGATGCCGAGGCCAAAGGCATTCGTGGCCACGATGATGCGTGCATCACCCTCTGTGAATCGCTCCTGTTCCGTGCCCTTGGCGTCGGTCGGCAGTTGTCCATGATAGATTGCGACCGGTCCCAGGCGGTGTGATTCCAGGTAGTCCGCGATCTCCTGACAGTTCTCGCGACCGTCTTCCCGGCCCGCCGTCGCAAATCGGGTGTAGACGATGCCACGAGTTTGCTTCCCCCGCTCCTTGATGAACTTCCGTAGGTGCTCGTACTTCCAGCGGCGACCCTTGACGCTCCTTACCCCAGGCTCAAGTTCTTCGCGCCGATAATGGTCGATAATCAAGTCTCCACCTCGGCGGGGGACTAACTCGATTCCCAGTTGTTTCACCACATCCTTGCGTACCTCCGGGGGCGCTGTGGCCGTGAGCAGCAACACCGGCGGACGCCCCAGACGTGCCAAGGCATCCCGCAGAAGCAGGTACTCAACTCGAAAACTGTGCCCCCATTCCGACACGCAGTGGGCCTCGTCAATCGCCACCCGATTTACCTTTCCTCTGCCCTCGGTGAGTATGCGAAGCAGGCTTTCAGACCCGAGTTGTTCCGGCGTGACATAAAGAAGGTGGTAGCTGCCGTTCCAAAGGCCCTTCCGCCGTTCCCGAAGTTCCTCATACGTGACGGTGCTGTTGAGGAAAGTCACGCCGGCCGTTCTGCTCTTGTTTTGGTCAGCCATCAAGGCGATGAGCGGCGAAACGACCAGAGTCAACCCTTGACCTTGCAGTTGCTCGGCTGCAAGCTGGAAGCACAGAGACTTCCCACTTCCAGTAGGCAAGACTCCGAACGTGTTTCGCCCTTCGAGGAACCGCACCGTCAGCTCCCGCTGGCTGCCGCTTAGCCATCGGCTGTGCTTTTCTTCCAGTCCGGATTCGGCCGACTGCTCCGCCAGCCTCCGACTTAGCCTCGGTACGGAACAGCGGGGACACTTTCCGTCCCGGTCGGTGGCCTCGACGGCCGACGGGGCGGACAGATGGACCCAGTCCATGGATGCCAGCGTGCCAAGACTTGGCTCGATTCTGACTCGGGTTGAGCGCAGCATGTCCGCAATGAATTGCCGTGCATCTTGGCTGTCACGAGGGAACCCGCAGAAGAGTAGCAGGTCCCGGTAGCGGAGACGTGCCCGCCCCGCCGCGAGGAACGACAATTCGCCTGCGAGCCTCGTGCCCAAGAACGCTGAGGCAAAATGTCCTTCCACCCGTTCGAGGCAAATCTCATCGTCCAATCCAACCCTTTCGAGTCTGGGCGAAAGACGGACGCCACGTTCGTTCAGGCAACACGTTACGGTCTCTATAAGTCTGGAGCCGAGCTTCTGATAGCCGAACGCACTGAGAATCTCGCGTCGTGGCTTGGCAATTCGCCCTCTGGTGTAGACGGCCGACAGGAGAGCGCGCAGACCGTCCGCCGGCTCGAACCCGCTATTGAATCGCGGATGAAACAGCGGCTCCCCACCCGATTCATTCTCCTCCTGACGCCACAGCGGCTTTCGAGGGTGTCGAGGCAGTTTGGGCTTCCCACTCCGAGGTGAATTGCGCGAATTGGCCATCGGGTCGTCCTCGTAGTGTTCATTCATGTAGCGCGCCCTGTTCCATTTGTGACGGCTTCGGGCACAGGGTTAGATCAGTCCATCAGCGAACCCAGATTGCGCCAATCCACTGTCGCGGCGAACGATCGCAACACCGTGTCGGCTGACGGCATCAAACGGGATCGTATCACGACCGTGGTCACTGTTGGCTATCCTTTCAGAAGCCGTATTTCGCCTGCCGAAGCTCGAACGCCTCGCGTCCCCCATCGAGGGTCTCGACGATTGCGTCCCGCACGCGCGGCTGGTCAATCGTGCCCGTCTCGGCGACCCAACCACGATCGCTGTCGGCACGCAGAACAATCACGTGATCGGCATCTCCGTTGACTACCAAGTTCGCGTCGTGAGTGGCAAAGATCACCTGTCGCCGCCCCTTCAGTCGCCGAAGTGCCGGTAGGAGTACCTCGAACAGGTACGCCTTGTCGATCTCGTCCTCAGGCTGGTCAATCACCAGCGGACTCGACTCGTCCGTTTCCATCACCAAGGACAAGAGCACGCTCACTTGCGCCCCTCCCGATAGACGGTCGATTGTGCGGTAGGTGGCACGGCTTTCGTCAACCTGGAGTTCAATTTCGTAACGATCTTCGCCTGGCAGGGCCGCGAGTTCGAGTTGCCTGCGTGGCGTCATCGCACCGCTGAGGGTTCTTGCCACTTGGGTGCTCATCTCGATAGTCTGCAGCTGCTGAGTTCTCAGGGCCATACGCAACACGTCCGGGGTCACGCTGATACCGGTGGCCTTCGTGTTATTCCACCACCGCGTGATGCCGCCCTCACGGAACGCCACCAACCATCTCTCCAACGGCTCGGACGCCCCCCGCGTTTGTCTCTGTATGGATATCCGTCCGCCGAATCGCTGAGCGACGGTTGCGACCACTTGCTCCATTTCCTGTCTTTGCTCCACGATCAACTGACTCCGACGTCTGCGGACTTGGCCAAATTGGCGTAGACTGTTCCGGTACGCCTGTTTCGCCGCTTGGTATCGGGCGTGCGATTCCTCATATCCGGCAGCGGTGCGTGTCAGTGCATCGAACTGATTGATCTCTTCTGAAGTTCCACCGGCAGCAATCAGGGCCTGCTGAACGCGGGCGTGAAGCGTTCCGACTTCGGTCGCGGCCACGGCCTGTCCCGCAGTCGTCAATGCCTGCAACCGCCTGACGATCCTCGTGAGGTAACGCACCGTGGCACGAAGTCGTCGTGTCAGACGACGAAAGCCAATCACATCCTGCGGCGGTTCCAGAACACCACGGAGTACCTGGCTGACTATGTCATCCGCATTGACTGTCTGGCTTTCGGCGGCAAGATCGGTTCCAAGTCCCGCGATTCGCTGGAGGCTCTCCTCCAGTCGTCGTAGTCTGCCCTGATCCTCCTGGGCTTGGCTCAATAGCGAGATTCCCGCCTCCGCGAAACGCTGCAGGGCAGCCCGGGCAGTTGTAGCCCGGGATTCGTCCTCCTTGGCTGCTTCCATTGTCTGACGGCACTGATCGACATCGTCCACCAGTTCAGCCAACTGTCCATCCAGTTCCTTGAGTTCTGCATCTCGCGATACGAGTGTGGCCTTCAGGCTCGGAATGAGGCGGTACAGCAGTTGGCGTCGGGTCTCCTGGTCGTGAACGGCGGATCGCAGTTCACGCTGCGTGTAGATTGTCGCTGGCCAGCGTTCACGCGGGGGGGATGTCAAGGGAATTGGCCCGCGAACCTCAGCCTGGATTTCGGGACTGCCCGACAAGAAGCGGTTGCGGGCACGCCCGTCAACGTCCTTCCGTTCGGCGGCGTCGGTCGGCAAGTCAAACCCGAACCAAAGTCGTATGCCATCGAGAAGCGTGGACTTTCCGGACATGCGTCCGCCGATCACACACGTAAAATCTGGACTGAATTGGAATACGCTGGTCACGGGTGAATTAGACGCAGCATCCTGGCCGCCAAAGAACGAGGTGCCTCCTTTGACTGCAATGCCCTGGAGCCACGGTCGATCGCCAGCAGCAGGGTCGGGCAATCCTTGAGCAACCACCAAGCGCCCCTGAGCGTCAGGCCGGTAGGCGATCCGCAATCGAGAGTCGGCCGCCAATAGCGATTGGCGAAGCGATTCGATTCGCGGACTGCCAAGTTTCAGGAGAGTAAAGCGTTTTCCGATTTCCGCGACGGAGTACGCATCACTGGAGTGATACAGGGCATGACGGTACTTCTTCAGTCCGTCCGCTAGATAGGGCTTGCGTCGCAGTTCGTCATCGGGAAGTGAATCATCTCCGAGTTCGAGCCCACAGATGGCGTCATGGGCAAACCACTGAAGGACTTGACTTTTCAGACTAAACAGCCCGCGGCCACCAAATGCGTGCGGTGCGAGACACAAGTAGTCCCACGTCTTGCCGAGCCGTTCCCGTAGCGTTCGCAGGCTTCCGAAAGCGTTCTCGGCGCGATTTGTGCTTATCCGCAAAGAACCGCCGTCCCAGGGAGGCAATGCTCCCATTACTTCGGCGAAGGCTGCAAGGTACTGCTCTCGCCCGATCTCGGGATCGAACAGGAACTGCAGGTGCAGGCCCTCCGCTCCGTCCGCCAGATTCGGTTCGAACCCCGGATAGACGGCGTAGATCTTCTCGCGAAAGGGGACCCCGTCGTCATCGCTGTCGTTGTTCCAGACTTCAACAATCCGCCATGTCGCACTTGTGTCGTCCGAATCGCCGGCCCTGACGGAGTGAGGCGTCAGACCGAGAACCTGTATGCCGTTTGCGATCGTCGCTTTCAGAAGGGAGCGGGCGTAGGCTGTCTGGGTCGCCAGGTCTGCTGCGTTGCCGGAGATTCCGGGAGGAAACCGAAAATTGCCGGAGAAATGGTCGTCTAACGTGTGAACATGAAGGTCCGCCCGTAGCCAGCGAGTACCGGGTATTTCGCGATGCCATCGGGGCGTATCATTTCGTTGAAACCGTGACACGTTGGTTGTACTCCTGTGCAGCGTACCCCTCTTTTCACCCGATATTCTCGCGGCCGCGCCGGACGTTGCATATCGGCTTACGGCCCAGCCGGTTGACGGTATCGTTTCGGATGGCCTCCTGGGCGTTCTGTAGTCGGGACGGTGCTGTCGCTCTCCGTGTTCCTCATTGGGAAGTCAGCCTTTCCACAAAGGCAGCGCCTCGCGCCAAGTCAGCCGCCCGCAGTTCTTCGACCCGCCACGGCGGGTTTCCGCGCCGTAGCCGATCGCGGATGTAGCGGTCCCGGCGGAGGTTCGCGCCGGCGTGGAAGGCTGCACCGTCGATGTAGATGGCCAGCCGCCGCTCGGGTACGGCAAAGTCGGCTACCGTAATCGGCGGATCGCCGGCGTTCGGAGCGACGGGCACCTGCTTCTGTGGGTTAAATCCGTGCTGCTCGAACAGACGCAGAAACTTCAGTTCCAGCGGCGAGCCAACCCCGGCGGCGTAGGCTTCGAGCCAGGCACGGGGATCGTCGATGTCGCCGGTCTCCAGCGGCCGAGGGCTGGGGGCTGCCTGGATCAGTTCCTCCAAAGCCGGCATCACCTGCGGCCAAGCCAGATGTTCGTGGTAACGCTGATTCTGATACGACTTCAGACAGCGGTAGCAGGCGTTTTGGCAGACGGGATGGTCCAGATGCTCAATCGCCTGACGGGCAACGGCGTCGAAATGCTCCGCGATCCGGCGCAGGTAACCCGTGCCGCCAAGGCTGGGGTCGATGAAGGCCAGCGACAACTTGGAGTATCGTCCGGCCGCGTTGTCGGTCTTCCACGGACCCTCCAGTTCGAAGTCCAGTTCGTTGGCATCCAACATGAAGAAATGCTGCATCCCGGCGAGCAGGGAGTAGCCGAGCGAGAGCCCCCAGGACTTCCATTGATCAGGCTTGTCCGCCTCCGGCACCGGGACCAGAAGGCGCAACACTTCGACCTTACCGGCGGTGCTAATCGCCAATGCGTGCGGCACGCTGCCACGCCGCGGACATCCCTCGCTGTGGCCGACTTCATCCTGCTTGCCCTTCTTCGGATTCCGTCGCCCGCCCCTGGGCGTCTTGTCCGCCAAGGGGCCCGTGAGCATCCGACCGCAGGCCGTGCAGACAAGGTATCCCCTCGCCTTTTGGTGCAGGATCGCCTCGGGTAGGTCTTTGGCAGTTGGCGGCTTGCCCTCGTTGACCCAGCGGACCTCTTCGTTGTGTGCCAACCGCAGGGCCCAGCCGTTGGCCAACGTCCATCGGCCCACCACATCTCCATCCCACTGCGGGTAGGTCTGCACCAGGTTCCGCTCTGCGTATCGCTCCTCTTCGTCGAGGATCGGCGTCTCGTCGGGCCAAGCGACAAAGCCAGCCAGCTCGCAAGACGGCAATGGCTTACGCGATTCGCTGTAGCCACAGCGTGGACATTTCGGCTCATCGGCGTTGAACAGCAGTCCGCACGTCGGGCAGAGGCAGTAGGACCAGGTGGGCCCCTCGCTCCGCGGATTCCACGGCGAGGCCATGTCCAGGCCGATCACCTTCCAACGCTTGGACCGGGCGTAGACGTGCGCCTCTGGCTGGAACTGGCCGATGCCAAACCGCCGCGTCACCGAGATCGGGTCTTCCTCGTGGGGATCGCCCAGCAGCCGCAGCGCCGCAGGTTCCGAGGGGAACTCGTAACCAGGCAAAATGCCGAACTCGGCGAATCGCCGGAGGGGGTAGCCCGCTGACCGGTCGTCCGCTTCCGCCCCGCCCCGCTGCTGCGTCGTCGGGATGCCCAGCAGGCGATTGATCAGGTCTCCCGCGCGCACCGCCGCGAACCCCCGCTGGAGTCCCTCCGCAAACGTCACGACAGGCTGGCGAAGTTCCTGGACCTGCCGCGCTGTTGCGTTGACAACATGCTGAATACGCTCGGGCAGCCCTTTTAGCAGGGCCAAGAGCGTCGGCTCGTCGAGCCCCGCTTTGGCCAACACGTCATCGCCCCATGCCTGGCGGGCGACGGCCAGAGCGTGGCACGATTGGGCCTGAACCGCCGCGATCAAGGTGTCCACCGCTGCCTGCTTGATGTCGCCGTTGGGGCCGACGTACTCGTCCATCCGGCCGGCCAACCCCGGCTCAGCGGCACCGAAGACGATTGCGTACAGGTGTCGGACGATCACGTCCCGGTTGCCAAGCGAGATCGCAGGGGCCGGCACCTCACCGGCGATCATTTCCCTTGGCTTGTCGTAGAAGTATTGATCATGCGGCGTACTGCGGGCGTAGCCCAACACCAAGCCGACTCGCGAACGCCGGCCCGCACGTCCGCCGCGCTGCGCATAGTTGTCAGGCCGGGGCGGTATGTTTCGCAGGATCACCGCGTCCAATCCGCCTACGTCGATCCCCATCTCCAGCGTCGGCGAACAGGCCAACACGTTGACCTTGGACTCCTTGGCCGAGGCCTTGAAGGAGTTCTCGTAATCGAGCCGGTCGTCCGTGGTGATCTGAGCCGTGTGTTCCTTGGCGACCAGGGGAATCGTGTCAGGCTTCGTGATCCGCGTGACCGATCGGCTGGCCGCGACCTCCTTATCCAGCCAGCGAACGAGCGTACCGTGGCACTCTGGGCACGGCATACCGGGGGTTGCCCCCGAAAGCACCGCCCCGCATACGTTGCAGCGCACGCGAATGTCCTCGGTCGTCAGCTGCAAACGAACCCGCTCTTCATTCACCTGGAGCAGCTTGAAACGCTCTCTGGCCCCGAACAACTCGGTCGGCGTGAGATATTTCGGCGTCGCCAGGAAAGTCAACACGGCGAGCATGTGGTCCTTTTCGGGCTCCACCCCGCCGAACCGCTTGAGCAGGTGACGCAGCAGCCGTTCCAGACTTGGGCCCCGGCCGCCTCCCTTGTCCTTGCGCCACGCGTTGTGGCAACGGATGCCGTACGGGACCTTCTCGGCCTCCAGAAACGCAGCGACCTCCCCACCAGGCGTCAGCGGATACCCTTGGGGCTGCTTCATGCGGCGTTCCCAGTCGCTCTTGAGGATATGCGCCGGGCAGACGACGTTGGCCGGATGGTATCGGAGCATTTCGCGGGAGAGGCAGCCGCGGGTGCGGATCTCGTCCAGCACCGTCCGACAGACGTGCTCCAGTTGGTCGAGTTTGATCCCCAGCCTGCCCGCAAGCTCGGCCCCGTGGTCGTGAACATACTCGCCGAGCTGATGATAGCCCACGTACGCAAGCCCAATGTTGACTAGCGTACCTCGGTAGCCAGCGTTGACGGCGATTTCGTCCAGCAGCGGGGCCTCCTCCCAACCCCTCAACCGGTTTCGCGTCTCTTCGGGGATGAACCCGGTTTCATCGGGCACGTACGGGTTGTCTCGGTTGTTCACCGCGGCCTCGCTCAGCAGCTCGACGGCCTTCTGGACCGTCAGCACCCGCTCGGTCTGGAGGATCTGGAACAGTCGGCGGCGCATCCGGTCGTAGCGGCTGGCAAAAATGATGAAGCGGGCTTGGTGGGCTGCGTCTTGGCGGCTGTCGCTGAAGACCAGTAGCCGCTCTTTCCCGTCGTGGTTCGGTTTGTCCCGGTTGGCCACTGCCAGGGCCTCGACCAGCCCTTCACCGACCACCTTGACCGCGGCCGAGGTGCCCAGACTGACGGGCGTGATCACGTTGCGGCTACCGGCCGTGCCGCCACAGCAAAGGCATCGGGTCCGACCAGGCAGCAAGATGACCTTCACCGCGTAGTCGTCGGCATTCTCGCTGAAGGTGAGGTTCTGCGGATCGAGCGACCCTTCTCGAAGCTCCCGCCCCTTGATCTGTTGCGGCATCTTCTGGCTCCGGCGCGCGGCGCGGCCTACCCCGTTGCCGCCACCCTCATCGTCATCCTCCTGCTCGTCGCCCGCCAGCAGTACGCCGAATCGCCCCGGCTCGTAGACCATCAACTCCGGCCCGTCCTCTGGGCGGGCGCTGGGGCGAAGCGGCGGTTTCTCTACATCGCCGACCAGACGCACGTAGTCGGCCCCGCAGTTGCGGCAGAGGTAGAGCGGCGCGGTGTCGTAGTGACACACGCTGCATTTCTCCTCACCCTTCGGGTACAGCCTGCCGCAGGCCGGGTTCAGGCAGCGGTGAAACTGCCAGCCACCCCGAATAAACCGATGGGCGCGCAGCCGCAATGCGCCGGGCGTCCCGTCGGGCAGAGCGGCCCCGAGGGTCAAAGCCGCTTCGATCTCGGCATGGAGCCGGCCATCGGGCGCATCCCGGCGATCAGGAACCTCGGCCCGAACCTGGGCAACGATCTGGCTCGCGGACATTGGGCGGCTGATGAGCCAGCGGTTCAGGTCCCAGAGCAACCGATAACGTCGGGCTGCTTCGGCGATCGGCGTATCCGCCGCAAGGCCGGCCAGCCGACACAGGCCCTGTCGAACTGCCTCGGGCTTGGAGACATCCAGCGAGCGGATGTCCACCGTGCCCGGTTTCGGGGGATAGACCGCCTCGGTTGGAATCTGGACGTCTTCCAGCTCTTCACCGAAGACGCGGATCGTGGCAGGTTCGATGCCCACCAGTGTCCCGAAGAACTCCTGGACGGCCTGGTCCCGCAGTTGCGTTCGTTCCTCGGCAGACAGCCCCTCCTCGGACACCGTCTTGATCGTGGCCGACGTGCCGACCGGCACCAGCTTCGGATATCGTTTGGCGCGTTCCTCGTCGGCCACGTCCGGCTTCCAGTCCTGCTGGGCACGGGCCAAGTGGACCTTCAGCCGCCGGACCAGCAAGGCGATATTGCTGCCCAGGACGCCCCGGTAGGTGTGCACTTCGTCGAGCACCAGGAATCGGCAGCGGTGGTTAGCAAAGATGGCCTCCCGATCAGCCGGCCGAACCAGGAGGTACTCCAGCATCATGTAGTTGGTCAGCAGGATGTGCGGCGGGTTCTTGCGGAGCTTCTCGCGGTCGGCCTGCGACGTGCCCCGGTCGTACTTGGCTACCTGGACCGTCCCCGCGAAGCCGGCCTCTGCCAGGTACTGGTTGATCCGCTGCTCTTGATCGTTGGCCAGGGCGTTCATCGGGTAGACGAGGATCGTCGTCAGGCCCGACTTCTTGAACCGGCAAGCGTCCTCCAGGGCATTCTGGAGCGCCGGGATCAGGAACGCCTCAGTCTTGCCGCTGCCCGTCCCGGTGGTCACCACGACCGGGCGTGCCGTGGGCGACAGCAGTTCGGCGATTGCCTCGGCCTGGTGCAGGTAGGCGGTCGGCCCACCCGAGCGATTTTCCATCACCTGGGCCAACTTCGGGTCGATTCCCAAATCCCGCCACCGGGTGCCACTCTTGAACGGCCGATGGGCCTGGTAGAACGGTTCCTGGGCCAGAAAGCCGGCCGCCTCCAGTTCCTGCTCCAGGGCCGACCGGAGGTTGGGGTCCTTGGCGCGGAACTCCGTCCGCAGATAGTCGGCGTATTCGTCGATGACGTGGTCGAGGGCTTTGATGGGGTGCAGAGACATTCGTGGCTCTCCTACTGAACGGCGTCCGCGTTCTGTCCGGCCACCAATGGACCGCCGAAGGCCGTCACGGTCTCCTCGGAATCACGCCCCGGTACCGCCTTGCCCATTGCTCCCTCGATCAGGTCCAACAGTCTTCTGGCGCGATCGCGCAGAAAGACCATGAAGTCGTCGCCCCTCAGTTGCACTTTAGGAGAAATGTTCCAGTCAAGAAACTGATCTTGACCGAAAACC
>CAZAQY010000212.1:0-15061 GCA_964486845.1 uncultured Pirellulaceae bacterium
ACGGCCTACCAGCTGTTCGACGCCGTGTTGAAGTAGGCTATCGGCACAGCCGCGGCCATTTCCACCTCGCCCCCTTGCACTACGATTCCGCAATTGGTCGCTGTCGACGTTGTGCGGATGGCACGTCCTCCCGGTCGGCTCAGATCTCCAAACACTGGCCGGGGATCCTGGATGATCTGCCGCACGCCCACCGGATCGGGCGCGAACGGCTTTTCCATGAATACGTGTACGCCCTTTTCGACGGCATAGTCGAGCTGCGTGGGACGAAAGGCGGTGTAGCCGGTCAGCATCGCGACGTCGCCGGAGCCCAGGCAGTCGATCGCCTTGCGGTAAGCGTCGAAGCCGATGAACCGCCGCTCGGGCGGGACGTCGATCCGCTCGCCGAACTGTTTGGAAAGCGTCTGGTGCGATGCCCTCAGACGATCCTCGAAGAGATCGGCCATGGCGAACAGCTTGACTGGGCCGCCGGGAACGGACAGCGCGTTGGCCACCGCCCCGCTGCCGCGTCCGCCGCAGCCGATCACGGCCAGTTTGATCGTCCCGTCGCCAGCCGCATGCACGTGCGGCACCACCACGCCAGCCAGCGCGGAAGTTGCGGCCAATTTGCCCGCCAAGCCCAGGAACTTGCGGCGAGTGTCGTGCGCGGTCGAGGCATTGCGAGGTGATCGGCTCATGGACAGCTCCTTGCTGCTGGGAATTCCCCTGCAAACGGAATTGCGTGAAAGGAGGCAGGAATCTCTTGTGTCCCGCCATGTTAACAAAGCGGCTCGCAATGCTCCAGTCGGTGCGACAACGCCGCAGCTTGGCTTTGTTGCAGAACATCTGGGGCCGCACCAACTTGATCGTGGCGTCCCACCGTGTTACCATCCGGAGAGTCGGGTCGCTCGGAGAGGAAGAGTAAAAGCATCCAAGCAGAGCGGGCGCGGGAAATACCGATTCAACACTCCTTAACGAGCATCGGAGCAACCATGCAACGGGACACGCAATCATCGCAACCGCCGGCGGGTACGAAGTCGCGCCGGGAATTCTTGAAGCTGAGTGGCACATTGACGGCCGGCGCGGCCCTGGCCGGAGTGGCCATGCCGCACGTCCATGCGGCGGAGGACAATACGATTCGCCTGGCCTTGATCGGCACCGGCGGCCGGGGCAGCGGCGCCGTGATCAACGCCTTCGACTCGCCCAACGGCCCTTGCAAGCTGGTTGCCATGGCCGACATCTTCCCCGAGCGGTTGGAGGGGGCGCACAAGGCGCTGAGCGTACAGCATGCCGGCAAGGTCGACGTGCCGCCGGAACGCCGCTTCGTGGGCTTCGACGCTTACAAGAAGGCCATCGACTGCCTGCGCCCCGGCATCGACATCGCCCTGCTGACCACCTATCCCGCGTTCCGCCCGGTACACCTCGACTATGCGGTCTCCAAGGGCGTCAACGTGTTCATGGAGAAGTCGTTTGCCGTCGATCCGGTCGGCGTGCGGCGCGTGGTCAAGGCCGGCGAGGAGGCGAAGAAGAAGAACTTGAAGATTGCCGCCGGCCTGATGTGCCGCCACTCGGTGAACCGGCAGGAGCTGATCAAGCGGATCCGCGACGGCGAACTGGGGCCGGTCCAACTGATCCGCGCCTACCGGATGGAGCCGTGCGGGGGCATGTCGCCCAACCGCCCGGCCGGCATGAAGGAACTGATCTGGCAGATCCGCAACCGGACGCACGTCCTCTGGGTATCCGGCGGTCTGTGGGCGGAAATGGACATTCACCAGATCGACGAGATCTGCTGGCTGATGGACGACCACTATCCCGTCACCGCCCACGGCATCTGCGGCCGGGCGGCCAACAGCAAGGACGCCGGCCAGGGCTTGGATTCCTTCTCCGTGGAGTACACGTTCGCCGACGGCGCCAAGGCCTACGACGTGGTCCGCTACATTCCCAACTGCTACAACGAATTCGCCACCTTCGTCCACGGCACCCAGCGCGCGGCCCAGTTTTCCGGAAATGTTCATTCGGGCACGTGCGCCATCTACAAGGATCAGCGCTGCGTTCCCGTCAAGGTCGCCGCCAAATACAATCGCGCGACCGGGCAATACGACTATTCCGAGGAGGGCGGGAACCGCGACGACATCCTTTGGCGCTCGCCCAAGGAGACGTACACCTGCTGGCAGGCCGAGTGGAACGTGCTCTTGAATTCCATCCGCAAGGACCTGCCGCAGAACGAGGCCCAGCGCGCCGCCTACTCGAACTTGACGGGCCTGATGGGCCGTGCGGCCATGCACATGGGCCGCGTGATCACCTGGGACGAGATGCTCAAGTCGAACTTCGAACTGTGTCCGAACATCGACACGATGACCGAAGACAGCCCGCCGCCGGTCCAGCCCGACGCCAACGGCTGCTACCCCGTGCCGATCCCCGGCCAGTGGGTCGAAGTGTAAACGCCGCGGGCGCTGGTTGCGCTGGCATCTGAGCGTGATGGTTGCTGCTCACGCCAGCACACTCCGGATGTCGTCGCACCAAGATGGACGTGTACTTGGGGTTTTCCTCTTCCAGCGTGATGGCAAGTACGCGTTGATCAGCCCCGACGGCCACTTCCGCGGCTCGCCGGGCGTGGAAAAGGAACTGGTCTACGTGGTCCAGACCGACCAGGGCCAGGACACGCTCACGCCCGAAGAGTTCGCCAGGAAGTACAACTGGAAGAACGACCCGTCGAAGGTCGGGCTGAAACCGGAGGCAGCGGCGCGACCGTAGGCCTGAGCTACCTGCCGTGGCAGCGGGTCTACAACGCCAGCTTCCGCGTGGTCTGCGACACCTGAATCCGTCGGACGGATTCACGGTTTTCGCCTTTCGTCCTTTGCCGCGCGGCGCCAGAGGAGGTCCACGTCATCTCGCGGCCGGAAACCGAGGATGCGTTTGGCCTTGTCGTTGCGGAATTGACCTTGCGGCGCGTCGCCCAAAATGAAGAACACCTCGAATCGCGAGGGCAAGTTTTTTAACTCGATGGCCAGCCCCAGGCGGAAAGCTTCCGCCGCGTCGCGCCAGGAAACCACGAAGGGAACGCCGCCCGCACCGAGCGTCAACTGGCCGGTCTCCTGCAAGCTGTAGAACAGGTACTCTTGCACGTAGATGTCGTGGGCTTCCGCCCAGATGCGGCAGATTTCGTGACCGAGCGACTTGGACAGCGGGTACAGGCCGGTTCCCGGATGCGGCGGGATGTCCGGCGGGATCGCAAAGTCCACTCCCTCGTATGTCGGTCCCGCCACGGTAAAATGCGGCCCGGTATTGATGACCCGGCGGATGCCGTGCTGGACCGCGGCCCGCATCACGTGATAGCACCCCAGCGTGTTGACGCGGAACGCCAACACCGGATCCCGACGGACAACCGCCATGTTGACGATCGCATCCATGCCCTCCGCCGCGCGGATCACCTGTTCCTGGTCCGCCACGTCCACGTCCCGGAATTCGTGGTCGCCGTACTTCCGCTTGATCTCGTCCGGCGGCGGATGGATGTCCGTGATGCGCAGGCGATGCTCCGCCGCGATCGCTTGCACCACGTGAGGCCCCATGTAGCCGTTGGCGCCGAGCAACAGAACGTTCATGGCATCACCACCGATAATCGGGCCGATAGCCGAGCCCCGCTTGAGCCTTGTTGACAGAAAAACGCGCACCGGGAGAATCCGACAGGATGTGAAACACGGCCCAGTTTTCGGTTCCCCGTGGATAGGAAATCTGTTTTGCGCCGAGTGCCAGCGAGACGGCTTGCAGCACATCGCGCTGGTCGACCCACCAGGGATCGAACGGCTGACCGGCCACGGATTCGGCCAGGACCACCTTGCCGATTCTCAAGACCACGACTTCCAACTTCCGTTGGCGTGCGAACTCGCGGCCCACGCATTCAGCCAGGTACTCGGCCACCGCCGGCGCATCGGCGGGAGGACGCGGTTGCCAATCCTCGGCAACTTGAAACACCTCGCCATATCCCGACATTACCTGCAGGGAACTGACCAGGACGGCGCGTCGGACGCCGGCTGCGGCAGCCGCGGTGAACAAGTTGTAAGTCCCGCGTACCCCGGAGTCGATCTGCTCGGCCGGCGCGCTGCCGGCCGGCGCCAGCGCAAGGTGGACGATGGAATCGACTCCCTGGACAATCTCACCAGTGCGATCGTCCGCGGCCAGTTCGCAGCGTGCAAACGGTAGCCGAGTCTGGACGCCGGCGGGCGAGGTCAGTTGCACTGGCCAAGCCTCGGCCAGGCCGTCACCCAAGGCCCGCGCCAAGGCTGTCTGGCCAGCAGTCACCAGCACTCGCCGCCGCTGGTCCCCGTCCCGGACCGTGCTCGCCGCTTGTTCCGCCGCCACGAGCGGGCCCGCGGGCCGAGCGGCGACCGCTCCGGCGCCGCCCGCTACGGCCAGTCCCGCCCGCTGCAAGAATCGCCGCCGTTTCATGGCCGCGCCCTTTCCCTGCAGGTGCCTAATTCGAGTGTCTTACTTCGGCGGAATCACCCCGGATCCCGGCGAGCGGTGGGCGTTTTAGCCCACCGGTTTTCCTGGAGGATCCTCTTGTCAGCATCAGAGGAACCGGTGGGCTGACGCTCGCCGTCCGCCGAGGTGAGACAGTCGCACCAGTTCATTTTAGGCCGATCAGAAGGATTCGGCGAGTAGACGGAGACCGCAGAACGAATCCTTGCCAGAGCGTCCCGCCGGGGCGATAATCAGAGGCGGTGCCGGCGGGCACGCCACGGGCGGACGCGTCTTGCGTTTCTTCGTTGACCTGCACGCATGATTTCGCACCTTCCTCCTCCTCGACGACAGCAAAGGAGCAGCCATGATTCTGTCCTGTTCGCCGCGCTGGGCCGCCTGCCTCATCTTCGCGGCTCTTACCGCGCCAAGTGCAGGCGAAGACGTACTCCGCGAGTCCTTCGAAGTCGAATCCGACCGTCCGCCTCTGGAACATATTTGCGGCGACGTGCCGTCGGCGGTCAACTGCAACGCGATCCGTCCCGGAGTCGGCTTCGACGGTTCCTGCGCGGCCTTGCTGCAGGCCGATTTTCCAGCCACGGTTCAGCATCGCCTGTCGTACTGGTCGTACCGACTGCCGGATCCCGTGCCCTTGATTCCGCAATTGGAGAGGATTTCGTTTCGGGTGAAGACCAACGTCCCGGTGTCGATCAAGATCGGCATTTCACCCTTCGGCTTCATCTATCACGGTCCCGGCGTCGGCGCGTCGCCACAGTGGCAGGAGGTGCAGCTGAGCAATGCCTACGACGAATTGAAACGCTGGTGCGAAGGCGGCCAGCGGCAGGCCGGCGACGGGTGGATCCAATCGGTCATCGTGGCCGTTGCCGGCGCACCGGAGACGCGGGCCGAAGTCACCGTAGACGACATTTTCATTAGCGGCGCAGCGGGACTCGCCGAGGCGGTCAAGAGAGAGGCGTTTGCCCGCCGGATCAAACGCATCCGCATCGCGCCAATCTCGCTGGTCTGGGACGAAGGACACCGGACGCTGGACGCGACCCTGGCCGCGCTGGACGAGGCCGGCCAATTGGGCGCCGACCTGGCGTGCCTGCCGGAGGAGTGCGTGGACCAGTCGCCGGAAACCATCCCCGGCCCCGCGTCGTTGGCCATCGCTCAGAAGGCGGCACAGTACCACATGTACGTCGTCGGCAACCTCCGCGAACGCGACGGCGAGAAGGTTTTCGTGACGTCCTTCCTGTGCGACCGCGGCGGGCAGATCGCCGGCAAGTACCGCAAGTCGCACCGCTTGCCCTACGAGGACGACATCGCCCTGGGCGACGATCTGCCCGTGTTCGCTACCGACTTCGGCGCGCTGGGGTTGAAGATCGGCAGCGACCACTGCTTTCCGGAAATCGACACGGTGCTCGCCCGCCGCGGAGCGACGCTGGTCGTGTGGTCCACACGACCGTTTCCGTGGCGCGACGAGCACTACTTCTCATACGCACTGCGCGGGCGCGCGGTGCAGAACGGTTTGCACTATGCCGTGGCCCAATACGCCGGCAAGCACGGCTACGGCGGCTACGCGGACCGTTTCTCCTGGACGGCCTCCTGGCCGCTGGGACGGGCGCAGGTCCTGGACCGCGACGGCCACACATTGGCCGATTCGGGCCACGCCGGCGGCGCGGCCCTGGCCACAATCCCGGCCGCGTGGTTGGGCGGCAGTCCGCACAACGGCGGCTACGAAACCACTGGCCCGTTCGCGGCGATCGCGGCAGCCGATCTGCCGCCGCCCCCGCCGGCCCGCGAGAAACGCGCGATCAAGGCGGCGGCTATCGAGTGCGATACGGACATCGACCGGCTGATCGCCAAACTCGATCAGTGCGGCCAGCAAGGCTGCGACATCGTCTGCCTGTGGGAATACGTCTGGTACGGCAACGATGAAGAAGTCGAGAAATTCAAGACTCGCAACCAGCAATGGCTGGCGCGCATCGCGGACGCCGCCAAGCGGAACCGGATGAACGTGGTGATCGCCGGCGAATTGGAGCGTGGCTTCAACGAATCCATCGTGTACGACCGCGAAGGCCGCGAAGTGGGCCGCTACACCAAGATCGCTCAGACCACATCCCGCGAATCGAAGTACTATCGTGCCGGCGATCGCGTCGGCATCTTTGACCTGGATTTCGGGCGGATCTGCACCAAGATCTGCCTGGACACCTCGCGGCACGAGATTGACCGGGTGGCGGCCCTGCACCAGGTGGACTTGATGCTGCTGTCCACGCAGGACGCCGGCCCGTACAGCGAACACATCCGGCTGCGCGACGGCCATCGCTGTGTGGACAACGGCTACTACCTGCTCCGCGCTGGCGGCGGGGGCGCCGAGTGCGATCATCGGACGTACATCATGGACCCTTGGGGCGTGGTGTTGGCCGCCTCGCAGTTCGGCGTCAACAACCCGCCGATCGTGACGGCGATCGACCTGAACAACCGGCCGAAGTACTTCGAGTGGCCGGAAGAAGTCCGCCGCGCCGGCGTGTATCCGGACCCGGTGGTTCGCGGCATTCCGGCAGAGCAGCGGATGAAGATGTACGGCCGCTTCAATCGCCCCACGGCGAAAGGCGACCTGCGAGCGGTCCTGCTGCCGTGCCGCCGGCCCGAGCTGTATGCCGCTTCCAACAAGCCGCAACCTTAACCCGAAGCACGAGGTCTTGGCATGTCGTACGCGTACGACGAGACACTTCCGCCTGACGACTCGTCGACTCTCGAACAGATCGTCAAACAGTTCGAAGACGCCTGGCAGCGAGGAGAACGGCCGGTCCTCGGAGCGTACTTGCAGGCGGCGGATGTCCGCGTGGATCACCGCGCCCTGCTGGTCGCGTTGGTGCGGATCGATCTGCAGCACCGCCTGCAAAGCGACGCCACCGCGCGCGTCGAATCGTACTTGGAAAGCTATCCGGAGATCGCGTCGGACGATACGGCGCTGCTCGACTTGATCGCCATCGAGTACGAGCTGCGCAGGCGCCGCGAACCCTCCGTGGCGATTGCGGAGTACGTGCAACGCTTCCCGCGGCTGAGCGGTGAATTGTCCTCGCGGCTGAAATCTCCGTCGGGCACTTCAAGGCGGGACGCCGTGCGATTGAATTGTCCTTACTGCAAGGCCGCCATCGAGATCCATGACGAGCGGCAGCAGGACCTTACCTGTCCTCTGTGTGGCAGCACGTTTCGGTTGAGTTCCGAGTTGTCCACGGCCCTGTGGACGCCGGCCACGCTGCCGCCGATCGGCAAGTTCCAGTTGATCGGCCGAATCGGGCAGGGCGGGTTCGGGACGGTGTATCAGGCGCGAGATACCGACTTGGGGCGCATCGTGGCTATCAAGATCCCGCGGAGCGAGCGATTTTCTACCGTGGAAGACCAGGAGCGGTTCGAGCGTGAGGCCCGAGCCGCAGCCGCGTTGGAGCACCCCGGAATCGTCCGCGTGCTGGAGTTCGGCCGCAGTGAGGCGTATCCCTATATTGTCACTGAGTTCGTGCAGGGGATTACTCTGGCCGACGCCCTGACCAGCCGGCGATTCGGCTTCCGCGAGACGGCCCACATCGTCGCCCAGGTGGCCGAGGCGCTGGAGCATGCGCACCAGAGAAAAGTGATCCACCGGGACGTGAAACCCGCGAATATCATGCTCGCGATGGAACAAGCGGCAACTCCGGACGCGGCGACGCCCGACGCGCCGGGCACAAGGTCCGGCGACGAGCCGTCTTGGCGGCCGCGACTGATGGATTTCGGCCTGGCGCGGCAGCAACAGGACGACGTCCGCGTGACCGTGGAAGGCCAGGTGCTGGGAACGCTCGCCTACCTGAGCCCCGAGCAGGCGCGGGGCGAGGGCCGCCGCGCCGATCACCGCACCGACGTGTACAGCCTGGGCGTCGTTCTGTACCAGATGTTGGTGGGGGAACGCCCGTTTAACGGCAATCGCAAAATGCTGCTGCACCAGGTGATGTACGACGAGCCGCGGGCGCCGCGGAAAGTGAACGATCAGATCCCGCGCGACCTGGAGACGATCACGCTCAAGTGCCTGGCCAAGGAGGTCGATCGGCGCTATCGGACGGCGGGCGAAGCGGCGGCGGACCTGCGGCGTTGGCTGGCCAGTGAGCCGATTCGGGCCAGGCCGGTGAGGGTCCCGGAGCGGCTCTGGCTGTGGTGCCGCCGGCGCCCGGCGATCGCGTCGCTCTCGGCGGCCCTGGTGCTGGCCTTCGTGGTCGGGTTTGCCGGAGTAACCTGGCAATGGGTCCGGGCCGAGTGGCACGAGCGCGAGGCCAAGCGGCACTTCAAGGCCGCGCGGAACGACGTGGACACGTTTCTGATCGGGGTCAGCGACACGCTCCGCTACTACCCCGGTGCGCAGAAAGCTCGAGAACGGTTGCTGGAACGGGCGGCCGCCGAGTACGAGCGGTTCGCCAACGAGCAGAGCGACGACCCTGAATTGCGTTCGGAATTCGGCAAGGCGTTCATTCGCTTGGGCGACGTGCGGGTGAGCCTCAACGAGTTCGACCGCGGCGTGCAAGCCTACCGCTCGGCGCACTCCCTGTTCGACGAGTTGGCCCGCAAGTATCCTCGCGATCTGGACTTCCGTTTGGAGCGGGCCAACAGCCGCACGAAGCAAGGCATCGCCCGACACGAAATGGGCCGCCACGACGAGGCGTTCAACGAGTATCAGGACGCCCGAACGGAACTGGCCGCACTGATCGAGACCGCTTCTGACGTTCCCCAGTACCGGGACGGCCTGGGCACCTGCCTGGTCAATTTGAGTCTGCTGCAAAACGCCGCCGGCCGGCATGCGGAGGCGGAACAGACGATTGGAGAAGCGATCCAGCAGTTCGAGAAGCTGGCGTCCCCAGGGGACAAGACTATCAGACGAACGGTCAACAGATCTATGGTCGACAGAATGTTTGGGGCGGCTCGGACAACTGGGGAGTCCGTGTCGGCTACGGTCATCGCACGGGCAATGACTACGAAACCGGCAATGGCACGGTCATGCCGTCCAGCTACAAATCGCGAGACCTGGATGTTGCCTTGGGTATGGACCTTTCGCCCGACAGCCATCTGGAATTCAGTTACTTGCGTTTGGACCAAACGGATGTCGAGTTTCCTGCCCAGCCATTTGACATGGATTTCCTCGTGACCGACGGGTACGAACTGACCTACGTCTTGGAGAATCAAGTCTTTTTCGATCGCCTGACCCTGGACACCTGGTACAACCGGACCCGGTTTGAAGGGAACGCGCAACGTAGCGGCAAGCGCCGTCAGATCCCGCAACTGGACGACCCGTTGCAGTTCATCGGCTTCACGGACGTGGATGCGATGTCCACAGGTTTTCGAGCGGCCACTCGGTGGGATGAGATCGGCGAAACACAGCTGACAACGGGTGTCGATTTGCGTCTTTTGACGCAGCGTCTGAACGAAACCGACCTGAGTCCTGCACTGGGAACGTCGCTCGAACAGAAGAACTACAATTTTCCGATTCCGCGCTGCGACTCGACGGGACCTGGCGTCTTTGCCGAGGCCGTCCTACCCGTGAATGATGCTCTGACCATGAAGGCAGGCGCGCGGCTTGATTGGGTGTCTACCGATGCCGAACAATTCGTGGCCAATACCGATTGGAACAGCGACGGCGCGCTCGACGACTTGGAACAATCACTCGGCGGCGAGTTCAGCCGGAGCTTCAGCCTTTGGTCCGCGTTCTTGACGGCAGATTACGAACTTGACCCCAACTGGACTGCCGCGGCCGGGGTCGGTTGTGCGATGCGTCCGCCAACGCTCACGGAACTCTACGCGGCGGCGCCGTTCTTGGCCATTCTCCAGCAAGGATTCACCAAGGTCCTGGGCACCCCGGACCTCGCTGCCGAGCGAATCTGGCAGATTGATGTGGGCTTGACTGCTGACTACGACCGTTTTCGAGGTTATGTCCGCGCCTTCCACGCTTGGATCGAGGACTACATCACCTTTCGGACTTGGGGCTTTTTTCCCGGCCTCTACGATCCCGGATCGCTCTTGGTACGGTTCACCAACACGGATCTGGCCACACTCGTTGGCGGCGAGGCATACGGCGGGTATGACTGCAGCGACTGGCTGACGGGCTTTGGAACGCTCACCGTTCTCGAGGGACGGGATCAGACTCGAGGTATTCGCGGTGTCTTTGATTATCCGCCCTTCTTTTCCTTTAGTCCTGAAGAGCCCCTCCCCGGAATCGCGCCGCTCGAATTCCGTCTTGGTCTTCGCGTGCATGATCCGGACGAGCAGCCCCGTTGGGCGGTGGAGTTTTCCGCACGGATCGTGGACAACCAAGACCGCGTGGCTTCTTCGTTGTTCGAACAAGAAACTCCCGGATTCACCACTTACGACCTGCGCGGTTACTGGCAGGCCACCGACTCGTTGCTGCTGATCGCGGGCGTCGAGAACTTGACGGACAAGCAGTACCGCGAACACCTGGACCTGCGCACCGGGTACGGTGTCTACCAGCCGGGGCGGAGCTTCTACTTCGGCACCGAACTCCAGTACTGATCTCCGCCGCCTCGGAAAGGCGGCCGCGATGACGCCACGCGAACGAGTTCGGACCGCGTTTGCTCACAGCACGCCTGATTTCACGCCCTGCGATTACTGCGCCACGCCCGAAATCCACCAGGCGCTGCTGGTGCATTTCGGCTTGACCCACCTGCCGCCAACCGCAAGCCAGGGGTTCTCGCCGATGGGCGGGCCGGGGGACAACGTGCCCCCGGAGCGGCTGGGGACCGACATCCGCTACGTCGCTCCGCCGTACGTCGGCCCGCCGCTGCCGGCGTTCGACGACGGCTCGACCATGGACCTGCCGGTCGAAAACGTGCTCGCCGTCTACCGCACCGTGGCCCGCCGGCGCGGGCGGTCCCTGTAGCAACGGCGGCCGTGAGCGGCCCTTCCCTCGATCTTCACGGGGCGATCAACAGCGACGACAGCACCTGAGCGTACACTCGATGACCAAAGTCGTTGGGGTGATTGACGCCGTTGCCGGTCAGGTCCCAATCTTGCTTGTGCCGCAGCAGTTCCGCCCACACGCCGGTTAGGTCGGCCAAAGCGATGCCGGAGCCACAGAGTCGCTTCAATGCGTCGCGGTATTGGGGAAAGCGTTCGTGCCGCAGCGTCGTCCAGTTCTCGTTGCCCAGCATTGTGGCCACCAGGATGAACTCGGTCTCCGGCAGTGCCTGGCGCACGGCGGCGATCATCGCCCGGATGTTCGCCTGGTACCGATCCGCAGGCCGCCCGGCGGCGTCGTTCATGCCGAATGCCAGGATCACCAGATCCGGTTTGACCTCGATCACCTTGCCGATGTTCGCCAGTCCCCAGCCGGTATCCGTGCCGCCGGCGGCGAAGTTGTGCAGGGTGACCTTGGCGCCGTGGGCCGCCTGGAGATTCATCACGAGCAGGTCCTGGTACGGAGGTTGGAACGGCGGGACGTTTGCCCAGCCGGAGGCGTTGCAGCCGGTCGAAATACTATCGCCCAGCAACGCGATCGTCAGGGGCTGTTTTTCTGCCAGCCGCTTGACCGTGCGCGGCAACTGGTCCCCGGCAAACGACGGCCTTGGTCCAGCCCAGCCGCCCTGGTGCTTGTAGGTGACGACGGTCTGCAGGTCGTGGTACTCATGCGTCCCCCCGAACAGGATTTCCCCATTTCCGTCCCGATGCGTCAAGCGATGACGCTGCGAGCCGGCGGGCCGGCGCAGGTCCTGCGGCGTGCGGAACGCAATCCTGGACCCTGCCGGCAACAGGATCTCGCGTGACCCCGGTTTCCACACGTAGTCCCGTCCTTCCTGGTACGCCAGTTGGCCGGAGGACGCGGACACGGACAGGATCTGCGCAGGCTCGAACAACAGCGAAGCTCTGGGCTGCTCGCCAGCCGTGTCTTGAATGAACAGCACGCTCTCGCCTTCCATCGTCGGGGAGAGCCAGAACGGGCGCAGGCTCGCAGTGGAGAATTGCCAAGACTTGGTCCCGTCTGCAGCGACTGCCCCCACCGCAGGCAAGAGCGCGAAAACGATCACCGACAAGGAACGTCTCATGGTTGGTTGATCCTCGGTGGGCAGTTGTCTCCGAAACACGGCATTCTTTCGCTTTCATTAGAAAGATAACAGAAGCGGACAGAAAGATGAAGTGACAGAAAGATGATGACATGAAGAAAAGCGTTTACAGGAAGACGCGCGGCTCCGCACCGGCCCCGGCCCGCATTTCATTTTTCTGCCACCTCATTTTCCTGTCAAATTCTTCTCTTTTTCTGAGCAACTCCAGGCCGGGCACACGACGGCTGGCAACGGGCGAGAATCCGACCGTAGTTGCCGTTAGGGTTCCGTGCCGTTATGCTAATACGGCCCTGCGCGGCGTCTTTGCGGCAGCCGTGGCTCCGGGCGGACAGTTGGGCTGGAGTATCGCCAAGCCAGCACGGACAAACCAAGAATTCTCTCTTACCCTGGAGGACCGCCGTCATGACGCAGATTCATCGCCGTCAGTTCCTGGCTCAATCCCGCGACGCGGGTTTGGGCGTTGCCGCCACTTGGACGATCCTGAACAACGCGGCCTCGGCGCGGGGCGCGCCGGCTGCCGACAAAGTCGTGCTGGGGCTGATCGGCGCCGGCGGGCGAGGCAGCAATCTGACGAACGACTTCGCCGCCCGCGGCGACGTCCACTTCGCTTGCATCGCCGATGCCGACGCCAATCGTCACGCGGCGCTGTGCAAAGGCCTGGCCGACAAGCAAGGCGGCGCAGCGCCGAAGGGCGCGCAGGACTACCGTGAACTTCTGGACGACAAGTCGATCGACGGCGTGATCGTGGCCACGCCCGACCATTGGCACGCCCTGGCGACCATCCACGCCTGCCAAGCCGGCAAGGACGTGTACGTGGAAAAGCCGCCCAGCCACAACGCTTGGGAAGGCCGCAAGATGGTCGAGGCGGCCCGCAAGTACAACCGCGTCGTGCAGGTCGGCACGCAGAACCGCAGTGCCGAATACAACATGGCGGCCCGCAAGTACCTCGCCGACGGCAAGCTGGGCAAGGTGCATTTCGCCCGCATCTACAATCAGAAGGGTTGGAACAACTTCCCCATGCAGCCGGACAGCGAGCCGCCCGCCGGTTTCGATTGGGATCGCTGGAACGGCCCGGCGCCGGAGGCCAAATACAACGCGACGTACCACCGCAACTGGCACCACTTCTGGCGCTACTCCAGCGGCGACATCATCAACGACGGCATTCACCAGATCGACCTGGCCCGGTTTGTGCTCGGCGTGGACTATCCAAAGAGCGTGTATTCGACCGGCGCGCGGTACGAACCGGGCGCCGCCGAATCGCCCGACACGCAGGTGGCCGTCTACGACTTTGACGACATGACCGTGACCTTCGAACTGACGCTGTACACGCCCCACATGCTGAAGATCTCGCCCATCATCCGCCAAGCGCCGGACAAGTACCCGTACTGGCCGCAGTGCGCAACACGGATCGAGATTTACGGCAGCGACGGCCTGATGTGCCTGGGCCGGCACGGCGGCGGCTGGCAAGTGTTTGGGCGGCCGGGCCTGCAGGAAGGCGTCGTCAAGGACCAGCAGAAAGGGCTGTTCCCCGACCCGGAGCACAAGGAGAACTTCCTCCAGTGCATCCGCTCACGCAAGCGCCCCAACGCCGACATCGAAGAAGGTCACCGCAGCGTGCTGTGGGCGCACTACGCAACCATCAGCTACCGACTGGGCGGCCAAAAGCTGGTCATCGACCGCCAGACGGAGAAGATCGTCGGCAACGAAGACGCCATGAAGTTCTTCAAGCGGGAGTACCGCAAGCCGTACGTGATCGAGGAGCAGATCTGACCTGAGAGGTGCCGGCGTTACGGTCGTTCTTGAAGGGCAGCCCGGAATACTGAATCGTGAATGAAGAATGGAAGACGCGTGCGGCGTTCGCTCGCATTCTTCATTCAGTATTCGCGATTCAGTATTCACTGTTCATTCGGTCCGTACGATGCGCGCATCTTCGCAGGTTGGGACTCCGTCTCGACCGGATCGTGATGGCCACCAGCATTTCCTGCGGCAGTTGCTTCTACTGCCGTCGGCGGTGGCCCAATCTGTGCGTCGATCTGGCTCCGATGGGCTTTTCGTTCGCGGGAGGAATGGCGGAGTACGCCGTGGTTCCGTCGCTGGCGTTGCGCAACGGCCACGTGATCAAGACGCCGCGCGATTTGCCGCCGGAGCGCGCCGCGTTGTCCGAGCCGATCAGCTGTGCCGTAAATTCGCTGCAGCAGTGCGACCTGCAACCGGGCGAGACGGTGCTGGTACTGGGCGCCGGACCGTTGGGGCTGATGAACGCCTGCGTGGCCCGCAGTTTCGGTGCGGGCAAGATCATTTTGTCCGAAGTGTAAGATAGTCAAACACCCAGAGATATAAGACAGTCACACCCGACAGTCAGACAGTCAGACACCCAGAGATATTGGCAGCGAGAGCGGCGAATGGTAGATTCTGGACACTGGACATCGATTTGTCGGTAGCACGCTGAAGCGAGCCGAGGAGGGACGATCTGCCGGCGTATGCGCGGAAAGAAATCGTGTCCGAGTCGGAAGTTGAGGTGTTTCACGCCT
>CAZAQY010000213.1:0-15055 GCA_964486845.1 uncultured Pirellulaceae bacterium
ACCGAGGCCGCCGGGTTGAAGGCCACCGCGTGCCGGACGACCAGTGTGTCGAACAGGTGTCGGATCGCCGCCAAGTAGACCTTCTTGGACGCGACGGCGTCCGGCAGGCTGTCGAGGAAGCGGCCAACGTGGGCTGGCGCGATGGTGTGCAGGGCAAGGCGGCGTTCCTCGCACCACTGCAGGAATCGGCGGGCAGCGCGGCAGTAGGATCGCCGCGTGTGCGGGTTTCGAAGCTGCCCGTAAAGAAACTCCTCCCAGCCGAAACGTGCGCTCGCCCCCGCGCCAGAAATTAGCGCTGGCACCTGGGCTGGGGCCGACACCACTGCCGCCGCCGGAGCCGGAGCCGGGATTGATGGCAGATTCGATTGTCGTTCGTGCTCATCCATTCGCGTTCGCTCGACCGGCGTTGTTCTTTTTCGGCACACGAGTCGCTCGGGCCAAGGCACGATTCGCCACGCATGTCAACTCGGCAGGTGTTGCGCCAAGCCAACAACGCCGCGGCAAAGCGAGCAGCGGCGAGAGGCACCGTGCGCCGGTGCGGACGACCGGGCAACCGCTGGCATCGTCAGACTGATGCTTGGGGCAGCGTCCGACTGCCGGAATCCGCACCGGTGAGTTTTTCCATGGCCCCGACAGAGACTCCGATAGCGCCGGATTATGTCCTTTATCAGGCGTTACCTACCACGATTTGTGGAACGATGACAAGGGCAGTCTGTCATGGTGTCGGCGGGCCTGCGGGCATGCGAGACTGTGTGTGGACAGTGCTTGTGCTGGGGAGGGTCTGTAAGCAGTTATCGGACTGAGCGAGCCACGTCGTCGTCCTGCAATGGCGGAAGAAGCGTGCCGAGGTGAAGGGCGCGGGCATCGAGTTCACGAAGAGCGACCTCGAACCTTCCGCCGCTGATCTGCTGCGTCAGGTCACGGGCGACCCGGTCGTCGAGCACTGCCCAAAGGGCAAGTGCCTCGCCGAACGGCCGCCGTGCCACTCGGCGAAGAAGAAACGGCGCGGCATGCTCGGTTTCGACGACGAGCGTTTCCAGTCCGCGAGGGGTGACAATGCCGAGGTACGAGTTGGTCACATCGATCCAAATAGCACGACGGCAGCGGCCAAGTCAAGAACATTGTCAGTCTTCATCCGGCACGAAGCTAAAGTAGAATCGCGGGTTGTGCTGGAATTCCAAGCTCCCTTTCCGGCCATCGCTTCTTCGCCGCACAGCGACGTAGGGCGCCAGAAATCCCAGCACGTCGAAGTCGGCGGCCAGTTCGCTCGTCTCCCAAACCCGGCCGTGCTTGGCCTCCAGTGCCGTGCGGCTACCGGGCTCGGCGTTGATGTCGATGAGCCGCTGATGACGAATGATGTCCATTGTGTTTGTCATGATTGCCTCCATGTTGATGGTCGGTACAGCTTGGTCCGGCTCGCTGGCGAGCATGACTGTGATCGTGGGTTGCCCCAACTCGTTTGGCCGGTAGACCTCCTTCAGGCGTATAAGAATGGTTGGCTGCCCGTTTTCGTCGGGGAGCACCAAACTGAAGTAGAGCAACGGCTCCGGTACGGCCCATGTCGGCATGGCCAACGCCAGGGACCCAAGGATGTCTCGCAGCCACGCGTTCTCGTCACGGTCGGAGTTCCTCGATGGTGCGGAAACGCACGTCTGCCAGACAGCTCGGGTCAATGCCACGGCGCAAGGGATGCGTGCTTCTTGTGCGAATGGGCTCACGTCCACGAGGATTCTGCCGTCCAGTAGTTCGATGAGTTTCGGTGTTGTTGTCATGCTTCCTCCATCCATGTTGTGGGCCCGGCATGACTGCCGGACCGCGTTCATCATCGCGTTACCGGTCGCCCGACTTCGCTTTCCGCTCGGGCGGGCCTTCGCCCAGCGTTTGGGCCCGCACGAGCGGAAAGCGACGGACGCCGGCTGCAGCTTGGCCGCCGGCGGGGGAAGCGAAGCAAGGCAAGTGATCAGGCGGAGCCTGGCACGGCCTTGCCTTGGCGCGGGGGGGGAGCGGTCAAGCCGTGGCCGCCATCAGCGACGCGATGATGAATGCGGTCGGCGGGAGCCGGGGCGTCCCAGACTGGAGAAGCGACCACGCGGGGCAACCGCGATCAGTGCAGAGGGACGAAGGTCGCGTTGAGATCCTAAGACCTGCATGTCGGGTGGGCGGCCGCAGGAAGGGCAGGCAAATTAGCCCTGCAAGGGGCTCGCTACTATCGCGATCATCCTCTCTGAATCCTCCGGGATTCAGCAGCGAGGAGATCCAACTGCTGACGAGTCGGTTTCACCAGCCAACCCGCGATCGCAGCCACAATCCAAAGCGAGGGAACGCCAAAGAACATCGCGGCAGCCATAGTCCACACCCAATCCATGAGACTCAACGCGACGAATCGTCAGGCAACCAGAAGTCCGGCGAGTGTCATCCCGCAGACCAAATATGCGGCGCCTTGGTGCATGGCGTGCGTCGCCCGGAAGCACATGAGCCGCGTCTTGGCCGCCTTAAGGTCGGCCGTAGTACCAGATCCGCGGTTAGGTTCACCATTCCCCATTGACATTCAGCTCGGTCTGTTGGTTCGCCGCCGATTGACCGGAACGAAAGGCGTAGCCTGGCCCCGTCCACCTGCAAAGCGGGTGGCCGTAGGACGTGTCGGCCAGTTGATCCACCGCAGTCTGGTGGTCGTCGATACGGTCGATCGTCAGCGTGGTCGGGGTCACGTGGACGAGCACGGTGCCGGCGCAAGCGAGGTTACGACTGTTGCCACCGCGTGTGACGTCCCGCTTTGGCGACGAGCGTCCCAAGAGGTTGATTGGTCGCAGGACACTGGGCCGCAGCCGTTCCAGTTCAGTACAACATTTTCGAGTAATCTGAGTACAAATGATG
Organism: uncultured Pirellulaceae bacterium; assembly: GCA_964486845.1. Lineage (GTDB taxonomy): Bacteria > Planctomycetota > Planctomycetia > Pirellulales > Pirellulaceae > Anammoximicrobium. The sequence continues at coordinate 2,875 of CAZAQY010000213.1, forward strand.
GTCGCTCCGGCAGCCTTCAGCGCTTCGATCACGTCATTTCGAGGATGGCCGTGCGTGTTGTTCGTGCCGACGGAGATCACGGCGACTTCAGGCCGAATGGCTTCGGCGTACACCCATTTCAGTTCGTCTGCCGAATCGTGCATGGCGCCGGCATGATGCGGCACGGCCAAGACGTTGCATCGGAAGGTGTGCCCAGATCGCTCGCGAATGTGCCGCCACTGCCCCACCTCCGAGTCGGCGGCGAAGATCAGTCGGTTCTTCCCGCAGTCGAAGAACAGCACAGCGCTGGTGGGGTTTTGCTGCAGGGCTTCTTGCGCCAGCAGATTCTCCGCCGCGGTGGGGGAATAGGTGCACAGCCTGGCTTCCGTGGCTGAGTCGCTCCAGACGAGTTGGGGGCGGTTGGCGCGTTCCAACCTGACGAGCTGTTCTTTGGCCAGCGCGCCTTCCTTAAGCAGCTCGCTGATTCGTCCCCAGAAACGGCTTTCCAAGAAAAGGTTATCCTGGACGAAGCAGATACGCTCGATCCGGTCCTGATACTCGCCAAGAATGTTGGTCGCGCCACCGACGTGGTCGCCGTGGCTGTGCGACACGATCAGGCGGCTTATGTGTTCGACCCCGTACCGTTTCAGGAATTGAACTGCCAGCCGATCGCTTTGCACGCCGCAGTCAACGACGATGGCTCGCCGCTCGCCCAATAGGAGAATCTGGCACGTGCCCTGCCCCACGTCCAGGAAATAGACTTCCATGATGTGCGCCCACCGTCGCCTTAATCCCAGGAAACCTCCTCAAGCTGACTCGCGGAGCCGATGGTTTCCAGGATCGCTTGCTCTTGGTCGGCGGGCAGTCGCGACGGACGCCGGCGACGTTCCACGTGGACAATTCGTAGCATCTGGAAGGTCAAGGGATCTCGCTCGACGAGCGCTTCGAGCGGCTGGCCCGGCTTGTAAGTGACGAAATCCGGCGAGCCAACCATGTTGAGTTGTATCTTGTCCTTGGAACCGTCTTCCCAAGTGATCTCCTGGGGATACGGTCTCGCTTTCGAGACACGTCCGAACTGCCTGATCGAAATCGGCATTCGGTTGCGGTAAGCCGTAACGTCGATTTGCTCAGAAAGCACGTTCCACTTCCGGCGATCTTGGTCGGTCATCTCAAATGGTCGCTTGTGCAGCAGTTCCTGAAACGCAGCATGGACGGCATTCGTCCAGTCCAGATGCGCCTCGCCTTGTGTTTCGCCGTGGCCGATGAACGCCGGGCTGAAACCGTCAACCAGGAAGTCGCCTTGCCCAGGGATGTATGTCGCCTGCAGGCTGCGGCGGAGCGGATAGGAAACGAATCCGACGCGGATTTCGTCGATGGTGGACCGGATCACGTCGCTGTCAGCGAAGTCCACTAAGCGCATAGCCTGCACACCGTCCGAAAGGAAGGACATCACACTGATCGTACACACCGGATTGTCGGCAACGGCGATAAAAGGCATAACCTAATCGTTGTCGATGGGCTCGAAAAGTGCAAGGGTGCGTGGCGTAAGGCTGGCGCAGAAGCACTGCCTCATGTAGTCGTGCGCAACATTCAGCCTAGCAAAGACTTGCGTCAAATCCAGTGTATTCACGTTGACCGCGTGCTTGTGCCAGTCCAAGCGAAAACGAATGACATTGCTTTCCGGTGGCGCCGGCAGCGACTGCAGTTGGAGAAACAAGGGTCCTTCGTCAACTGGGCACTGGACGAGGAACTGAATGGACAGATTTGCGATGGCGCCGAACGGGTTTTCCGGGAGGTCGGCCGAGCCGATGAAGTAGTCGGCCATGTCGATTTTCCCGTCCGGTGGCCGTGGGATGTCGACGATGTCCACGTAGTGAATGGCGGCGCTGCGGACCCTCGCGGGCTGGAACAGTTCGATGTAGTCCCTGAGTTTGCCGGCAGTTTCGTCGCGGACAGTCGAGTAGCCCGGATAGCCTGCGGTCGATTTGAGGACGTGATACGCGATGTGGTCGTCGGCGACTTGAAGGAACCGCGACTGGGCGTTGTCAGAAATCCGAACTTGCTTGAGCGCCACCGTATGCCTGACGACTTTCGGCAGTTCCGTGGGCGACGTTTCGCGAAACTCGATTTTCTTTTCGTGCATCGCCTCCAATTTGGGCAGGTCGCTTGCGTACTGCTGGACGTACTGCTGTACCAGCTCCAAATCCCATTCGCGTTTGTTCTCGTTGGGATCGAAGTCGAACGCGATCCAGACTTCGACGACGGGTGGTTTCTTGAACACGGGCACGGATTTGGCTCCCCAAAAAGAGCAACTGGCAGGAGTCGGATCCCCTTGGCTTTGTACCTTGTTTCATCAACTAACGCAATTCAGCGAGAACCCCGCAAATTCTTCGTCCGGGTGCGCCCCCGGATCGACGCATACTTACCATCCTTCGGACAGTTTCTCGATCACGTCGCGGCGAGCAAGTACTGTTTCGCACAATTCCCAACCGGGCCCCTTCGGGTCGATGGTCGAGTCGTACCGCAAGTCGAACGCCGTGGCTCGCCTGTTTCGCTCCGTGAACTGGGACAGGTATTCCTCGATACGCTCCAGGGCGTCGATCCACTCGTCTTCGATCGTGTCCGGCAGCGAGCCGAACAGGTTGTACCGATCTCGCATGCGCCGCGACAGGGCCGCGTACACTTCCTGGTCGATGGTGTCGTGGTAGACGAGATTGAGCATGTCCACCCGGTCGCGCGTCTGGCCGATACGCTTGATTCGTCCGATCCGCTGCTCCAATCGTGAGGGGTTCCAGGGCAGATCGACGTTGATCAACGTCCCCAAGGTCTGGAGATTCAGGCCTTCGCAGGCTGCGTCTGTCGCCACGACCAGGCGAATCCACCGGTCACGGACCCCGCGCTTGATCTCTTCGCGTTCCACGCTCCGCCACTCGCCGGCCAGATACAGGCCCGACTTCCCGGCACCGGCGTATACGGCCACGCTCTCGGCAGGCAGCCGCTCGGTTAGGCTCCTGGCCACCCACGCCGCCGTGGCGTAGTACTGGCTGAAGATGATGCAACCGAGTTGCAGCCAGCCGCGTTCGGCCAGGAAGTGCAGCACGGCGTCGAGCTTGGGGTCCGTCGGCTTACGTTCCAGGAACTGGATGATGCGTTCCAGGCAGCATCGCTCTTCGTCTTCGAATCCCGCGGTTTGCTGAACAAGCAGCGCGTCCTCCTCGTCATCCATGGCCTGCCGCTTTTGCAGCAACATCCGAGCCGTCGCCAAACCGCTGGCGAAACTGGAACAGATGCGTTGCAGGAACATGGTCTTCATGAACCCCGTGGAACGTACGCGTTTTGCCAAGGCGTCCGTAAAGCTCAGTGCGGCTTGATAGGCGGCGTCGAAGTCGGACGAGGTGAGCAGCGAGCTATGGCGGAAGATCGGCAAGGGCTCGCTCGCGGACGGCCACACGTCCACGGCGATCCGGTCCAGAAGCCCCCGATTCTCCAGCGCCGACCGCTTTCGCACGACGGTGTGCCGTACAATGGGATTGTGCCGCTGAAAGAAGCCGAGTCCGCCTGCGGTCTCCGCGAGTTTGTCGGCCAGCTCGGCACGCGTGAAGTCCGCCAGGTCGGTGACGGGACGGTCGGTATAGAACGCCCGGTCGGAAATCTCCAAATCGCTGCGGACAAAATCGAACAGCGCCGCCTCGGATCGAGGTGGCAGTGGATTGCGGACCAGGGTCCATGCCTCCTGCTCGTGCGTGACGCACATTTCGCCCGTCAGCACCGGCAATGCCGATGCGCATTGACGCCACCTGCTGGCGTAGCGACCGACCACGTGGTCAGCGCCTTGGTTCAGAATCTCCAGCAGATCCCAAAGTTCCTCGACATCCGTCTGGATCGGCGTGGCGGTCCCCAGCAGCACGTGTTGGGCGCGGCGAGCGGCCTCGACCATGAACCGGTGCAGGTTATTCGGCTCGGGCGGCCGACCGCCGAATCCGCGTGCTTTGCGAGCGCGGTGGGCCTCGTCCAACACCAGGGTGCCAAAACTCCGCTGCAACAGGGCTTGGGTCTCCGGCGTCTGCTGAAAGATCAGGCCGGTGGAAACGATGCCGATCCGGTAGGGACAGCGGCCAATCCCCTCGGGTGTTCGCGTCTTGATGACATTGCCGTTGTGGTCCAGCCAATCCTTGCGATTGGAAAGCCAGATCGCGGACGGGATGCCCAGCTTGTCTTTCAGCTCTACCTGCCACTGCTGCTGGAGCGTTGCCGGACAAAGGATCAGCGCGGGACCATCGTCCAACAGGCAGGCAACCATCGCGCTGGTGGCCATCGACAAAGTCTTGCCGAGTCCCACTTCGTCGGCCAACAGCAGGCGAACCCGGCCGTACGTCTGGCGATGTTCCAGGAACAGCCCGACGAACGCCCGCTGCCAAGGTTGCAGGGATTCGCCCCGTCGGTACAGAGGCGCCTCAACGAGCGCTGCCGGCGCGACGACGTCCGGTGGCAGGTCGTCCAGTCCGACCTGTCGCTTGCGAGCACAGCGGCCGACTTCCTCGACAATCGCATCGGGCAAGGGAACGCCCCGCTCCCATAAGTAGCGGAATTCGGCTTCGACCCAGGCCACACCCTCCGCAGATGCGTCCTCCCAGACCAGTTCGTAGTGATCCTGCCAGCCCTCGCGAGTCTCGTTCATGCTGCCAAGGAAAGCCGACGATGTGCCATCCCGGCAGACGATCACACCCGCCTTGCCGTGCAGAAACGGCGCATGGGCCGATGATACAACACGAACCTCAACACGACCGCTCTTCAGCAGTTCGTACAGCCGCTGGTAGCGGGGCCGATGCCGCAAGCTGTCGATGTCGTCGGCGTGTTCGTTCCACTTCTCCTTGAGGATGGCTTCCCGCGCCGCCCGTGAGGCTTGGATGTCCTGGGGATCGAGATCGCTGTTACAGACGATCTGCATCCGTTCGATGTTCGCGAGGTCTTCGTCCACCAGTTCAAATATGGAAGAACGAAAGTACCCGGCGATGCGGCGATACTCGCGTGCCTGCTGCAGACGGTCCTTCAGAAACACGTGCGACAATCGTCCCAGCCGCGAGGAAAAGCGGCGGAGCAGCGGATGAGCTGGATCGGAGTCGGGCATGGGAGCACCCCGTCACGGCTACCCGCCGAGCCTTTCGTTTTGAATTCGAGTCAGCAGGATCCGGGCGGCCTGGGCCTGGGGCGGAATGGTCTGTTCGCATTGGGCGGCGATGTAGCGCGTGATCGCCAACAAGTCTGCCCGGCGGGTGTGGTAACCCGGCACCAGGTCGCGCAAGTGCCCCATGACTTCGTCGATGTCCAGTTCCTTCTCCAGTTCGTACAGCGCGAACAGCACGGCGCGGACGAGGGACTGCCCGAAGTCGCCTTCGAATTCGCTCTTGCGAAACTCGCCGGCCGTCTTCAGCCGCGCCGCGTTCGGCTTCAGCGAACCCATCAACGCCGTGTAATTGGGGACGCGGAAGGCCTTGGCGAAGTTCTGGTAGTTGTCCAGTTTCTTCACGCCGCCGGCCTCCAACGCGAGCATCTTGAGGTAGAACCGCTCCGAACCCTGCAGCCGTTCCCACGTTTCGCCGGGCAAGCCTTCCGGCACCAGGTGGTCGTTGGCGACCTGCACGGCAAAGTCGATGATCTCGTTGACCAAGCTGATCTCGCCCTTCTGCCGCGGTCGCAGCGCCTCGGCCGTCATGTCCCGGCCGTCGATCCGCGTGTAGCCGGTCAGGACCCGCAACGCCGCCGCGTAACCGGCCATCTGCAGGTCGGCGTCTTCGAACAGGTTCTCGGCGCGGCCGTGGCCGCGAGTCGCCTGGTTCAGGCCGACCATCACGTCGATCTGGCGAGCCACCTCGTCGCGGACCTCCTGCACCAGTTCATCGCGATAGACCGATTCGCTGCCGCGGCGCTTCCGCAGGACGAGCAGGACCGTGCCCTGGACGTAGCCGCCCTTTTTCAGTTCCGAAGTCGTCTCCGTGGCAATGTACCAGGCGGCGGTGACCTGCAGACCGGCACCCCACACGATCGCCGCCATGTCGGCCCAGACACTGGCGTCCTGGTGCGTGAACATCACAATCTGCAGGCCGTTGTCGGGCATGTGCTGGGCCATCGCCCGGTACGCGTCAATCATGCCCCGTCGAAAGTCCTCGTCGCTGCCCCGAATCGCCAGCGCCCGCCGACTGTCCCAGATCCAGTCCGGCATCGGCGGATTGCGGCGCAACCAAGCGATGAAGTACTCGGTGATCTCGTGGTAGTTGACCGCGTCGGCGTACGGGGGGTCGGTGATGAACGCATCGCACGTGCCGTCCACCCTGTCAGCGGCAATTGCGGAGATGGCGGCATTGATCTTAACGGGATCGTGCCGTACGTCGAACTCCGCAGCTTCCCTGAGGCTATGAAATGAGCGAGACCCAAAGTTATAGAACGTATTGAATGCTTGATTGTAGAAAACGTCTTTCACCGTGTCCGCCGACGGGGCGACTCCGGGACGGCCAGCGAAACCAACGTTCCAGCGAGTCAGCTTTGACATCCAAGCCAGTGTCCGGCAAAGCCCCATCGCCGCACCCGTCGCCTCCAAGGGGTTGTTTATTCTACGTTGGTTTCTGCCCACGACGGCACCAATGAAGAGGTGACGGGGCAGGAACAGGTGGTGCCAATGGGTCCAACCGCGTTCGCGCTGCAATCTTGTGGTCTCATCCCCCAGCTCGATCTCCATGTCCGGTACGTATCCCTGAGCCTGCCATTGGGCCAGATTCTCGCGAACAATGGCCTCGACCTTTCGCTCACGCTCGAAGTCGGCTTTCGTCGGGGCGGCAAAGAAGAACTTCGGATGGAACTTGTCGAGCGTTTCCTTGGTGATCCACTGGATGCAGTACAGCCGTTCCTGGAACACGTCGTCGGGCCGCGGGACGATGTCCCCTTTCTCCCAGCGGCGCAGCCGATTGCCGGAGGTTCCATCCGGCAGCCGGTAGTCGCCGCGGAGGGTCGGAATCGGCGTGCGGTAGGTTTCGCCGTCGAATTCGTACACCAGTTCGTTGTCCACCACCGTGCCGACTGCGGCGGCTTTCAAGTCCTCGGCGCTCGCGTCCCGGACGATCTCGATGTCGAATCGCTTGCCGGCATGGTCGGGGACCAGCCGCGCGCACGTCCGGTAGTTCTTGCTGATGATCCACGTCGTGGCCAGCGGGACCATCCAGCCCGTCTGGGGACAGCGGGTTTCCAGACACCACAAGTAGGCTTTGGCGCGGTTGCCGTGTTCGTCGTGTTCGATTCCCAATTCCGCCAGTTCCCGGTCCACGGCTTCTACGATCGACGCCTGCGCTTTGGTGATCCGCTTGCGAGTCTTGGCATCGCCGCCCACGATATGCAGTGCGCCCCAGGTCAGCAGGCAGGCGATCGGATTCAGGTCCGAGGCGAACACGTCGCAGCCCAAGCGTGCCGCCTCGAACGGAATCGAGCCGCCGCCGCAAAAGGTGTCACCGACGACGGGCCGACGTCCGAATCGCATGATGCCCAACTGTTCGACCAATTCGGGGAAATTGCGGGCCGAAGTGTGCAGGTGGGCGTTGGCTGCTTCCCAGATCGGGCCGTACAGCGTCTCGTCAGCACATTGTTCGGGCCGTTTGGTGACATCAAGCTTTTCAAGGTAGTCGAAGGTTCCCAGGGCTGCCGCCATCAGACGATCCCGCTGGTCCTCACTCACGTCCCGGCGCCAACGCAACCGTCTGGCGTCGGTGGCCGCACGAAACGCCTGGACCTGCTCCGCCTCGGATAGTGCCTCCAGGTCCTCGTCCGTCTGGCCGACGATGGCGAAGTAGTCGCGCAGGTCATCTTCGCCAATGGCCCCCGCGTCCAGCGCGCTCCGGGCCACGTCGGCGGCTTTCAGCGACGGCTCGCGGCGGACGAACGCCTCGTCGTCGATCGCCATGAGCTTCTCGAAGGTCTCCAGGTCTCTTTCGGGATCGTCCGTGGCGGGCAGAAGGGCGCCCAACACGCAGGCCTTGGCCAGAATCAGCGGCTTGCGGCCCTTCCAATACGAGCCCAACGCGGTGAGCGTCTGGCCATGGACCGACTTGCGTTCCTTCTGTGCCTCGGCCGAGATTTTTTGCGCTGGCAAGAGCCGTTCGATCAAACTGGGCGCGTCCTGCAACGCAAACGGCGTCACGGTGTTCATTTCTCGTCCTTGACTGGATTCGTGGTAGCCGTGGGTGACTGGCTGGCGAACGGGGAATCTTCATCGTCGAAGCCGGGCAGACGCGGTTGGCCGTCGCGGTCTCGCCGCGTCCGGCGGCCGGTCTTGCGGGGGAAGTGCGGAGGATTGACGAGCGGTTCGGGCAAGGGGTTTTCTGTCAGCGCGTGCTGCAGGGCCTTGCGCCAACCGATCCCGCCGTCGTCGGCGCCGCCGGTCGCCGCAGCGGTCATGGTGTACAGCCACCAGCGTTCCTCCGGGCGCAGCCCGATCCAATTCCGAATCGCGTTGGGAATCAAGGCTGGATCGGCGTCTTCGACCGCCCACGCCAACACCAGCAATTCCTTGCCCAGCAGCCGTTCGACCTTGTTGGGACCGACCGTCCAGCGGCTGGTGGCCAGCGACTTGGCCTTGAGCCGCTCGTTGAATTCCCGCTTGACGTCCTCGGCAATCGCCGTCCAAGCCGCGCGCGGCAGCCGGCAGCGCTCGGCCGTCTCCGGCAGGCCGTTGATGCCCGCCTTGATTCCAAAATGCTCGGTGATCTCCACGTCGCCGGTGCGGCCGGCGGGAATCTCGACGATGAAATGATGCGGGTCGGTCTCATTGGGGCAGCCGAACCCGACGGTCCGTTTGGCACTCATTGCTCCACCTCCCCGGCAGCGATCTCGATGCCGAGTTTGGCCAGGAAGCTCTCCAGGTCGTGGCCGCTGCGGAAATGGAGGTCGCTGAAGCTGATTTTCACTTCGGCGGTTTCGTCGCCAATGGTTTTCCGGGCGGCGGCGATGAATTGGTCGAGTTGCTCGGCCGGAATGACCGTGCCGCTGCCAAAGCGGGTGACGACATTCCGGGCGCCTTCACCGATCTCGACGGAGACGTTGCCGAGTTCCATTTGCAGGGCCTTGGCGGCGTTCAACGCGGTGAAGGCTTCGTTGTTCCCGCGGTAGTTCAGCTTGCGGTGGAGCTTGGCGGGCCGCGACTTGTCGAGTGCGAAGTCCGGCCGATCAGGACGCGGAATCAGGAAGCTTCGGGTCGCGTAGACGCCGTTGTCCTCGGCGCAGGCGAAGATCGTGATTTCGCCGTCGGCGGGCAATTCCACGGGGCCTTGGTAGACCGCTCCCTCTTTGGGATTCGCCCCCGTGGTATTCCAGCGAATGGTCCCACGCGGCTTGACTGTCAACTCGACCAGCCGTTTTCCTGGCAAGTTCCGCGGCTGATGAGTCAACGTCAGCTTGTTCTGCCAGCGGTGCTCGTGCCCCGTGTCATGCTGGCCGTCGGGGTCGATGGCCCGGAAATACAGCACCGTGTCGGCGGTCTCGAAGATCGTGTCCGGAACCGTGGGACTGGCAGCCGAAACGCCGGGCTGCGGTGCGAAATGAACGCGGCCGTGCGGGCCGGCGTTGCGCGCCGTGACCTCGATCGTCGCCTTGCCGGTCGCCTCGTCGTAATCGCGTTCGGAAACCGACACCGACGTTTTGGCCGGCGGGAAAGGCCCTTTCTCGATGTAGCCATCCTCGCTCCACTGCCAGCGGCCCTGGCCGATGGCCAGCGTCTTGAGGGTCTCCAGCCCCTTGGCCGGGAGCCAGACCCAGCGAGGATTGGCCAGGGCGCGGGTGAGCACATCGCGCCACGGCGCCCGGCGTTCGGTGGCGGGCCAGAGCATTTCTTCGGCACGCGTCATGAGCATCTCGGCTTCTGCTTCGACGCTGGTCACCAATTTGGAGACGCCCAGGTCGGCCAGTGTCTTTTCGATCTGCTCTTCCGCCAAGAACCGATTGCCGGTGAAGGTCATGGCCAGTTTGGCGGGACGCAGTCCGTCCTTGACCGGGTAGTAAACGCGGTTGAAGAGGCTGACGACCGTGCTGTTGAATTCCAACTCGGCTTGCTCGGCTTCTGCATCCAGCTCGTCCTTGTGCGGCGACTTGTCCCCGCCGGTCTCTTCGCGGACACGGGCGATTGCCCAGATTCGCCGGGTCTTGTCTTCCAGGCTGCCGAGGCTGGAGCCGTCGCCGGTCACAACACAGAAGTTGTTCTTTTCAGTGACGCTCTCCCAGAACCGCTGCGCTTCCTGGGGAGGCCGTTTGCTGTCCGGGCTGAGGACCAGGCAGACGCGCGGACCGCCGAGCCGGATTTCGTCGATCTTGGGGAGGGCCTGGACTTCTTGGTAGGCCAAGCGGTTGGCGGGCTGGAAGATCTGCTCCAGACGGCGTTTCATTTCGGCGTCGATCTTGGGCTGGGGAGCGTTCTCGGCCCGGCTGCCAATGCGCTTCTGGAGGTTCTCGATCTTGGAGAAGTAGAAGGCTTCGTTTTCCTTGCGATGCAGATACCAACAGCCACCGCTGCCCCGCATGGCCTCGAACGCCTCCTGGAACTCGATCGCACTGCGGTTGGGGGCGATCAGACATTCCAGCAATTGCGGCTTGGTGAGGCCCTTCACGGATTCGACCGCCTCGGACAGGGAAGCCGTCAGCAGCAGGGCGGCGATTTGGGTGCCGGCGTCGCTGTTCAGGTTGGCATCGACAACCTCGGCCACTGCGGAACCCCCGGATGCGATGTCGTGGGCGATCGCGTCCTGGAGGTCGCTGATCCGTTTGATTTCTTCGCGAACGTCGGGGACGTTCAGATCCAGGTGCTGACAACCGATCAGATGCACGTCGTTGTGCGGTCGCATCCAGACTGACTTGATCATCTTGGAGACGAACTGCATCAACCCGCGCGTCTGCCGATAGCTCTCGTTCTCGCGGAACAAGGCGACGACGTGCTTCACTGAGGGGTGGAAGGGGTAGGAGCCGTGGATTTCTTCGGAGATCAGTTCCGCGCTTTTGGCGACCGACTTCGACTTGACCGCTTCCGAGATGACGCCGGCATAGGCCGACGCCACGGAATCGATGACCGGGGGCGGCGGGAGCTTCTTGAACAGCCGTTTGCGCAAAATGTCGTAGATTTCCTGGCTGGCCAATTCCACAGGCGTGATGGCGCGGGCCTGGCGGTTGGCTTCCTGCTGGAAATTGCGGATCGCTTGACGCAGTTGCTGTGTCGCGCCCTCATAGCTTCCCGACAAGTTCGACAACACAATGCAGCAGCGTTTCAGTTTCAGGGCTGCGGCGAGCAGATTCGACAACGCGTAGGTGGTCACTTGGGCCAGCGTCCCGGCGCCAACCGGCCGCGTGACGGCGTAGTCGAAGTACGGCGGCAGTTCGTCCAGCAGGATCAAGGTGGGCTCGTCGCCGATTAGCTCAATCCAATCCTTCTCGGCGGGGGCCTTTGCACCGTCCTTCCAAAACTTGGCAAACTGGGAAGTTTTGCCTATCTGGGTTGCGATTTCACCCCAGAGAAAACGCTCCTCGAACCCGCACCGCCCGTTGACGGCGACCACGGTCGCCCGCTCGAATGTCGCCTGAGCGGCGATGTCGGGAACGACGCGACAGCGGAGATCCTGGTCGCGGGCGAGCAAGCCCAGCGAGATCATGCTGTGCGTCTTGCCGCCTCCCATCGCCTGCCGCAGTTCATAGACGGCCTGGTCCGACTTGCCGGCCAAGCGTTTTAGGCCGTCATTGAGCAGGATCGACATTCCCTGCGTGATGAAGTTCTTCTCGAAGAACTCGTCCGCTTCCTTGGCAGTCTTCTCAATAATATCGGCCAGGTTCTCGATCTGCTCGCTCATCGCGTAGTCGAGAGCCATCGGATGCAGTTCACAGGCGTCCTTCACGGTCAACAACATGGGCTTGCCTCAGGTTGGGGCGTGTCGTCGTGCGGCGGTATCTCCAGGGGATTCGTTATTGCGGTATCGACAGGGCCATTGGCGGAAGTGACCTTGGCGGGACGGCAATTTGGCCAGATTTTCCCAAGGTTGGCTCGATTCTGCAACCTCCCAGGCAGGGTTCCGTTCGTGTAGGACTCAAAGAACACTGGCCAGCTTTTCTGCACAGTCGCTGTCTAAGACCAGGTGGTTCACCAGCCCCCGTTTGACGCATTGGAGGACGATCTCGGCGCGGACGG
>CAZAQY010000214.1:0-15051 GCA_964486845.1 uncultured Pirellulaceae bacterium
CATCCGAGATGAAGATCCCGGCCCCGGAACCACTGGAAGTCGCACCGCGAAGCAGATTGTTCTCGATGGTCACGTGATCGGTGCTCGAACCGGCGACGTAGACGCCGAAGTACTGATTGGCGTTGGCCTCCACGCGGCTGATCGTGGCATAATCCGCCGCCACGTAAACACCGCTGTGGCCGCCCGTGACCACCATCCAGCGCTGCGCCACTTCGGGATGCCGGTCGCTGTCCGCCGTCGTCAGTTGGATATAGGGCGTAGAGATCTGCCAAGCGTACCCGGAACTGAGGTTGTTGCGGTTGATGGTCACGCCGTAGGGCGAGGCCTCGAAGGTCACCGCCGCCGTGCTGTCCCCACCGTCGCCACTGCCCACCACGATGTTGCCGGCCAGAATGTAAACGCCGGTATCGATCCGCACCACGTCGCCCGGCTCCAGGTCGTAGTCGGCCAGCACGTCCTGGACGGTGGCCTTGCAGGTTAGCGGCGTCAGGCCGTCGTTGTCGTCGTTGCCCGGCACTTTGCACCAGGCATCGTTCGTGGTGTCGCCGTCGTTGACGTAGTAGCGATTGCCCAGCGTGTACGTGAAGCGATCCGCTACCGACTCGCCTACGTGTCCGTCGGCGTCCTGATCCATGGGATTGGCCGCCAGGTCCAGGATGTACGGACCGATGGCGATGGCATAGCGGCCAGCGATCGCCTGCTCCGGGAAGTTCACCGTATAGGTCGTACCGCTTCCCGTGATGCCGGTCACCTGGGGCTTCAGGTCTCCGCCGGGTCCGGTCAAGGTGACGATGTCGTCGGTGGTAAAGCTGGCCGGATCGATCGGCTCGCTGAAGGTGAACGTGAATCCCGACAACGAATACGGCCACTCGCTGAATCCGGCCGCCGGCGCCGCACTGACCACCTTCGGCCCCACGCCTTCCCAGGTCACGCGAATGTCGTCCCATTCCCGCCCGCCACTGCTCCACGGGTAACGCACGTAATGCTGCAGTTTGATCAGGAAGTTGTTCGTGTAGCTCAAGTCCCCCGCGGCGATCGCCGCGTCCAGGTCCACGCTCCGGTTCTGCCAGGCGGCATGGGGTCCGCCCAGCGCATCAGCCCGGAACCAATGGAGTCCCCGGTCGTCGCTCAAGAAGACGCCGTCCGTCGCATCCGCCGGGTCGGAGGGGTTGCGCTCCTGGAAAAACAGCTTCACCCCCGTGCGGCCCGCCAAGTCCACCGCGAAGATGGCCTCGTTGGTTACGTACACCCCACTGCTGCTGGAACTGCTGTCCACCCGCAGCACGCGGTCGCTCGACTCGTCCACCAGTTGAATCCGGCCGTTGGCGGTATTCGAGAAGAACGCCCAATTCGCCGACAGATCGCCCAGGGCCGCCACGCCGTCCAACGATTGACCCGCGGGATAGGCCAGCGGCGCCAGCAGAATCGTCCGAGCCGTGTACCGGTCCAGCACCGTCTCGCCCACCAGGCCGTTGTTGTTCTGGTCCAGCGGGTTGCCGGCCAAATCCAGGATATAGGGGCCGAGGACCATCGTGTACGCCCCCGTCGCCGTTTGTTCCTGGAAGTGCACCGTGAAGGTCGTTCCGCTGCCCGTGACAGCGGTCAATTGGTCCTTCAAATCCACGCCGCCCGGACCGGTGAAGCTGACCACGTCCTCCAGTGTGAACGTCCCGGAGTCGATGGCCTCGTCGAAGGTGAACGTCAGACCGTCCAGCGTGAACGGCGCCGACGCCGATCCGGAGAACCCGGTGTCGATCACCTTCGCGCCCACGCCTTCCCAGGTCACGCGAATATCGTCGAATTCCCGGCCATCGGACGTCCAGTAGTAGTTCGTGTAGACCTGGAACTTGATGCGGAAGTCGTTCGTGTAATGGATTCCCGCGGCCTGGATCGCCGCGTCAAGATCCACCGTCCGGGGCTGCCAACTGCCGCTGGTACCGCTCAACGGATCCACGCGATGCCAGGTCGCTCCCAAGTCATCGCTCAGATACACGCCATCCGTAGCGTCCGCTCCGTCTGACGGGTTGTATTCGTTCCAGTACAGCTTGACACCCGTCCGCTCTGCCAAGTCGATCGCCAGCACTGCCTCGCTGGTGGCGTATGTAGAACTGCCGATACTGTCGATCCGCAGGACCTTGTCCCCGGACTCGTCTATGACAACAATCCGGCCCCCCGTCGTCCTGTTGAACGCCCAGTGATCCGACAAGAAAACCAAATCCAAGTCTTCAAATCCCTGGCAATACGGATAAGCGACCGGTCGAGGATCGAAGCTCACGCCAAAGCTCCCGTTGTAACCGTCCTCCGGCTCCCCATTCCACCAGTCGCTATCCTGGTTCAACGGGTTTGCGTAACTGGAGGCATCCGTTACGCCCGGCAGTATCCGGAACTGGTAGGGCCCCGCCAAAGCCTGACTGGCAAAGCTCACCGTCCACGTCTTGGCATCCCCGCTCGGACTCACCGCCGTCGGCGTAATCGAGTTCCCCACCGGACCCACGATCGTCACCTGGTTCAGCGGAAAGCTCCCGATCGTCTCGTTGAACGTGACCGTGAAATTACTGACCGGACCGACCACCGTCCCCGTCGGACTGTGCGTCAGTACCTTGGCCCCAAACAGGTCTTCCCCCGTCCGCATCACCCGGATGTCGTCGAAGTAATACGCCCGCTCCGCCCCGCCGCTCCCATAGTGGTAAAACTTCACCTGGAAGTCGTCCGTGTAGCTCCATCCCGCCGATTGCCTCTCGGCGTCCAAGTTGATCGTGTAGTAGCTCGAAACCACCCCGTACTCGGACGACGCCGCCATGTACGGCGCACTCGATTGGACCTTACGCCACGCCGTGCTCTCGTTCGGCCGGATGTACACGTAGCCAAGCTGGAACTCCGCGTAACCCTCGCACTTCTGCCAGAAGTCCAGCGTTACCCCCGTCGCCGGCGTCAAACCATCCAACAGGTCCAAGTGCAGAATCGCCGAGGCCTCCCCCGTACCGCTGTCCTTCTGACCCAGACGCAAATGCGCCAGACCAAGCGGGTTGCCGTTGCCCGTCACCGTCGCCTCGCCTGAACCGCTCGTCTCGAAACCCCAATACGCCCCCAACGCCCCAATGCTCCCATCCTCAAAGTCCTCCACGAACGGGTAGCTGTCCCAGGACACCGGCTGCGCCAACAATCCGAAGCTCCCGCTGTAACCGTCAGTAGTCTCGCCGTTGATCGCATCCCCGTCCTGGTTCATCGGGTTCGCGAGGCTCGACGCGTCCTTCACGCCGGGCAGCACCTGGAACTGGTACCTTCCCGCCAAGCTCTGGCTGGCAAAGCTCGCCGTCCACGTCATATTGTCACCGCTGGGCGTCAAGGCCGTCAGCAAGATCGGTTTCCCAGCCGGATCCGCGATAGTCACTTGGTTCAGCGGGAAGCTGCCGATGGCCTCGTTGAAGGTGACCTGAAAACTGCTGATCGGACCACTCACCATCCCCGTCGGACTTTGCGACACAACTCGGGGACCAAACACATCGAGGCTGCTCACCCGGATGTCGTCCAGGGTCAGCGCGCTGCCGGCGTAGCTGCCGTAATGGGAGAACTTTACGTAGACGGGGTTGGTCAGCGGGATGTTGGCGCTGCTGAGCGCGGCGGAGATGTCGAAAACGTAGTGAGTGTATTGGCCGACGGGGGGAGAGAAGGTGGCCAGCGACGTCCAGTTGATCGTGTTCCCGCTCAGGGAGATGCTGGCCGAGTTGGAGCTGCCCAGGAATTGGGCCCAGAAATCCAATTCCAGATTCGTCGCCCCGACCTGGTCCGAAAGGTCGAGGGCCAGCACGGCGTCTTCGCTGCCGCTGCCGGTTGGTTGGTCGAGCCTCAGGTGATACGTGTCACGCGGGCTATTGGCACTGTCCACTGCCACGGTGCCGCCCGTGACGTAGAAGCCCCAACCCGCCAACGCTCCGATGTCGCCGTCCTCGAAGTCCTGGAAGTACGGGAACGGCTGCGGCTGCGGCGGGCCGATGCTGAACGAACTGCTGTAGCTGTCGCCACTGGACTCGCCGTTCAATCCGTCCTGGTCCTGGTTCATCGAGTTGCCGGCCAGGTCTCGGATGTCGGGACCGAGCTTGAACGTGTAGGACCCGCAAAGCTCCTGCGGGGTGGCGAAGTTGATGTCGAAGACCCAGTCGTCCACTCGGGATGAGATCGAGGACACCGCCACGACGTTCCCGAGCGGGCCGATTACGGAGACGTCGGCGGCGGTGAAGGTGGCCACGTCGATCTGCTCGGTGAACGTGACCATGATGCTGGGCACCGGGCCGGCCACCTGGTACCGGGGACTGGACGAGTTGACCCAGGGGCCCAACACGTCGGCCGTGTCGATGCGGATGTCGTCCAGCGTCACGGCGTAGCCGGCAGAGCTGCCGTAATGCGAGAACTTGAAGTAGACCGGGTTGGCCATCGAGATCCCGGCTTCGTCCAGCGGCCGCACCAGGTCGAAGGCATAGTGGGTGTATTGGTTGAGCGCCGGAACCAGGTTCCCGCTGAGCGCGATCCAGTGGCTGCCGTCGCCGCTGAAGGACACGGACAACCGGTTATTGCTCGTGTTTCCGGCAACCAACGCCTGAGCCCAGAAGTCCAGCTCGGTCCCGTGCTGGTACAGCTGGCTGGACAGATCCATCTTCAGCACGGCATCCTCGGTCACATTGTTGGTCGTGGCGTCGGCCTTCAGGTGATAACCGCTGCCGCCGAGCGGGCCGTTCGTGTTGACGACGCTCCAGGTGCCGCCGGTCCCGACCGTGAAGCTCCAGCCGCCCAGCACGCCCAAGTCGCCGTCGTCGAAGTCCTGGACATACGGACACGCCTGTGCGGCCACCGGTCCGATGCTGAACCAGCCTGAGTAGCTGTCGCCCGTCGACTCGCCCATGACGGTATCGCGGTCCTGGTTCATCGGGTTGCCGGCCAGGTCGCGAATGTCTGGTCCGACCGTGATGCGGTACAGACCCGCCAAGGCCTGTGCGGCCGCCAGGTTCACGGTGACGTGCAGCTGGTCGCCGTTGTACTCGAACGGGTTCGTCGCCGCGAGCGCCAGCCGGTTGCCGGCTGCGCCGATGATCGTCACGTCGCTGGCATCGAACGAGGCCAGATCCACGGGTTCGCTGAACCGCAGGCCAATCGAAGTCACTGGGCCGGGCACCACTTCGCTGGGCGTCTGGAACGTGACCTTGGGCCCAAACACGTCGATGTTGCTCACGCGCACGTTGTCCAGGGTCGCCCAGTAGCCGGCGGACCGCCCGTAGTGGACGAACTTGACGTACTGCAGGCCGCTGAGCGGGATGCCCGCGTCGATCAAGTAGCCGAAGTCGTAGGCATAGTGCGTGTAACCGCTGGTCCCTCGCGGCCCGCCCGGCAACTCGGTCCAGGTGGCGTTGTCGCCGCTGACGTACACCTTCAGCCAGTTCTCGGAGCTGGAGCCGCCTTGGGACTGGGCCCAGAAATCCAGTTCCAGGTGATCGACGTCGACCGAGCCGGACAGGTCCAGGGCCAACACGGCCGATTCATAGGACGTGCCGTAGGAAGAGCCGTGGGCCAGGCGGAGGTGCGAGCGGTCCCCGTGCGGGAAGTCGTTGCCGTCCACGCGCACCCGGCTTGCATCGAGGGGGAGAAAGCTCCAGTGCTTGCCCAGATCCGACAGCGCCGGGACCTCGAACCCTTCGGTCAACGGCGTCGCGACCGTCACGATGCTGATGGCGAGGGGCGTCGCGTCGTAGCCATCGTTGTCATTTTCGCCCCCCGACACGCCCTCGTTGACCAGGTTCGTGGCGTCCGTGCGGACGAACACGTAGTAGTTGCCCTGAAATCCGACGGGGATGGGCACGGCCGCGCCGGTGACGGCGTATTGACCGCCGGCGGCCAGCAGGCCGTCGTGGCGGTGCGTGTAGACGAGCGTGTCGGACGACGGATTCAGGGTCGCATCGGACGAGAGATAGACCCGGTCGTACCAGGTGGCGACCCGCGTGCGTCCGGGGCCGTGGTTGGTGACCGTCCACGACAGGCCGATCGCCTGCCCGGCAATGACCGCGGTGGGAGCATCCACTCCAGACACCCGCAGGTTGGGCGGCTGGAGTTGCACGTTCATCGGCTCCCAATCATAGCCGACATTGTTGCTTTCAGAGCCCCCTTCAAAGATGACGTTACCGGCATCCGTGTAGACAAAGACATAGTAGGGGCCGCTGATGTCGTCAGGCAGGGTGACTGTCTCGGTGCGGATGTAGAGTCCCCCGGAGTTCAGGATGCCGTCGTGCGCAAACGCCGCGATCCGCATGTCGGTGGTGACATTCAGCGTGGCGTCGGTCGAGAGGTACACCTGATCGAGCCAGCGGCCGGTCCGCGTGCTGCCCGCGCCGATGTTGACCACGGTCCAGCTGAGCGAGAACGCTTCACCGGCGATGGCGGTGGGGGGTGCGGCGACCATGGTTGCCAGCAGATCGGGAGCAGGCGTCAACGCGATCTGGAGGGGGACCGGATCGTAGCCCGTGTTGTTGCCGTCGAGGCCGGGCTCCTGGACCAGGTTCGTGGCGTCGGCATGCACGAGGATGTAGTACGTCCCCGTGATGCCGTCCGGCAGGGTGACGGTCAGGCTGGCCTGGTACGATTGATTCCCGGCGATATTGCTGACCTGCTGGTAGGTGCCCAGCAGCGTGTCGTCGGCGCCGAGCGTGGTGTCGGCGGACAGCCAGACGCGGTCGTACCAGAAGAAGGCGTTGGTGTAGTCGCCGCCGGCATTGAGCACGGTCCACTGGACCTGCAGCGGCATGCTGGAACTGCCGGTGGCGGGCGCGTCGACCACTTGCACCTGGAGGTCCGCAGGCGGGACGGCCGAAAACACGGTGGGCTCGTTGGCGCACATCTGGTTCAGCGTCGATTCGTCGGATTCCAGGACGGCGTCTTGGAGGTCGACCAGCATGCCGACGTAGTACTTGCCGATCAGCCCGGGTCGCGCGCCGACGCTGCGGCTGTCCGTGTACGACTGGCCCGGGAGGAGTCCGTCGATGGTGAAGAAGTCCGTCAGAGGCTCGTCGGCCGGAGTGATCAGCGGATCGGGGCTCAGGTAGTAGCGGGCCGTGAAGCTGCCGGCCTCGACGGTTCCCGCATTGATGATCGTGGCGCCGATCTCGATCGGTTCGCCGGCGGTGAAGCCCGCGGGGGCGACGACGGGATCGATGATCAGGTCGGCCACCGGCGGCAGCGTCATCTCGAGGAACTTGCCCATGACGTCGCCTTCGGAGGACCAGGCGACCAGGGCCCGGCCGATCGTATTGACGGCCAGGTCCGGGTTCCGCTGGTTTCCTAGGGCCGTGTCATTGACGCGGAACTCGGCGCCGATCCTCTGGCCGTCCGCCGCAAAGCGTGCCGCGTAGACGTCGTAGCCGGCCGGCCGGTTCAGCCCGAAGGACTGCCAGGCCACGAAGTACCGGCCCTCGGCATCCACGCCGATGCTGGGGTTGGTCTGGTTGAAGTTCGTCAGCCGGCTGACCGGCATCTCGCCTGTCAGAGCATTGCCTGCGCTGTCGAACCGGGTCACGACGACGTGCGTCTTGCCGTCGGCCCCGGTGCTCTGCCAGGCCGCGAGAAAACTGCCGTCGAGCTGCACGGCGATGGCCGGCGACCGCTGGTCTCCGCCGGTGGTCGCGTTCAGGCGGAACTCATCTCCCAACGCCTGGCCCGCCGCGTCATAGCGCCGCGCGTAGATGCCCCAGCCGGAGCCGTCCTGTGCGAAGCTCTCCCAGACGATGACCGCGTTTCCCGCGCCGTCGAATGCCACGACGGGGTTGATTTGCTCGTCGTCCGTGGTCTGGTTAACGATGCCCAGGTTCACCAGCTGGCGCCCGCTGGGATCGTACAGCACGGCACGGATGTCGCCGGGGACGTATTCTTCGTCTTCGTCTTGCCATCCATCGGGAACGTAGGTGTACCAGGCCATCATCGAGTTGCCGCTGGGGGCGATCGCGCCCTGGACGCCGACGTTCCATCCGTAAGGACTCTCCCACACATTGCGGACCAGGTGGCCTCCGGCGTCGAAGATGGCCATCGCCGCATCGTAGTACTCGATGTCTTCAAAAGGGTCGCTGTAGTTGGCGTGGTAGGCGACGACGAACCGCCCGTCGGGCAACATATCCATCGCCGGCTCGTAGTCCCAGCAGTCCGACGCGATGTCCACGAACAGCTGGGAATGGATCGGCTGGCCGTCCGACCCGTACATCTGGCCCCAGAGGAACGCGGACGACTCCCAGGCGACGAAGCTATGACCGTCGTCGGCCATGCCCACGGAAGGCGTATCGGCCGAGGATTCCACCAGGAATTCGCCGTACAGCACAGGCACCGTGAACGTGAAGCTCTGGCTGCCGTCAGGGAACGCATGGCCGCTCGTGTCGGTGATGCCGGTGACGGTTAGCCGATAGTCGCCGGACGGCAAGGTGGTGATTCCGGCCGCGGGCTTGAGCCGGGCGCTGTGGGCTTGCGGATCAAAGCTCACCGTCAGCGCGTAGACCACGTCATCCTCGGTGTCGTAGGCGCGGTCCGGGCCGGGGCTGCGCAAGTCGTAGCTGGCCGGGTCGCCGGCCGGTTCCGCCGTGACGGGCTCGCTGTAAGCCACATCCAGCTCGCGCACCGGCGCGTGGAGAGTCCCCGAGGGCCGGACCAACGTGGCCGTCGGCGGCACGGTGTCCGTCGCGGCCACCGCCAGCGGGAAGGCGGCCAGGGCATTGACCAGGCCATAGCCGGACGCCCGGTCCCAGCCGGACGGTTCCAGATCCGTTGCGCTGTTGACCAGGACCTCACGAATCTGCGCGGGCGAGAGGTGCGGGTTCACTTGTTTGAGAATGGCTGCGACCGCGGCCGCATGGGGCGCCGCCGCCGAGGTGCCCGCAAAATTCGGATGGACATCCTCGTCCTCCGGAATATCTCGCCCGAAGAACGTCGTGTTGACATTGTCGGGCGCCACCAGGTCGGGCTTCTGCCGCACTTCGGGAACCGCCAGCCGTGTCCCGGCGGCATCGAAGTAGAGTGTCGTGGGGCCCAGCGAGGAGTACGGTTCGACGGTCATCGGGTCATAGTAAGGGACCGCCCCCACCGCGATGGCTCCGGCTGCCGCGGCATGGCCGACCACCGTGCCGCTGTGGGTGGCGTACTCGTCGATCGCAGCGCCCGCCGCGTACAGCACGTACTTGAGCGTTGCGTCCGTGTTGCCCCGCACCCATTGGATCGCTAACTGAGGCGTCGTGTCGGAATTCTCATCCTGGTACAGTTCCGCGCCGGGGGCCACGTCGTGGACGATTTCCAGCATCGCGCGGCCCTCGTCCGTGTCGCCCCAGTATCCGTAGATGCCATCCCAGATGACATGGACGCCGGAAGGTAGATCGCCGGTACTTTGCGAGCTGCGCAACCCGCCGCCGATCCGGTCCGCGCTGTCGGAAAGGACGCCAACCCTCACGCCAGCCCCGTCGTAACCGCTGGGCGGAAATTGCAGCGCGTCGCGGAGATCGTCCGTGTGCATGACGGCATCGCCTTGCGTCATCACGTTCCCCGCCCAGGCGAGGGGCTTGTAGACGGGCGTCAACGACAGCACGCCCGGCAGTTGGGCCACCGCGGTCAATTGGCCGGCGTCCAGCCACGCCTCGATCAACCTGTACCGGTCATCCGATCGCACGATCTCCACGCCCCGTGACTCCAGCTCTGGAATCACGGCCGCCGTCGTCTCGCGTACCCAGATGTCGACCAGAGGACGGCCGCCGCCGTCGGTCTGCAGCAGGGACGTGACGGAATCCAAGGCCCCGCCGTCCGCCAGCGGACGGGCGTCGAGGCTGGTGAACCCCTTGTCGTCCCCGGAAGGAGCGGCCTGTGCGTAGAAAGCCGCCAGATTGCCCGCTACATTTGCGGGCAGTGTGACGACAGGCAGAGGGCCCAGCGGCATTGGCTCAATCAAGCCGTCCAGCGATAGCAACGCTCGTGACTCCAAAGCCGCGTTCAGAATGAGTTGGACCGTGTAGGCTCCCGTGGTGCTGTTCGCGCCGCCAATCGTGATCGTGCACGTGCCGTCGCCGCTAGTCTCAACCACCAAGCACTGCCCGGTTATTGGGCGAGCCCCGGTTCCTGCGGGCGTGCCTCGTGAGGTGGCTTTATCCCACCCGGTACCGCGGGTGGTTCGGATCGGGCTTGCCGCCGCGTTCCATGACGACCTGACTTTGCGCGGTGTCGATCATGGCGACCGCGGGGAAGATGTACTTGGCGTCCTCGACGGGGCCGTACAGCAGGAAGTCGCCGCCGATGGCGACGGCAGACGCACAGGCGGCGGCGACGCAGGCGTCCTTGGCTTCGCCGCCCAGTTTCTTCTTCAGGCCCTTCCAGGTGGCGACCGCGTTGTGTACGCCGCCGCCGGCCGGCAAGCCGAATTCGTCCTTGATCTCGAACAACGCCTGGCAGGCCTGGCCGTAGGTGGCCAAGTCCAGGAAGCACGTATCCACCATCAGCTTGCGGATGCCCGCCTGCTCCAACCTCGGCAGCAGCTGCCGCACGGACTCGACGCGGCCCGCGGCGGTGAAGTCCAGCAGGTAGTAGGTGAGCAGAATTGCGCTGGTGACGCCCGCATCCTGAATGGCCTGCAGTTCGTCGTCCTGCGTCTCCGGCTGGACGGAGTTGTAGACGACGCGGTCGATCAGTCCCGCTTGGGCGGCGTACTTCAAGCCGGCCAGTCGCACGTCCGTCGTGGTGCCGTCGATCAGCAGCGGGGCCTGGCTGACGCGGGCGGCGAATTCCAGGTGCTTGCACATGGCTTCCGGCGAGTCGCCGACGACGTCCAGCATGCAGGGGTTGCCCGTCTTCTGGGACCATTCGTCCTGGTTGCGGATCACACGCTCGGCGGCTTCGGGATCGAATCCGCCGGCACCGTCATCCAAGAGCACCTTGTGCCCGTGATAGAACACGGTGCCGGCGAGCACCGTGGGGCGTTCGCCGGGATATCCGCCGACTTTCACGCCGCCGATGTCAAACGTCTTCTGGTCCGCAGCGAATTGCAGGAACCCTTTGGCCATGTGGAAATTCCTTCCTTGCCTTGTCGCGCCGTGATGAGGCGTAGCCTCGTTGTGCAGGGCCGAATAGCCGAGTCCTTGTGTCGAGACTGCAATCAAGAACGCTCGGCTCGGAGAGCCAAGCTACGTTGGGTGGGCCTCGGAGATTCGGCCCACCCTACAACAACAGGCACGGATCCCCGGCGGGCTACGACGCCACCACGGGCAGATGCGCCAGCGCCATGGCGATCTCGTGTTCGGGGTACTCGTAATCCTTCAATTGACCGGACAGGTAGGCCGTATAGGCGCTCATGTCAAAGTGCCCGTGTCCGCACAGGTTGAACAGAATCGCCCGGCTGACGCCCTCTTCCTTGCAGCGGTTCGCCTCGCGGATCGCCGCGGCGATGGCATGGTTGGCTTCGGGCGCCGGCACGATCCCTTCCAGACTGGCGAACTGGACGCCTGCGGCAAAGCACTCCACCTGGTGTACGCCGACGGCCTCGATCAACCCCAGCTTCAGCAGATGGCTGACCAGCGGCGCCATGCCGTGGTACCGCAGTCCGCCCGTGTGGATCGCCGGCGGGATGAACTCGCTGCCCAGCGTGTGCATTTTCAGCAACGGCGTCAGATGCGACGTGTCGCCAAAGTCGTAGGCGTACTGGCCGCGTGTCAGCGAAGGACAGGCGGTGGGTTCCACGGCGACCAAACGCAGTTTTTCGTAACCCTCGCCTCGCAGCTTGGCGCCCACGAACGGGAACGCGATGCCGCCGAAATTCGACCCGCCGCCGGTGCAGCCGACGAGCACGTCCGGCTGATCTCCGGCCATGGCCATCTGCTCCATCGCCTCCAGGCCGATCACGGACTGGTGCAGCAACACGTGATTCAAGACGCTGCCCAGAGCGTAGTTCGTGTCTTTGGCCTGAGCCGCAACTTCGACCGCCTCGGAGATGGCGATGCCGAGCGAACCGGGCGAGTTGGGATCCTGGGCCAGGATGGCGCGGCCGGCGGCCGTCTCCTCGCTAGGGCTGGCCGTGACTTCCGCGCCATAGGTCTGAATCAGCGCTTTGCGGTAGGGCTTCTGGTCGTAGCTGACGCGGACCATGTAGACTTTGCACCCGAGCCCGAAGTAGGCACAGCCCATGGCCAGCGACGAGCCCCACTGGCCCGCGCCGGTCTCGGTGGACAGCCGTTTGATCCCTTCCATCTTGTTGTAATAAGCCTGCGCGACGGCGGTATTGGGTTTGTGCGAGCCGGTGGGACTGACGCCTTCGTACTTGTAGTAGATCCGCGCGGGGGTGCCGAGCGCCTTTTCCAGGCGTCGGGCCCGGTGCAGCGGCGTGGGACGCCATTGGCGGTAGATCTCCCGCACCGGTTGCGGGATTTCGATCTCGCGTTCGGTCGATACCTCCTGTTGGATCAATCCCATGGGAAAGATCGCGGCCAGGTCTTCCGGCGCAATCGGCTTTCTCGTTCCCGGATGCAGCACCGGGGGTACAGGCGTGGGCAAATCGGCTTGAATGTTGTACCAAGCGAGCGGAATTCGCTCTTCCGTCATCACGTACTTGATCTGTTCGCTCATCGGCAACCTCCGGATACTAGTGGAAAGTTCACAGCCTAAACCAGCATCGCCCCGCTGTAAACAAGGGAAACGACGCGGGAAGAGGCAAATTTGGCCGCAGATGCGCCGGGCAACTGCTAATCTTTCACCTAATCTTTCACCTAATCTCTTCTGACTGCCCACGGCCTTGGAGCTGGGGAGATTAGGCAGAAGATTAGGTGAAAGACTAAGGTGCTCTTGCCCCCAGCCATCCCAGAGCGGCCATTGCTACTGGGCTCGGCGTATCCCCGACGATACGCTGGCGCCATCGAGTTGACGACGCGCCGCAGAGCGTGACGCCGAAGAGAAATTCCAGCGTTTGCTCATAAGTACCTACAAGGCAAGGGCTTACTGTCGCAGTCCCGGCGTGTGGCACACTCCCTGCTTCTGAGAATCCGCCAGCCGTGGCTTTTCGGACGTGAAGTCACGGGGATCGATTCTTGGCACAGTTTCCAGGAGAGGAGATGAATCATGCAACGAGCGACTTTGTTACTGGTTGGGGCGGTTTTGGCCGGCCTTCTTGCCACCCAGGCATTCGGCGGCGACTTGCCTTCGCGGAGTTTCCTTGACGGCGGAGCGGCTGTGCTGACCGTGGCGCACCACGGCGGGCATGGTCCCCATCCCGCCCATCGCGGACCGGAGTACGACAGGCACGGGTACTCCCGGAGCTACCACTACCGGCCGTCGCCTTACGTGTATCGGCCGCCGATCCATCGACCTCCGGCCGTGATTTATGGTTTCCCGCCGCCGGTCGTGTATCCGCCGCTGTATCCCCCGCGGCACATCTGCGGACCGGGTTGCGGGTGCGGATACCCGTACGAGTTCTACTATCGCGGTAACGGATGGGGATTCTCGTTCGGCTTCTGATCGGAGATTGTTCGAGAACAAAGTAGCCATCACACTCCGCGTTGCGCAATTCGGGCACGCGTGGTATCCTGAATCGTGTCCTCTGTCCGTTCACTTCAGGGATGCGAAAGGATCTGCCATGACCACGAATCTTGCTCGCCGGCTGATCGCGTTGTGCATGGTCTTCATCTTCGTCCGGGCCTGTCTCGCGGACGACTGGCCGCAGTGGCTGGGGCCGAACCGTGACAGTGTGTGGCGGGAAACGGGGATCGTCGAACGGTTCCCGGCGGATGGGCCGCCCGTCCGCTGGCGGGCGCAGGTTGCCGGAGGCTACGCGGGGCCCGCAGTGGCCGCTGGCCGAGTCTACGTCATGGACTATTTCACCACAGGCGACCGCGCGCCCGATCCCAACAGCCGCAGCAAGCTGCAGGGCCAGGAACGCGTGCTCTGCTTCCGTGCCGCCGATGGCCAGTTGCTGTGGAAGCACCAGTACGATTGCCCGTACCAGATCTCCTTCCCCGCCGGCCCGCGCTGCACGCCGACGGTGGACGGCGACCGCGTGTACACGCTGGGCGCCGAGGGGGACCTGCGATGCCTGAAGACCGGCGATGGCTCCCTGGTCTGGTCCCACAACTTTCCCCGTGATTACCAAGCTGCCACGCCCATGTGGGGCCACTGCGGACATCCGCTGGTCGACGGCGAGCGATTGTTCTGCGTGGTCGGCGGCGAGGGCCGTATCGCGATGGCCTTCGACAAGCGCACGGGCAAGGAACTATGGCGCGCCCTGTCGGCCAAAGAGCAGGCTTACTGTCCGCCGGCGATGATCGACGCCGGCGGCCGGCGGCAACTGGTGATCTGGCACGCCGAAGCGATCAACGGTCTGGAGCCCGAAACGGGCCGCGTCGCCTGGTCCGTCCCCTTGGATGCCAACTATGCGATGGGCATTGCCACGCCGCGGCAGTTGGGGCAGTACCTGTTCGCCGGTGGCATTGTCAACAAGTCGGTGCTCTTGCGGCTGGCCTCGGATCAGGCTGCTCCCCAGGTCCTCTGGCGGGGAGCCAGAGGCAGGGGCATCGGCCCCGTGATGGTTACGCCGTTCCTGGAAGGTGACTATCTGTACGGCGTCGATGGCAAGGGGGAACTACGGTGTGTCAGGCTGGCGACGGGCGAGCAACTCTGGACCACCTATGCGGCGACGGCTCCGGACAATCGCCCGACGCACTCCGCCTGTGCCTTTCTGGTCAAGCACGGGGACCGTTTCTTCCTGCCCAGCGAGACGGGCGAGCTGATCATCGCCCGGCTGACGCCGGAGAAGTACGACGAGATCTGCCGAGCCAAGATCATCGAGCCGACGGGCGTCGCCTTTGGGCGGAGTGTGTGGTGGAGCCATCCGGCGTTCGCCCAGCAGTGCCTGTTCGCCCGCAACGACAAGGAACTCGTCTGTGTCTCGCTGGCGGCCGCCGAGACTCGCCAATGATCGACTCCCCGTGTGGCACTGCTTGCTTGCAAGCAGTGTTGGCGCGGCAGGCACGGCGCCGGCGCGGCAGGCACGGCGCCGGCGCGGCAGGCACG
>CAZAQY010000215.1:0-15033 GCA_964486845.1 uncultured Pirellulaceae bacterium
TGGGTTCGGGACGAAAAACGGGCAAAGATGTAAGATGGTCGACGACGGCTGCGGTTCGCGGAACCCAAATCGGCGAACCACGGCATGGGTCGAACCAAAACGGCGACAAGGCGCCGTACTCCAAAATGACAGCTGCCGCGTGGCCGCCTTTTGGAGTGCGGTGCCTTGTCACCGCTTTGGACAGCGGCCTGCAGGGTTCGGCGGTCTGGGTTCAGGACAGAAAACGAGTAGGATGTTCCGAGACATCTGCGGAACCCAAATCGGCGAACCACGGCATGGGTCGAACCAAAACGGCGACAAGGCGCCGTACTCCAAAATGACAGCTGCCGCGTGGCCGCCTTTTGGAGTGCGGTGCCTTGTCACCGCTTTGGACAGCGGCCGGTAGGATTCGGCGGCTTGGGTTCGGGACGGAAAAAGCGTAAGATGGTTCCAAACGTCTGCGGAACCCCAAGCGGCGAATCGCGGCACGGGTCGAACCAAAACGGCGACAAGGCGCCGTACTCCAAAATGGGCGTCGCACTGCAAGACAACTACCGCACTCCGAGAACACCCATGATGAGATCCATCTCGATTCCGGTTCCTGAACCGCTTCTCGAAGCGGCCGGTGGTTCCCTTGGACCCTTGCGGGCCGAGTTTCGTCGTCGGCTGGCCCTGTGGCTTCTGGCAGACGGGCGACTGTCGGCGGAAAACGCTGCGGCCATGGCCGGCGTGCCGGTCAGCGGACTCTTACAAGGCGCGGAGACCGTGCCTGTTCAGGAGCCCGGCCGGACCGTTCCGCTGCCGCCGGCGCTTCCGTACCAGAGCGACAAAGACTGGCCGCACGCTCCGGTGCATCGGATCTCCAAGCACGGCACGTACATTGTGACCTCCGGAACCTATCAGAAAGCGCTGCTCTTCGACACGCCGGAAAAGCTCACCTTGCTGGAACGGAAGCTCCTATCGCTGGCCAAGCAGCACGGCTGGCAGTTGGAAGCCTGGGCCGTGTTCGCCAATCATTACCATTTCGTCGCCCACGCTACCGAGCAGGCGGGGGAGATCAAGTTGTTCATCAAGGAGTTACATGGCGACGCCGGCCGGGAGTTGAACCAGATCGACGGCGAGCCCGGCAGAAAAGTGTGGCACAACTATTGGGATACCAGGCTCACGTTCGAGAAATCGTATTTGGCCCGATTGAACTACGTGCATCAAAACGCTGTCAAGCACGGTCTGGTGCGTGTGGCGAATCAGTATCCGTGGTGTTCTGCCGCGTGGTTCGAACGGACGGCGCGGCCGTCGATGGTCAAAACGATTTACCGCTTCAAGATTGACCAGTTGAAAGTGCCGGATGATTTTTGATTTGGAGTGCGGTGCCTTGTCACCGCTTTGGACCGCGTCCTGCAGGACTCGGCGGCTTGGGTTCAGGACGGAGAAAGCGTAAGAGGTTCCAAACGTCTGCGGAACCCAAAGCGGCGAAACGCGGCACGGGTCGAATCAAAACGGCGACAAGGCGCCGTACTCCAAAATGGCAGCTGCCGCGTCGCCGCACTCCGCAAAAGCACCGCACTCCGAAAATGGGCAGCGCCCCTGGGTGCCGCCTACACCTCCAGCACTTCGCTCGGTTCGTAGCGGCTGGCTACGTGCAGCGGGAAGCGGTCGCCAAGCACGCAACGATGGCAGTTCAGGGCGAGTTCAGACGTGTTGTTCTCCTCGGAAAGATGTGCCAGGCAGGCCCACCGCAACGGGCCACCCACGGCATGCCTCAACACTTCGGCAGCTTCGAGATTCGACAGATGGCCGTGCGGTCCTCGGATACGGCGCTTGAGGAACTCGGGGTACGTCCCGTGGGCGAGCATCACGGGGTCGAAGTTGCTTTCCAGGACGACCGCATCCAGGGTCTGAACGACGGATGTCAGGCCGTCGAACACGTGCCCCAAGTCGGTTAGAATCCCTAGCCGCCGGTAACCATCGTCCACGACAAATGCTACGCCGTCCACGCCGTCGTGGGGCGTGGGAATCGTCTCGATGACCACATCGCCAAAGAGCAGCCCGCCGCCGGCTTCGAAGTACTGCACGTCCCTCATGACGCCCAAATCGCGGTAGGCATTGGCTGCTTCCAGGGTGCGCCGCGTGGCGTAGACGGGCAGGCCGAACTTGCGCTGATACACGCCGGCACAGCGCACGTGATCGCGATGATCGTGCGAGATCAGCACGGCGTCGACCGCACAGATGTCCCGCCCTCGCGCCGCCAGACGCGACTGGGCCTGGCTGCCGCTGATCCCAGCATCGAACAGCAACCGCACGCCGCCCGCTTCGACGTAGATGCAGTTCCCATTGCTGCCGGATTGGAGCGAAATGACTTGCATAGCCGGTATTCTATTTCGGGTGCGACGAGGAGAAAACCGGGGAACTTGGACAGCTGTTCCTCAGAAAACTGGAAGAGGCTGACAGAAAGATGATGCGACAGAAGAATGCGGAAATGGAGCCGACTTGCACATCATTTTTCTGTCACCTCATCTTTCTGTCAGATTGCCTTCTCCTTCCGTGCTCGACGTCCGTCGCACGATTCTCTGTTGATTTGCTTCTTGTCGTGTAGTCGCACCATCGCGCACCGTGTTACAATCTTCCTCGTGTGCCGCCAGCGCCGTTGGCGCTTGGCCGGCACGACCCGCCTGGCATTCCCTGCCGCGGCAAGTCCAACGCGCGGCGGCGGGTCCTACCGCTGGAAACCTACCGGAGGAGGTGAACATGACGGATGGTGCTTTGTTGCGGCCGTGGCGCTGGACGAGCGTTTGGGCAATCGGCCTGGTCTGTGCCTCCCGATTCGTCGCGGTCCAGGCCGCCGAACCCGTGCCCGACGGCTACGTGAAACGGGCGAGTTGGGCCGAGACGATGCTGGCCACGCGGGCGGCGGTCGTCCAGCAGCTCGCGTCGCAGCAAGCGGAACTTAGCGACTGGAGCACGACCGGCCCGCTGCAAGCCGGCGCGTTCACGGACGTTCTGTTTCCGGAGCAGGGCGTGGATCTGCACGCCAGATCGCCGGACGGCCGGCCGCTGTGGCGGCCGCACCCGGAGTGGACCGACGGCCAAGTCCACATGCTGGACGGCAGCCATCGCGTCTCGACGTATTTGTTCCGGACGGTGAAGGTCCCGGCGGCCGCAGCGGTGGAAGCCAGCCTCGGCAGCGACGACGGCTGCGAGCTGTGGCTGAACGGCCGCAAAGTTCATTCCCACGACACCCCTCGCGGTCCGGCTCCCGATCAAGATCGCGTCAACTTGGCGCTCCAGCCGGGCGAGAACCGTCTGCTGTTCAAAATTCACAACAACGGCGGGGGACACGGCTTCTATTTCCGGCTCGGCCAACTGTCCTACGCGACGGTGTGGAACCAACTGGAAGCCGACTACCCCTTGCAGACCGGTTGGGTGCGGCGGCACCTGCCGGGTGGCCGGCACTTGGAGTGGTTGAGCGCCGCCGCGCCTGCGGATTTGCCGCAGCAGATGATCCAACAGGCGCTGCGGGACTTGGGCGGCGATGCGCGGCTGGTGCAGGGCGAGTTCGAGCAGTTGACGGGCGCGAAGGTTCCGGCCGACGACCTTCGCTGGTTGGAACTGTATCAGCGGGTGTGCCTGTTCCGCTACCGGCCCGCCGAAGTGAAAGCGGTCAACCTGGCCGCTCTGCGCCGGGCGATCGAGGACCTGGGCAGCACGTTCGGGCCGCAGTACCCACGCGCGGCGGAATTCGTGAAGCGGCTGGACGAACTGGAGCATCGTGTGAGCGCGTCTTCAAGCCTGAAAGTCGGGGTTGCGATGACTGAGCGGCATTGGGCGCTGGCCGCCGGTGACATTCTAAACCGGTGGCTAGCGCCCCGCTCACAACCCGCGTTCTTGGCATTGAAGACGCACTAGACGGACCCAAAGGGC
This sequence comes from uncultured Pirellulaceae bacterium, assembly GCA_964486845.1. Lineage (GTDB taxonomy): Bacteria > Planctomycetota > Planctomycetia > Pirellulales > Pirellulaceae > Anammoximicrobium. The sequence continues at coordinate 3,898 of CAZAQY010000215.1, forward strand.
GACTGTCGCAACAACGAGGCAGCGCGGGTCTTCGGCTTCCGTTTCCTGTCTTCAGGAGTACAATTGACAGGAGCGGGCAACCCCAGGAGATCGCCGCCTGAGTTTTGAGAAGCATTGACTGAGGAGCTAGACTAATGCGGCCCAATGAACTTTTGGAATTGATTCGCACTCGACCGTTTGTCCCCTTGCGGATCCACACAACCGACGGCGAAACTTACGAGATTCGGCATCCCGACCAGGTGATCGTCCTCCGCGGCCGAGTGGATATTGGCGTAGGTGCGGATCCGGAAACGGGCGCTGCAGAAAGCGTGGTCCACTTGTCGCTGCTTCACGTCGTACGAGTTGAGGAACTGACGGTCATGCCGGCGGTCGGCACGAACTAGCGGGAGAACGTTCCTGAACCTGCAACAGCTCAAACAAGCACGAATCGCAAGCGTTTCTCTGGTTCAAGATTGGGTCGCCTTTCCCTCAAAAGAAGAGATGGAGGTCAGTATGAATCGTGGTCACTTCGCAGTCACTTTGGCAGCGTGTTTGGCAGTGTTGGTGTTCTCGGTCGCCGGGCTTGCCGGCGATTTCAATTCCAAGGTCAGTGTGGGAGACCCGGGAGCGGGCTTCAAGAATCTGGCTGGCGTCGATGGCAAGTCGCATTCCATGGACGACTACAAGTCTGCTAAGGTGCTCGTGCTGTGCTTTACGTGCAACCATTGCCCCGTGGCCGTCGCCTATGAAGATCGGTTTGTCGAGTTTGCCAAGGCATACAAATCCAAGGGCGTGCAGTTCGTCGCCATCAACGTGAACAACCTGGACGCCGACAAGCTGCCTGCGATGAAGAAGCGGGCCGAGGAGAAGGGATTCAATTTCCCGTATCTGTACGATCCGTCGCAGGAGTCGGCTCGGGCGTATGGCGCGACCTGCACGCCGCACCTGTTTGTGCTGTGTCCCGAGCGCAAAATCGCCTACATGGGGGCTTTCGATGACAGCAACAACGCGGACAAGGCGACCAAGCTCTTTGTCAAGGACGCCGTGGACGCGCTGCTGGCCGGCAAGAAGCCGCCCGTCACCGAGACCCGCCAGCGCGGTTGCTCGATCAAGTACGACTGAACCATCGTGAGCAAGTAGGTCGGCCATGTTCCGATTTCGTTGTAGTGCTCTCCCTTGCGTGATGTCGGCCGCGCTAATCGCCGGGCTGGGATGCCAGCCCGGCGGCGGGCAGAGCAGCCTGCCTGCCGGCAGCGACCAGGCAAGCGGGGACACGCCCGCCGGACAAGTCACTGTGCGGATTGCCGACCGGCAGGTGTACGAGGGAGTGCTGGCCAAGCACCGTGGCAAACCGATCCTCGTCGATTTCTGGTCCACATGGTGCGTGCCGTGTACCGAGCAGTTTCCGCACACCGTTCAGTTGCATGCCAAGTACGCGGCGTCGGGGCTGGCGGTGATCTCTGTCTCGCTGGACGAACCGTCGGACGAGGCAAGAGTCAAGACATTTCTCGAAAAGCAGGGGGCGACGTTCGACAACCTGCTGAGCAAATGGGGAGGCGACGACCCGTCCTTCGAGAACTTCGACATCCGCACCGGGACAATTCCACACTACAAGCTATACGACCGTGACGGCAAACTCGTCGAAACGTTTACCGTGGATCCCGCCGCCGACAAACAGTTTACCGCGGCCGACATCGAACGGAGCGTGCGGAAGCTCCTGCAGCTGGCTTCGTGGCGAGGCTCTTCACCGCAGTTGGGACGCGCATTAGACTTAGACCAGAGCAAGCGTGCCCGACTGTTTTGACGTGGAGGCCTTAACATGCCATCGCCGTTTCCCGGTATGGATCCTTACCTGGAAGAACCGGGCCTGTGGCCCGACGTGCATCACGGCCTGATTTCGCAGATTCAGGCGGAGTTGAACCACCGGGTGCGTCCGAAGTACCACGTTCGCGTCGAGGAGCGAGTCTACATCTCCGACGAGAATGACCCCGGACGCGAGGTAATCATCCCGGACTTGCGCGTCGCGGACGCCGGGCGCGACGAGCCAAGTGAATGGTCCGCGGAGGAGGCGGTTACCGGCTACGTTGCGGTGGCCGAGCCGGTCGTCCTGACAACGCTGATCGACGACGAGATTCACGAGCCGTTTCTGGAAGTGGTTGACCGCCACGAGCGGATGGTCGTCACGGTGATCGAGATTCTCAGCCCGACGAACAAGGTGTCGGGATCGCGGGGCCGGGCCAGCTACGTGGAGAAGCGTCGAGAAGGCATGACTTCGCCGACCCACCTGGTGGAGATCGACCTGTTGCGGTCCGGCGTGCCGATTCACACGCGGGAACTCTTGCCGCCGGCCGATTACTACGTACACGTGTCGCGGAAGGCCAATCGCCCGAAAGGCGTCGTGTGGCCGATTCTCTTGACGCAGCGACTGCCCGTCATCTCCATCCCGTTGCGTCTCGGGGACGAAGATGTTCCCCTGGATCTGCAAGAAGTTCTGAACACCGCCTGCGAGCGGGCGGCGTACGACCTGGCGATCGACTATCGCCGCGACCCGGTCCCGCCGCTGAGCGAGGCGCAGCAGCCGTGGGTTCACTCGCTGCTGCAAAGCCGCGGCTTGCGCGGATGATGCTTAGTCTCGGTCCCAGTCAGGACCGGTGTGCAGCTCGTCGAGCAAGTTCTCCTCGGCCGCCTCGTGTTCCCGGAGTAGATCGGAAAAGTCGGCGAAGTCCTGCTGGACACGCTCCCACCACCCGACGGGGCCATTGCTGGATTCGCAGAGCCGTTGAATCCCGCGCAACGTTTCAACCAACTCCACGTGTTGTTGTTGGAGTTCTTGCGCACGTGCAGTCAGCCAAGGAGCCTGACACAGCGCGTCCTCGTAACGGCCGCTTTGCTCCTCGGCTGCGAAGCGGCCCGCGATCTGATCGGCCAACTGTCTGATCCGATCGCGCAGCCGTTCCACCGCATCCGCCGACTCATTGAACAAATCGGTGATATCTGCCATGACCTGTTGCGGATGGCCCATCCGTACCTCACACAGGATCATCGGTTCTCCCAGCAATTGTCCGTTCGCCATCGGAGTCTCCTCACGTCGCCTGATGCACGGCAAGACCAGGGGATCTTCGCGCGCCGGCGATGGTTTGCCCGTTGCATTCGGGCCATCCGTGGCAATCAGAAACCGGCGTCCCTCCGCTTGAACGCCGCCTTCTATGGTCAACTGGAGGCTGGGCTCTGATGTCGGCAGGCGACCCCTGATGGAAATCCGAGCGATTTGACGTAAACCTATGCAACCAAAGACAATGGCGACTGTTGCAGAGATTTTGGGAGCCGGAGCGGACTGGGAAAAGTTGAGGCGATTGTAGGAACCGATGCGGCGCGGAAAGATGCCTCACGCGCGGGGATCGGTCCAGTCGGCGCCAGCGTGGCACGGGGTGGCCGGTCAGATCCTTTTTCGTACAATGTCAAGACTCGATACGGAAGGAGACGAAGCCAACTCGGCCGCCATGTTGATCGCCATCGTCCATTACCATTTGAACCGCGGCGGCGTGACGCAGGTGATCGCCAATCATCTGCGAGCGCTGGACAAGCACGCGGCGCTCCGCGGCGAGGTGCGCGTTGTGGTGATCCACGGGGGCCCTTGCCTTGGCTGGGACGATTGCCTGTCGGATGTGGCCGGGCTGGATTACGAAGTTCACGCGGTGCCGGAGTTGGCTTACGACGGCGATCGACCGCGCGAACCTCATGCATTGGCTGCGCGATTGCGGTCCCTGCTGGTCCAGGCGGACGGATCGTCCGAGTCCGCGGTGGTCCACGTTCACAATCATTCGCTGGGCAAGAACACGGCGCTGGCGGGAGCGCTCGCCGAGTTGGCCACCGAGGGCTGGCCGCTGCTGCTGCAAATCCACGACTTTGCGGAGGATTTTCGTCCGGAGAACTATCAGCGGCTGCGAGCCGCGTGGCGCGACGGAGCGGAGCCGGGCTGGCCCGCGGCCCTGTATCCGCAGGCCGCGCACGTCCACTACGCCGTCTTGAACCAGCGCGATGCGAGAATCCTCGCGGCGGCGGGCGTCGCTGCTGAGCGGCTGCACGTGTTGCCTAACCCGGTGGGCGATCCGGGGCCGCTGCCGCCGCGGGAACCGGTGCGGCACGAGTTGGCGGGCCGTTTCGGCGTGCCGGAGGATCGACCGTTGCTCTTGTATCCCATCCGCGGCATCCGGCGAAAGAATCTGGGAGAAGCCCTGCTGTGGTCGGCCCTCGCACGCGGCGATTGGCAGTTGGGCGTGACGCTGCCTCCGCTGAATCCCGTGGAACGTCCCTCGTACGATCGCTGGAAGTCGTTGGCCGCGTCGCTGGCGTTGCCGATCGCGTTCGAGGTCGGCGGCCAGGGAGGGTTGCCCTATGCCGAGAACCTGGCGGCGGCGGATCGGATGTTGACCACTAGTGTGGCGGAAGGCTTCGGCCTGGTCTTTCTGGAGGCCTGGCTGGTCGGCAAGATGTTGATCGGGCGGGACTTGCCCGAAATCACCGCCGACTTTCGCGCCGCCGGTCTGCACTTGGACGATTTGCGCCCGCGACTGGACGTCCCGCTGGAGTGGATCGGCGCCGCCGATTGGCAGAACCAAATCGAGCGGGCGTATGGCGAGACGCTGGCCCGTTTCGGCCGAAGATTGCCGCCGCCAGCCGAGTTTCGCCGCGCGGTGGACGAATTGGCTGTCGACGGTTTGGTCGACTTCGGTTCGCTGGTCTCGCGGCATCAACAACAGGTCATCGAGCAGGTTGCCGGCAGCGACGAGCGGCGACGGCAACTGCTTCACCTGAACGGCTGGATCGAAACCGCGTTGCAGCCCGGCCGATCGTGCCAAGAGGTCGTGGACGAGAATGCGGCCGTCGTCCGCCGCGCTTATTCGCTCGAAGCTTGCGGCCGTCGGTTGGGCGACCTGTACCGCGCCGTGGCCGGCAGCCCCCGCGTGGCCAGCGTCCAACCATTGCACGCCGAACGGGTTTTGGACGAATTCCTGAGACTGGCCAGGTTTCAACCGATTCGCATCGAGTCATGACGGACCGCTGCCGCGAGATCATCCGCCGCCACAGCCGCCCCCTCGCCCCGCTGCCCACGGGCGAGTCGCCCGTGCTGCGCGCGCTGGGCGGAGTGGACGCCGTGTTGTTCGACGTGTACGGCACCCTGCTCGTCAGCGGCAGCGGCGATGTCGGCGCAAGTGATCCCGCCGATCGCGGCGAAGCGATCGCGGCGGCGCTGGCGGCTGCCGGCGTTCCGCTGCGGGACGCGCAGGACGCGGCGCTGAACGCGTTCTTGGGACAGATCGAACGTGAACATCAGATCGCTCGGCAAGCCGGGGTGGACTTTCCGGAAGTGGACATTCTCAAGGTCTGGAGGAACACGTTGGCGGAACTTGTCGCTGGCGGCTCCGTGGCGGGCGCGGAGGGCATCGACCTGCCGGCGCTGGCGGTGGAATTCGAGGTCCGCGCGAATCCCGTCTGGCCGATGTCCGGTCTGCTGCCGGCGCTGGAGGGCCTGCGGCGCACCGGACGGACGCTGGGTGTGATCAGCAATGCCCAGTTCTACACGCCGGAGGTATTTCCGGCTCTCGTGGGGCAAACGCTTGCCGAATTGGGGTTTGACCCCGATCTGCAGTTCTATTCGTACCAACACGGGCGGGCCAAACCGGGCCGCGAACTGTATCGGCTGGCTGCCACGGCCCTGCAGCAACACGGGATTCCCGCGGAGCGCGCGCTGGTGGTCGGCAATGACATGCGGAACGACATCGGTCCGGCGGCGCGTTTGGGCTTTCGCACGGCGCTGTTCGCGGGCGACGCGCGCAGCCTTCGCCGCCGCGAGGGCGACCCCTGGTGTGCCGGCATTGCCCCGGACTTGGTTGTCACGGATCTGATGGATCTGATACACTGCGTCTGAAGCGTTACTTCGTGATTGGGGGAATCAGCCATCATGGGCCGTCGTATCGGTTTTATCTCGACCCGTTTTGCGGGTACGGACGGCGTGTCGTTGGAGAGCGCCAAGTGGGCGCAGGTGTTGTGGCACTACCAGCATTCCAGCTACTGGTACGCCGGCCGGCTGGATCGCGACCCCAACGCTAGCATGCTGGTGCCGGAAGCGTGCTTTGCGCATGCCGACAACGTCTGGATCAACGAGCGGGTGTTCGGCCGTTTTACGCGGACGCCCGAAGTGACGCGGCGGATCTTCGAGCAGAGCGAGTTTCTGAAGAACACGCTGTACGAGTTCGTGAAACGGTTCGAGATCGAGATTCTGATCGTCGAAAACGCCCTGTGCATACCCATGCAAATCCCGCTGGGCGTGGCGCTGACGCATTTCATCACCGAAACCGGGATTCCCACGATCGCCCACCACCACGACTTCTACTGGGAGCGGACGCGGTTCTCGGTGAACGCCATCAGCGACATCTTGGACATGGCCTTTCCTCCCACCTCGACTGCGATCCAGCACGTGACGATCAATTCGCTGGCGCAGGAGCAGTTGGCGATGCGCAAAGGGGATGCTTCGATTCTGGTTCCCAATGTGCTGGATTTCGAGCAGCCGCCGCCGGAACCCGACGCGTACGCCGCCGAATTCCGCAACGACATGGGCCTGTCGCCGGACGACATCATTTTCCTGCAACCCACGCGCGTCGTACCCCGCAAAGGAATCGAGCATTCCATCGATCTGGTGGCGCGATTGAACGATCCCCGCTGCAAACTCATCATTTCCCACGAATCCGGCGACGAGGGCGACGAGTACCTGCGGGCGTTGAAGGAAATGGCCGAGCAGGAGGGCGTCGACCTGCGGTTTGTACACACGCACGTCAGCGAAGTCCGTTCGCTGGACGCCGAGGGACGCCGGCGCTACACCCTGGCCGACGCCTATTCTCAATCCGATTTCATCACCTATCCCAGCCTGTACGAAGGCTTCGGAAACGCCTTGCTGGAAGCTTTCTACTACCGCAAGCCGGTGCTGGTCAATCGCTATGCGATTTTCATCAGCGATATCGAGCCCAAAGGGTTTCGCACCATCACCATGGACGGCTACTTGACCCGCGATGTCGTGCAACACGTGCGGCGGGTGATCAAAGAGCCCGAGTACCGCGACGAGATGGTGAACTACAATTACGAACTGAGCAAGGCCTTTTTCAGCTACACGGTGCTGCGCCGCCGGCTGCGGGTGCTGATCACGAACATCACCGGGATGGAAAACTTGTGAGCATCGTTCGAGAAATGGCTGTTGGATGACACGTGAGCGGCAAGGCGCTGGCTGCCGGTATTGCCGCCGATCCGGAACCGGTGGCTAGCGCCATTCCGCTCACGTATTCCTCGAACGGTGCAGAAGGGCGAACGCAGGATGGAACAGAAGGCACTGAACACGGACCGGCTTCATCAGCGGCTGTACGAGATCTACGGGCCGCTGGCGGAAGCCTGGCTGCCGCGATTTGCGTCTCTGGCGGCAAGTGCCGCCAGGGAGCGCACGGCGAGCGAGCCGCCGTGGGACGAGCGCGACGCCGTGTTGATCGCCTACGGCGATCACGTCCGTGCGCCGGGGGAACACCCCTTGCACACGTTCCAGGAGTTCCTGGCTCGGCACCGTCTCGACGACTTGTTCGACGTCGTCCACCTGCTGCCTTTTTTTCCACACTCGTCCGACGACGGCTTTTCGGTCATCGACTACACGATGGTGGATCCGGCGCTGGGCGACTGGGACGACATCCGCGATCTGGGACGATCGTTCGACCTGATGTTCGACCTGGTGCTGAACCATGTGTCGCAGCACAGCCGCTGGTTCCAAGACTATCTGCAAGGGCGAGAGCCGTACGTGCGGTATTTTCACGAAGTCGATCCAGCAGCCGACTTGTCCGCGGTGGCTCGACCCCGCAGCCTGCCGCTGCTGACCGAGTTCGCCACCAGCCGGGGGCCGCGGCGCCTCTGGACGACCTTCAGCGCCGACCAGGTGGACTTGAATTTCGCGGAACCGCAGGTCTTGCTGGAGATGGCGGAGGTGCTGCTGCAATACGTCCGTCATGGGGCGCGGATCATCCGCTTGGACGCCATCGCTTATCTATGGAAGCAGTTGGGGACGTCCTGCATCCATTTGCCGCAGACGCATGCGGTGGTCAAGTTCTTTCGCGAGTTGCTCGCGCTGGCCGCGCCGCGCACGCTGTTGCTGACGGAAACGAATGTGCCGCACGCGGAGAACATCAGCTATTTCGGCGACGGCGACGAAGCGCACATGGTCTACCAGTTCAGCCTGCCGCCGCTGGTGCTGGACGCGTGGCTGAACGAGGACGCGCGGCCGTTGGTGCGTTGGCTGGCCGATCTGGCCCCGGCGCCGCCCGGCACGACGTTCTTCAACTTCACCGCGTCCCATGACGGCATCGGCGTGCGGCCCTTGGAGGGCTTGGTTTCGGCCGAGCGTTTCCTGCGGCTGGCCGACGCGATCCGCGCTCGGGGCGGCCTGATCAGCACCCGGCACGGGCCGGACGGCCGCGACCTGCCGTACGAGTTGAACATCACCTATTTCGATGCCGTGACCGATCCCGGCTGCCAGGACACGGACCTGCAGGTGCGGCGGTTCCTGGCGACGCAAGCCCTGATGCTGGCCTTGCGCGGGATTCCCGGCGTCTACTTTTCCAGCCTCGTCGGGGCCGACAACGACTTGGCCGGCGTGGAGCAGTCTGGGCAAGCCCGCCGCATCAATCGCCGCAAGTTCCCGCGCGACGAGCTGAATGAGGCCCTGGCTCGGCCGGCAAGCCGGGAAGCGCGCGTGCTGGCCGGCTATCGCCGGCTGCTGGCGACGCGCCGCCGGCAACCCGCCTTTCACCCCGACGCCGAGCAGCAGGTGCTGCGAGACGTCCCGCCGTGGCTGATCGCCGTGCTGCGCGTCAGCCGGGACCAGCGGCAGCGGATCCTGGCGCTGGTGAACGTCAGCGGGCGGCGGCACAATTGGGAGATCCCGGCCGGTGCCGCGTTTCGTCCTGCACGGGAGTTGATCACCGATCGAGCGTGGCCGCCTGCGACGCGTGTCGAACTCGATCCCTACCAAACGCTTTGGCTCGAATCCGCGAGCTGAAAGGAGACTGACCGATGGCCGATTTCTGTCAACACGGCTCGATTGCGACGATGCACGATCTGGGAACGATCCAGCGAGACCAACTGGAGCGGGTGCTGGAGCGGTACGTGGTCAATTGCCAGGTGGGGCTGGTGCTGCCCGTGACGGCGGGGGACACCCGCGCCGAGGCGTTTGGCAGGATCGTCGAGGAACTGGCCTCCGTTCGTTATGTTCAGCAGATCGTCATCGCCTTGAATGTGGCCCCAAGGCCCGACGATTTCCGTGAAACGGTCGAGAAAGTCCGCGTGCTCGGCGACCGTGCCCGTGTCCTCTGGATCGACGGCCCGCGTGTCCAGGGCCTGTTTCAACAGTTGAACGAAGCCGGGCTGGTGGTGACGATGCCCGGCAAAGGCCGGGCGGTGTGGACCGCTTTCGGCTATCTGCTGGCCGACCCGCGGCTGGAAGTCTTCGCCCTGCACGACTGTGACATCGTCAACTACGACCGCGAGATGCTGGCCCGGCTGTGCCTGCCCTTGGTCCACCCCAGCTTGGATTTCGAATTCTGCAAGGCGTACTACGCGCGGGTCACCGATCGCATGCACGGCCGCGTCGTGCGTCTGCTCGTTTCGCCGTTGCTGCGGGCCTTGATCTCGCTGCTGGGGTACGACCGGTTCCTGGTCTACTTGGATTCCTTCCGCTATCCCTTGTCCGGCGAATTTGCGGTAATGTCCAACTTGGCCAGGTCGAACCGGATTCCCTGCGACTGGGGTCTGGAGGTGGGGACGCTGGCCGAAGTTTTCCGCAACACGTCGCTGAAACGCGTTTGCCAGGTGGACGTCTGCCGCCAGTACGAACACAAACATCAGTCGCTTTCGCTGGACGATCCCAGCAAGGGCCTGATGAAGATGGCGGTCGACATTCTGACCAGCATCTTCCGCACGCTGGCCAGCATGGGGACGGTCCTGCAGCCGGGGCACTTCATCACTCTGCGGTCCGCCTACTTGCGTGCCGCCCAGGACGCCATCCGACACTATCACGCCGACGCCCTGATCAACGGCCTGCACTTCGACCGCCATGACGAGGAGCAGGCCATTGAAGGATTCGCACAGCAGATCGCCGCGGCGGGGGATATCTTTCAGCGTGAACCGTCCGGAGGCGAAGCGATCCCCAACTGGGTCCGTATTCTCTCGGCGTTTCCAGACTTCCCGCAACAACTGCGGCAGGCGACCGCAGAGGACCTGCAGGAGTTTGTGAATTAGTCGGTAAGCCGCTCGGCAAGTCTTCGAGAGCCATGCCCGTTGTGCGTCCATCGCTCGGTGCTGTCGGACGATGCCCGCCGCTACTCGATCATGTCGAGCAACCGCATATCGGGCAGCATAAGGTCGCGGAACTCCTGAGCTAAACTGTCGGCGGTCATTTGCTCATCTTTCGAGTAGACCTGGGTCTGCCCCCTTTCAGGTTGGATGACTTTGCCTTGCTTGTCCAGCTTGTTCTGGAAGCTCACCAGCAGCACTGGTAAGGGACCCTGCGCGGACGGCGTGAAAGCAGGCACATGGAGCAGACTCTCGCAAATGCCGCCCAGGAAAAACGGGGCAGCACGATTGCCTTTGTACTTCTTTGCCGGATGATCGAGGATGTGGTCAGCAGCCAGATTGATGTGGGCTCTCCGCTTCGCAACGGATAAGTGGTCATCGATAAGATGACCAGCGGTGAAATGACCTGCGCTCTGGGAACGTCGCGAGCCGCGTTGGTCGTCGTGTCGTGGTATCGGCTGGCTTCGGGGAGCAAGATGCAGTGCGGCGCCCGGCGGAACAGGGAGCCAGTTTTTCGGAGCCGGGGGGTTGGATCGGAAGGGGTGGTTACCGGGAAGCGGGGGGCCAGAGTGGGGCTAGGCGAGCTGGCGGGTCGGATGAGAGGGATTGGGATGGTGGATCGGGTGGTAGGCCGTGGTCTGGCTTGCGGAGACAAAAAACCTCGTCCTTGCTCAGGAAGCGTGTGCTTCTGTGAGGTAGGACGAGGATATGAAAAACATCTTTCTAGTGCCGGAAATCACAATTGACGGTACATGAAAGAAGTATTTTGCCCAGATT
>CAZAQY010000216.1:0-8271 GCA_964486845.1 uncultured Pirellulaceae bacterium
TGACGGGCCTTTGCCGCCAGTTCCTGATCCAACGAAAGAAGAGCCGTCCAAAAAGCCACCTGCTGCAGCAAACGATGATCCATAATTCAGTACTCCGAGTTCTTGCAAAAAACACTACGGAGTACATCCCTCGCGGACCTTGGTCGAGCGATCAGCCTTCGCGAGGGAATTTTTTCGCGCCCATCAGGTAACTTGCACGGATTCTGCCGATTATCCCGTCCTGATCTCGCTCACGCTCAGCCTCGGCACGAGCGCGGACTTGTTCCGGCCTACCGCTGCTCTCCCTTCCGGATCGCCGTCGGCCCTTGCGGGGTCACAGGCACACTTCTAAAATGATCGCCTCTCGCGGCCCAAGGACAGGTCTGCCGACTTGTTGGACGCGGCGCTGCGACTCCGACGAACGCTCTTGCACTGAAAAAATTCTACCAGAACGGAATTCCATGTCACGCCGTTTCATTCAGCAACTGTCCGACCGCGAGCAGGTCGACGAAGTGTTCCTGGTCGCCGACAAACAACTCCGCACCAATCGCCAGGGCGGACTGTACCTGCAGATGCGATTGTCCGACCGCACGGGTTCCCTGACGGCGATGATGTGGAACGCCAACGAAAAGCTGTATCATGCGTTCGAGAACGGCGACTACTTGCGCGTTCAAGGCACCGCGCAGGTTTACAACGGCGCGCTGCAAATGATTGTCACGCGGATCGACCGCACGCCTGCCTCGGAGGTGGACGAAGCCGACTTTGTGACGCTGGACACGGCCAAGGTCGACCAGCTGGCGACTCGCGTGACCGAGTTGCTGCGCGGGATGCGGAACTACCCCCTGCGGAACCTGGCCGATTGTTTCCTCATGGACGAGACCTTCATGGCCCGATTCACGGCGGCCCCGGCCGGCATCAAGAACCACCACGCCTACCGCGGGGGCCTGCTGGACCATGTCGTCAGTCTCATGGAGGTGACGGCGGCCGTCGCGCCGCACTACCCGGAAATCGATCCCGACCTGTTGCTGATGGGCGCGTTCCTGCACGATATCGGGAAGATCAAGGAGTTGACCTACGAACGCGACCTGGCCTACAGCGACGAGGGGCAACTGATCGGCCATCTGGTGATCGGCGTCAGCCTGCTGGAGGACAAGATCCGCGAGGCGGAGAAGCTGTCGGGCGAACCGTTTCCGGAGGAACTGCGGCTGCGGCTCCAGCACATGGTTCTCAGCCATCACGGCGAGTACGAATTCGGCAGCCCCAAGCTGCCGATGACACTGGAGGCGATCGCGTTGCACTTCCTGGACAACCTGGACTCGAAAATGCACAGCATCAGCGGGATGATGCGCGAGGACGCCAACGACGACAGCCCCTGGACGCCCTACCAGGCCAGCCTGGGCCGCAAACTGTACAAAGGCCGCCGCGGGGAGGACAACGGGGAGTAGGCACCGTTCGAAAACCAACATGAATCGGGAGCGACGCCCCATGAGCACCCCCAGACGATTGAATATCCGGCGGATCGACAGCCAACAGAGCGACGTGCAACAGGCGCTCGACGCCCTGCGCGAGAAACTCAGCCCCCGCGGCGGCGTGGTCAGCCAACGGGGTCGCCAGCGGACGATCGAAGTGTTCGGCAGTCCTCTGAGTCCGCAGCAAGTGGTGGAGAAGATCTGCTCGGACGTGCGCGGCGAAGGTCTGGATGCGGTGTTGCGGTACGGCGAACAACTGGACGGCACGCGCCTGACCGCGCAGACCATCCGTGTCAGCGAGGCGGAGATCGCCGCCGCGCATCGCCAAGCATCGCCGGAGTTCCTGGCTGCGATCCGCCGCATTCGCGACAACGTCCTGGAATTTCAACAGGCCATTCTGCACCGGGACGTGGAAGTGCAACGGCCTGCGGGCGTGCGGCTCGGGCAGCGTTATGTCCCGCTGCGGCGAATCGGCGTGTGCGTGCCGGGCGGCGCGGCCGCGTATCCCTCGACGCTCCTCATGACGGTCGTCCCCGCCCAGGCGGCAGGAGTGCAGCAGATCGCGGTCGTCGCTCCGCCGACGCCGTTCGGCGCCAATAATCCGGACGTGCTGGCCACCTGTGGCGAATTAGGCGTGAACGAAGTCTACCGGATCGGCGGCGCGCAGGCCGTTGCAGCGCTGGCTTACGGCGTCGCGGGACTGCCGCAGGTGGACAAGATCGTCGGACCGGGCAACCTGTTCGTGGCGCTGGCCAAGAAGTTCGTGTTTGGGGAAGTGGACATCGATTCGATTGCCGGGCCCAGCGAAGTGGTGGTGATCGCCGACGATTCGACCCGCCCCGACTATGCCGCCGCCGACTTGCTGGCCCAAGCCGAGCACGCGCCGGGGGCCAGCATCCTGATCACCTGGAGCCGCCAGACGCTGGAAGCCACGGCGGCCGAACTCGAACGGCAAGTCGCCCAGTTGTCGCGCTGCGAAGTGACGGTGCAGAGCCTGGAGGATTTCGCGGCCTTGATCCTGGTTCGGGACGAAGACGAAGCCTGCGCCACCGCCGATTCGATCGCCCCGGAGCACTTGCACATCGCCACGGACAACGCCGCGCGGCTGTTGGAGAAGATTCACCACGCGGGCGCCACGTTCCTGGGCAACTACAGTCCCGTGGCGGTCGGCGATTATGTCGCCGGCCCATCGCACGTGTTGCCGACCGGCGGCACCGCGCGCTGGGCCTCTGGCTTGTCGGCCAACGATTTCCTCCGCGCGCACAGCGTCATTGCCTACACTGCCGAGGGCCTGCGGCACGTGGCCGCTGACGTGCAGCAGTTGGCCGAAAAAGAAAGCTTGACCGCGCACCGAGCCAGCGTGGACATACGCGTGGCGTCAATGTCCCGGTGATCGCCGAGTTCCCCACGATCTCGCCGCGACGAAGTCACGGGGAGCCCCGCCCCGCGAATTCCCACCGCTGTGGCTTGACGCCCGTTCCCTTGCCCCGCACCTCGATCCAATCCAGTTCCACGGGTTTTCCTTGGCTGGCCGGAAGGTAGAGACGAACGACGCCCAGCGGCCCTTGCGCGGGGACCTCGACGGAAAGAGTCTGCCAATCGCCGGCTGGCACGTCAAACGGGACGGATTGAACGCCCGTTGGGTCGCCGGCTCCGTTGGGCAGCCACTCGATCTTTCCCGCCCCGCCGGCGGTCGCGCGGACGCGGAGCTGCACCGTGGCCGGTCCGCCCAGCTTGCCCATGCCGTGTCCGAGGAACGCCGTGCCGGGCTTGCCCGTGCCGGTCATCGTCACTACGCCATCCTTGACGGCGGCGACGCACTGGCGGGCCTTCCAGCCCGCCAACGGGTCGTCGGGCGTCGCCGCGGACTTTGCGGCGGCGGGCCGGTAGGCGGGGTTCGGACGCGGATACGTCGCACCCGTGTCGGCCAGGAAACGGTCGATCAGCGCGTCGAGATCCTTGACGCGAGCCTCGTCTGTGGAGGCCAGGTTCGTCGTTTCGCCCAGGTCGTCGCGCAGGTTGTACAGCTCGTGCCGGCCTTCGTCTCCTGCCGGCACGCCGAACCAGCGGATCAGCTTCCAATCGCCAGCGCGGACCCACGCGCCGCCCGCGCGGCCGGGACTGCCGCCGTGCGGGAAGTAGTTGAAGAACGCCTGCCGGTCGAGCGTGCCGGTTTGCCGGAGCACGGCGGCGTAGCTCATGCCGTCCATTTGCTGCTGAGCCGGCCGCGGCAGGCCGAGCAGGTCGAGCAGGGTGGGATACAGGTCGATGTGACCGACCACCGCGTCGCTGGTGGCGCCGGGCTGGATGCGGCCCGGCCACGACCACATCAGCGGAACGCGCGTGCCGCCTTCGTACAGCGTGCCTTTGCCGTCGCGCAGCGGCGTGTTGACGGTCGGCGGTTGAATGCCGGCCCACTTGCGCCAATCCGTCAGCAGCGGATCGTTCGGTTTGCGTTTCAACGCCTTGGCGTCCTGGTCCGTGTTGCTGTGCGTGTTGCCGCCGTTGTCCGAGTTGAAAATGACGATCGTGTTGTCCGTCAACTGGAGGCGATCGAGCGTGTCCAGGACGCGGCCGAAGCACTCATCGACGCTCTTGAGCATCGAAGCCATGATCGGATTGCCCTGCACGCCCCGCGGGTCTTTTTTGGAAGCGAAGGCACGCGTATACTCCACCTTGTGTCCCCACGGCCCGTGGACGCCGTAGTTCCACAGATTCAGGAAGAACGGCCGGTCCCGGTTCGCCTCGATGAAGCGGACGGCCTCGTCTGCCAGCCGATCCACGATGTACTCGCCGGGCGGGCCGTCGGTGATGGTGCCGGCGCGGTTTTGGCCCCTGGGCTCCCCGTCGGGTTTCACGCCGTAGGGCGAGAAATAGTTGCCCGGCGGGCCTGGGTCGGGGTGACAGTGGAAGGCCACGTCGAAACCTTGCTGCTCCGGCCAGTGCGGCTGGGTCAGCCCCAGGTGCCACTTGCCGATGTGCGCCGTGCGGTAGCCCGCGTCGCGCAGTGCCTCGGCCAACGTGTACTCCGAGGGCTCCAGGTAGTTCTTGCTCTGAGGCGTCAACATCGGCTGTGCGGGCCCGGCCGTGTCGGGCAGGAACTGGTGTCCCGCCGGCTGCGGCGGCTGATGGCCGGTGGCGCTGGTGATCCCGTGCCGCGCGGAGTGCTTGCCGGTCAGCAAGCTGGCGCGGGTGGGCGAACAGAGCGGTTGCGCGTAGGCATCGGTGAATCGCATCGCCCGCGCGGCGAAGCGGTCGATGTGCGGCGTCTCGTAATACTTCGAGCCGTACGCGCCGCAATCCATCCAACCCATGTCGTCCACCAGAAAGACAACCACGTTGGGCCGAGCGGCGTTGCTCGCGGCGGCGCCAGCCACGGCTGGTGAAGCCAGGAGCAAGGCAGCCAGGGTGAGAAGTGTGTGTTTCATCTTGATCCTCGTAGTTTCTTCGCGGCTATCGGCTAAGCAATCAGGCGCGGCGCGGATCACAGCCCCATCAAGCCTTTCCAAACCTCGCGGCCGACGCGCAGCACGCTGCCGTGCCGATGGCCGGCTGGAAATCGAACCTTGTCCGATTCCTCGTTCCAATGGACGAGATCCTGGGAGGTCACCAGTCCGTACCGATGCTCGGTGTAACGATCGAAATACACGAACCACTTGTCGCCCAGTCGGACCGCGGTGGGGCCTTCGGCCCAATACTTGCCCGTGATCGGCGCCGACGGCGGGCCGTAGGGACCGGTCGGCGCGTCGGCCGTCGCCACCCGCAGGTTCTTGGCCGGCGGATGCCGGGTTTCGTCTTTCAGGAACATCACGTACCGCTCGCCTTCCCGGACGATCGTAGCGTCAATCACATTGAAGCCCGGGTCGTAAAGCAGTTGGGCCGGTTCCAACCGCTCAAAGTCAGTCGTGACGGTGAAGTACATGCGGTGGTTGTAGCCGCCGTCGCCCGTGCTGTCCGTGGCTGGAAAGCGGCCAGGGATCGTCGAGGCCCAGAAGATCATGAATTGTTTTTGGGCGGCGTCGTAGAAGATCTCCGGCGCCCAGACGTTGCGGGCTTGCGGCTCGTTCTGCATCACGTCCAGCAGCTTCTGCTGCGACCAGTGGATCAGGTCCTTCGAGTTGGCGTAGCCGATCCCGTGCTTGTTCCAGGCCGTCGTCCAGACCATGTGGAACTTGCCATCGGGGCCGTGGAGGATGTGTGGATCCCGCATCAGGCCGCCGCCCACTTCCGGACGCAGCAGCGGCTTGTCGTCCCTGAGCGGAGTCCAAGTGTAGCCGTCGTTGCTCCAAGCCAGGTGCAGGCCGTCCTCGCCATTTCCACGAAACGAGCTGAACACGAGCGTCTCGGCCGGATCACCTCCGGGCGGCGTGTCAGCGAAACAACCCGAAGGGCAGATCGGGAATAAGAGCACGGTTGCTGCCGGTAGCGGAAGAAGTCGCATCGGATGATACCTCAGGTTCAGGGAGTCCGAGAGCCGTCTCGATGGAGGCGGAAATGACTCGAACTGCCCGATTGACGATCGACATCCTACCAGCGCGGACGGAACTCGCCAACATGCGCGATTCCAAAGAAAGCGACTTCTTGACGGCCAGCGACGGCGCCGTTATGGATATGCTCAAACCTCTTGTTACCCCGCGATGCTGCCCGGCATCACGAAACTCGGCTGAAACCAGGCGAACGGCGGGCGTCAGCACTCCGGTGGCGGTGAGGAGTAACGCAAATGATTCGTTCCGGAAAGACCATCACCATCGCTCGGTCGCTCGCCGCCCTGCTTGCGGGCGTGTTCTTCGGCAGCAGTCTCTGCTACGGCTGGGGCAGCGGACACGGGAAGATCACGCAGGCCGCGCTGGACTCGCTCCCGGAGTGGCAGCGAGCCCGCTGGCGCGAGAGCGAAGCCGGGTTCCAGAAATACTGCGTCTATGTGGACATGGGCCCGGACAACGCCGAGGCGAAGCCTTACCTGATCGTGGTCAACAAGCGGCTCTTCCACTACTTCCCGCGGGACAACCGGGAAGACTACCAGGTGTTCATGGAAGGCGCGGAACGGTACGTGCGGCTGATCGTGGACAAGCTGCGGGAAGGCGAGGATGCGGAGGCGGCCAAGTTCGCGGGCGCGTTCGCCCATGTGTTGGAGGACCTGAGCCAGCCGCAATGTCACGCCCTGGAAGGCATCAACGGAATGCCCTGGACCGTGCTCGACGAACTCTTCACGCCGCAAGACCAGAGTTGGAACCGGGCGCCCCAGTCGATCATCAGCCTGGACAGCGATCCGCGCTTCGTGGTCCGGCTCGACGGCTACCGCCCGCAATTGTTGGGAATGCACCCGAAGGAAGTCGCGTTTCGTTTGTACGTGCGTTGCTGCCGCTTGCGGCAACTGGCCCGCAAAGCCTTGCCCGCCACGCTGACTCGCGTCTACGCCGGCGACGTGGGCGGCGCGGTCGAGGCGATGACTCCTCCGGCCGTCGAAGACGCCAAGTTGGTGGCCGACATGTTCTCCACGTGCTTTGCGTTGGCCGCCGGACGCTTTGAGCCCGAGGATGTGAAGGCCCTGGAAACGATGGACCTCACCGACGTGGTCCCCATGGCGGCCCCGGCGCTGATCAACTTCCCCTATCGTTTCAGCCCGTTGGCCTACGGCTGTAGTGTCAACATGAAACGCGAGCCGGTCCCCCTGCAGCTCTGGCTTCAGGACGCCGACGAACCGAGGCGGGAGGTCGTGCTTCCGAAGGGCATCGGCACCGGCTGCTGCCGCTTCAGCTACGAGATTCCGGCGGGCGTGTTCCAGGAGTTCCGCTGCACGGCCGGTTTGCACTCGCAGCTGGGCCTGCACCCGTCCGGCGCCAAGTTGCGTCTGACCGTTCGGTTCGGAGGCAAAAACGCGTTCGAAAGCGGCGTGCTGGAGGCCGGCTCCCCGGCCCAGAAGATCGTCATCCCAGTCGCCGCGGGCGGGACGCTGGAGTTCGTCTCGGAAGGCCACCCCGGCCAGACCGGCAACGAAGCCAACCACGCCGTCTGGGCCGAGCCGATCCTGATCCGCCGGGACCGCGTCGCATCCCCGGCAAGCCCGTCCGTGCAGCCGCCCTTTGCGAAAACACCGTGACGCGGAGGAGAATAATCGTGGACAGGCGCGCCCTTTCGGGCGACACCCGCGTACAATCGATAGGAGGAGATGTTGGGGCTTTGTTGGTTACGTTCGGCGGCAAGGCGGGACGATCGAACAGTCTCAACCCGAGAGGTAGATCCATGACAGTTGAACTTCGGAGCATGAATCGGCGTGAGTTCTGCGAGACCGCGGCGGCGCTGGCGGCGTTTGGCTCGGCGGCCCCACGGAAGGCGGCTACGAGCCGTCGGCGTCCACAATCGGCCCACAGTCGGAAGCCCTGCTCAAGGACGCCATTCGAGGCTTGCTGGGAGAGGAAGGGTTCGTAGTGCCGCCTTTCAGGCGGCAAGAACCGGCCAAGGACGCCATTCGACGCTTGATGGGAGCGGAAAGGTTCGTAGTGCCGCCTTTCAGGCGGTAAGAACCGGCCAAGGACGCCATTCGACGCTTGATGGGAGCGGAAAGGTTCGTAGTGCCGCCTTTCAGGCGGTAAGAACCGGCCAAGGACGCCATTCGACGCTTGATGGGAGAGGAAGGGTTCGTAGTGCCGCCTTTCAGGCGGCAAGAACCGGCCAAGGACGCCATTCGACGCTTGATGGGAGCGGAAAGGTTCGTAGTGCCGCCTTTCAGGCGGCAAGAACCGGCCAAGGACGCCATTCGACACTTGCTGGGAGCGGAAAGGTTCGTAGTGCCGCCTTTCAGGCGGCAAGAACCGGCCAAGGA
>CAZAQY010000216.1:8371-14906 GCA_964486845.1 uncultured Pirellulaceae bacterium
CGCCATTCGACACTTGCTGGGAGCGGAACGGGCATGAGTGCGATTTGTATCCAGAATGGCGAGGTAGTTCTGCCGGATCGGTCGCTGCCGGGCGGGACGGTCGTGTTCGCGGACGGCCGCATCGCGTACGCCGGGAAGGCGAAGAAGACGCCGCGCGGCGCCGCCGAGGTCGATGCCGGCGGCGGGTACGTGACGCCGGGACTGATTGACGTACACATCCACGGGGCGGGCCTCGTGGGTTGGGAGACGTGTACGGCTGAGGGACTGGAGCAGTTCGATGCCATGCTGCTGGCGCACGGCATCGTCCAGTTCGTGCCCGCGATGATGGCCGACGAATCCGTGATTCGGCGTGTGGCGAGCCTCTTGGAGAGCGCATCCTGCGCGGACCGCGTGCCCGGCTTTTACGTGGAAGGTCCGTTTGTCAATCTCGACAAGCGCGGCGGCATCCAGACGCGATACGTCCGGCCCGTGGACATAGCGTATCTCCGCAAGCTGCAACAGATCGCCGGCGGCCGCCTCCGGATGATGACGTTCGCGCCCGAGTTGGACGGCGCGGAACAGCTGCCGGCGGCGATGCGCGAACTCGGCATCCTGCCGTGTGTGGGCCACAGCTTGGCGAGCGCTTCACAGGCCGCGGACGTGTGCGGCCGCCGCCAAGTCTGCTGCACGCACCTGTACAACGCGATGAGCGGCCTGGACCATCGCCAGCCGGGCCTCGCCGCGTTTGGGCTCAACCAGCGGCGCGTCTACGTCGAGCTGAACCCGGACGGCACTCACGTGGCGCCCGACCTGCTGCAGATCACGCACAGGGCGAAGCCCGCCGACCGCATCATTCTGATTTCCGACGCCGTGGCGCCGGCGGGCGCCAAGCCCGGCGAGTACGAGTACATGAACCGGAAGGTGAGGAGTTCCGCGCAGGGCGTCTACTATGTGGACGGCGGCACGCTGGTGGGGAGCAGCATCCTGTTGAACGAGGGCCTCCGGCGGTTCCTGAGGTTCACCGGCGCACCGGTCCACGAGGCGATGCGCATGGCGTCGCTGAACCCGGCGAACTGGCTGGGGCTCGGCCGCAGCACCGGCAGCCTCGAACCGGGCAAGTCCGCGGACCTTGCCATCTTCAGCCGTGACTTCAGCAAGGTCCACGAAGTCTTCTGGCGGGGCGTCAGGCGCACCAGGGCCGTTTGCGGCTGTCCAACTTCTGCAGGGCTTCCAGGGCGATCTTGACGTCCATCTCGACTTGGAAGTCGAACATGCCGGCGATGATGAAATCGGCGCCGTTGCGATAGGCGTAGGGGAAGGCCAGCTGCGGCTTGATCCCCCCGGCGGCCATCACTTTGAACGCCACCCAGGGCTTCGAGACCGATTCCATGAAGGCGGCCGTCTCCTCGGGGTTGTTGCACCACATGTTGTCGTTGTTCTTGTCGTGGTCCGGCTCCCGCCGTGCGAGTACAGCAGCGTGGCTCCCTGGTCGACCTGCCGCTTGATGGCCTCGTTCATCTTGGCCTTGTCCTCGATCAACGGGACGCACACCATCGTCTGGATTTTCGGGTTGTGCGACTCGTTGTATTTCGTGATCGGACCCCAGCAGGCCGGGTCCAGCTGGATCGCGTTGATGCCGCAGGCTTGACACAGTTCCAGGGTCTCGAAGATCTTGGCCTCGGTGTTGTAGGACGTGAACAGTTTGGAGGCGTACATCAGATCGCGGCTGTGGGCCCAGCCGCCGATCAGGTTGCCGCCGATGAACAGCCGGCTGAGGGACACGTTGCCGATCTTGCCGCAGGGCAGGCTGCCGGGGGGAATGTCGGTCTTCGGGTGCGCGGGCTGACCGGCCTGAGCCGTCCCGTCCTGAAGGGCGGCTGCCAGCGTCCGCTCCTCGATGCTCGTGTGTACGGCGCCGACCGCTGCCGCTCCCAGAACCCCCTTCGCCAAAAAACACCGACGGTCAATTCTGTCTGCCTTGGCTGGTTACCTCTCCACTGGAAATCGCCTCTGTTCAACCCGGAACCGCTCCCGACAACAAATGCATTCTAGTTTCTGGATGCGAACTGGGGAAGGCCGCGCCGTACCCGCCGTCACGTCTCTCCCCGAAAAGCAAGTTGGCCGGTACGATGCCGGCGTGCCCGGAGTTCGCAAACGTCTGCCCGTTCGTCGAATCGCCTCCCGATCCGGCCGCGTTCCCGCTATCATATGTTCAGCGACCGCGCCGTCCGGCTAGGCCATGCGGCGGCGCCGGTAATCCCATCACCTTTGCCAAAAGGCAGGATCACGCCATGCCTCTGCACGACTGGGACGAGCTGACCGGTTGGGACGGCGTACATCATTTCTGGATTACGAACTTGTTCCACTGGATTCGACCTCGCTTGCCGCCGGAGTACCGCGCTTACGTCGGTTCTGTGCCGACCTTAGGCGTAACAGGCCAAAGCGAACGTCCGGACGTAGCGATCCGGCACTGGCTGCCGGAGCCTGCGGTCGAGGACACAGACGCGCCGGTCCCCGCGGATGAAGCGATCTTCGAGGAGCCCGTCATAGAAACGGCCACGCTGACGCTCGACCCGCAGACCGCGCTCTACGTCGCTTTCCGAGGACGCCTGGTCGCCGCCCTGGAGCTGATCTCGCCGCGCAACAAGGATCGTCCGAGCGCACGGTCCAGTTACCTGCACCGGTACCTGAGTTATCTGCAAGAGGGCGCTCATCTGCTCTTGGTGGACGTCCATCGCCGGCCGCTGACGTTCTCCTTTGCGGACGCCTTGGAGCAGGAACTGCAAATCTCCATGCCCGCGTTGGCCGCCCCGCTGGCGGCGGCCTATCGGGTTGGCGAACCGGCGCCGCAAGGCGGTCGTTTCGTGGCCATCTGGCGCCGCGCGCTGACCGTGGACCAGCCGTTGCCGAAGATGCCCTTGCCGTTGACCGTCCAGACCGCCATCTCCGTCGATCTGGAGGACACCTATCGCCGAGCTGCCACCGACGCCTATTTGACTTGACGACGGCCACAAATGGTGACGGGAGTCGGAGTCATCCTCGGCGGCTACTGCCCCGGCACGTCGCTGGTACCGATGGCCACACTGAAAATCGACGGGGCGCGGGTAGGGCAACTTGACTTCCGGCCGCCCATCGGGAACGATAACGGCCGTTGCGCCCCGCATCGGGGCCAAAGCCAAGCCTTGCAAACCCTGTGGGAAGAGAGACTCGCCATGAGTACGCGCAAGCAGCCTGGAATGCGCCGCCGTGATTTCCTCAAGAGAACCGGCCAAGTCACCGCGCTGTCGGCCTTGGCCGGATTGGACCTGCCGCACGTCTACGCCGCGGAGGACAACACGATTCGCCTGGCCTTGATCGGCTGCGGCGGACGCGGCAGCGGCGCCGTGGCCAATGCGATGGCGGCGGGCGGACTGGTGCTGGGAAACGCCGGCGACTCGCGGCAATCGCATTCTCATCGAACTGATGATCCACCAGATCGACGAGTGCTTCTGGATCAAGGATTCGTGGCCCGTCGCCGCCCACGGCGTCGGCGGTCGCTTCGCCGGCAGCAAGGATTGCAGTCAGAACCTGGACAGCTACTCGATCGAGTACGCGTTTGCCGACGGCACGAAAGCGATGGTCACCGGCCGCTACATCCGGAATTGCCACAACGATTTCGCCACCTTTGTGCATGGGACGAAGTGCGGCGCGAAGTTCTCCGGCGACATTCACGCGCCGACGTGCTTTATCTGCAAGGACCAGCACATCGATCCGACGAACCTCGTCTGGCAACCGGAAAAGGAAGCGGTGAATCCTTGGCAGGCCGAATGGGACGTGTTGCTGGGCGCAATCCGCAACGACCGGCCCCACAACGAAGCCCGGCGTGCGGCGCTCTCGAACCTGGGAGCCATCATGGGCCGCGCGGCCGTTCACACGGGCAAGGTCGTCACCTGGGACGAAGCGATGGCCTCGGATTTCATGTTCTGCAAGAACGTCGACAGTCTGACCGCCGACTCGCCGGCCCCTGTCCAGGCCGACGCCGAAGGCCGCTACCCCGCGCCAATCCCCGGCGCTTGGACGGAAATCTGATCGGGCAGTCCCAAGTGAGACAGCGACAGTGCATCGTGGCTGTTTCCAGGGCAGCGGGCCGCTCGACTTGAACGTCCGCGAGTCGATCGCCTCGGCGATGCGCCCGGTCCGTTTCCCACCCTGCAGCCCGATCCCGCAGCCGCAGATGAGATTGTCGTGGACAAGGAGATCGCGGGCCGGTTCCGTCAGGACGATGCCCTTGACCAGGGGATCGACCGGGCCGCCGACGTAAATCTGGTTGTCGCTGACGATGGTGTCGTCCGCCGACACGCCAGGGCGCGGCTCTGGGTGATTGTCCGCTGATGGACTCCCGCTGCGGCAAGGGCTATACTACCCGTTCGTCGCCCCGCCTTCAGGCGGTGTCGCAAGTCCGTCGGGCCGCCTTCAGGCGGTTGTTGGCCGGCCAAACGCCAACGCCAACCGCCTGAAGGCGGCGCCACCAGCCAAGAGCATACGGAGTTTTCACCATGACGACCCAGTGGCGAGACATCCTCGTGGCCTACCTTCACGATCCGCCGGACAAGGCCCTGCAAATCCCCGGACACGAGGCACGTGCCCGCAGCTACCTGCAGTTCGTGTTGGGAGACAACGTCAGCGAAGCGGAATTGAAAGACCGTTCGGACCCGCTGGCTGCCGTCGCCGAGCGTCTGCCCGCGCCGTATTGGAAGTTCTGTAGAGTATCCTCTGAAGACGACGCACTCGAGATCCGTCATCCGCTATCGGGGGCACGGCAAACCCTGGAACTCGGGAGCTGGAGCCAAGCGAAGGTCAGGGCCGCGATGCAGGGCTTGGTAGCCGAGCCGGACAATACCCAGCAGCGATTCCTCCTGGCCTGGCGCCGCCTGCCCGAACTGTTGAGCGGAGAGTGCGGCGAGTGGTTTGCCAGACTGCCGGCCGACACGCGCATCCCCGATCACACGATCTGGCAGCACCTGGACACGACGGCGGCGTTAAAAGCCGCGGAGGCGGGGAGCGGGGCGAACGCGGCGTTTCTGTCCTTTTCCCTCGGCCCTGTCCAGTCGTTCATCGCCGCCGCTCGTTCCCTGCGGGACCTCTGGTCGGGAAGCATGATCCTGGCCTGGCTGACGTTTCAAGGGATGCTGCCCATTATTGACTGTCTTGGCCCGACCGCTTTGGTGTATCCTGCCGTGAGAGGCCTGCCCTGGCTGGATCTTTGGCTCCGCGGCACGAAGCACTTGGCTGCGTCGATCGAGCCCCCGAAACCGAAACGGCTATGTGCGCCTTGCATCCCAAACCGATTCCTGGCCGTGGTGCCTTGGGGGCTGGACGGGAGCATCGCGCGAGAACTGGCTGACCGTTGCCGGCTCGCTGCGCACGAGGCGTGGCGGGGGATGTCCGAATCGGTACGAGCCAGCCTGCAGCGGGCCTGGAAATCGGCCCCGCCGGATTGGGACCGGCGGTGGGCGGAGCAGATCGAGCACCATTTCGATGTCCGCACCGCCGTGCTGCCGTGGCAGGCGGCCAACAACGACGAGGAGGTCGGCCGCTTGATCGCGGGAGAAGGGGGCTTCGCCGCCGCTTTTCCTCACGCCGATGCCGTCCGCAGTCTGGCCGACGCGATTCCCGTGGAGCAGCGCCCCGACTATCCCCAGCAGCCTTCGGGCTATCCACAGAAATCCGCGGGCAGCTGGCAGGCCAAAGTCGAATTGTCCGCCCGACTGATGCAGTCCCAGCGTGCCGTCCGCCACGTGCCGCCCTCGACGGAGCCCAAGACGGAAGGCGAACAGTTCCCGCCCAAGTGCAGCTTGTTCGGCAGCTACGAACAAATGGGACCGGGCGGGCTGGCGGACTCCCGGAAGTTCTGGGAGCAAGCCGCCGCGTCTTGGAGCACCGCAGGCGTGCGGCTCCGCGCACAAGAACAGCTCAGCGCCGTCGCCCTGGTCAAACGGGGTGCATCCAAGTACTTTGCGAAGGCACTTGATTTGGATCTTGACGATCTCACGTACGCAGACACGGCCACCGTCGCCGCGGCGAAATGGCTCGAGCACGCCAAGCTCGATCCCCGTGAGATCCGCCGACGCCACCCGGAAAACCGCTGGAGCGGTCAGTGGCTGCACTGGCCAAATCCCGAATTCGATCCCGGCGATTCATGTCCCGCGGACATTTGGGACACGATCCGCGACGCGGCCCGCAGGTCCGAGTCCAAGCCTCCGGCCTACTACGCAGTCATCATGATGGATGGCGACAACATGGGCGGCTGGCTGCGCGGGGACCACTCGCCCAAGGTTCGCGAGATCATGCATCCCGAGTTGGTCTCGTACTACGAACGCCTCGCCCGGCGGAGCGAATGCCCCGCGGAAGACAGACGCCGTGTGGAAGAGGGCCTGAACGCCAGGCGCCCCGTGGGGCCGGCGTTGCACGCGGCGATCAGCGAAGCGTTGGCCAATTTCGCCTTGCACTTCGTCCCTCACATCCTAGCGCGGCCTCGCTGCGCTCGGCCGCAACCAAAGGTTGAGGAAAACAGACG
>CAZAQY010000217.1:0-14641 GCA_964486845.1 uncultured Pirellulaceae bacterium
TGATCTTCGCCTTCGCTTTCGCTCGGCCGGCGAAATGCCGCCTCCACCCGTCCTACGGCGTCCTTGGGCAATTCGTTGGCGTAAATCACCGACAAGAACGCCGGCAAATACATGTCCAGCATGTTGATGGCCGTGCTGATCATCCGGTCGATGACTTGCTCGCCAACGGTGTCGAAAGTCAGAATCTGAGCCAACTGGAAGCGCAGTTCGCCGTCGTCCAGGTCCAGCTCGAACTTGCCTAAACGCAGGCCGTAGTTGGCCCTGGCTACCGCTTCGGCAATGGCCGGCCGGCAGCCTTCCGGCACCCGCAGCGGCGAATAGCCGAAGACCTGAAAGAGATCGACTTCCGTCTCGACCTTGGCCACAATCCGGTACGTGCCGACATCACCGCGGAGATCCGTCCGAACCGCCTGGTCGTCGCTGGTCGAATACCCGATTTCACGCTCGTCCAGCAAGTGGATCAGTTCCTCGTAGGCAGCGGTCATGGTCCCCCTTTCGGTCACGATGGTCGAATCTTTGTCGCAACGTTTCCCTTCCTACGGTGATTATTCGCCAGCGCTGTGACACGGTTGGTCACTGGACGGCGAAAAATCTTGCGTAATCCGCACGGTTCGATACGGCGCAGCTCGACCCGGAATACACTGTCGCAGGAAAACGCGCTGGGGGGACTCCGGCAGGGGACCCATGCCACACATCGCAGGTTCGCGCGCGCGATCGCACTCCTGAAAAGCCGCCCCTTTTGCGTCACAATTCCATGAATCCAGCGGCCTAGCTTTCCCCAGCCGCCGCTGATCTCAGCCAAGCCGGCTTCAAGCCAATGAGCTGGCTTTCTTGTTCGCCTGTGGCACGGTGCCGCCGGCGATTGTGTTCCCTCACACAGTCGCTCGGCAGCGGGCGACTTAGCTATCAGGAGTTCGCTCATGATCGCCACTTGTCCGCACGAGGACCGCTTTCTCGACATGCTCCCGCAAATCCGCACGCAGGCGCGCTTCGCCTTTCGCGACGAACCTCGGAGCCGCCGCCAGGAACTGGTCTCCGAAGTCGTCGCCAACTGCTGGGCCGCTTTTGTCAGACTGGTCGAACGCGGCCGAATCGACATCGTGTACCCGACGCCGTTGGCCCAGTTCGCGATCCGGCAAGTCCGCGACGGCCGCAAAGTCGGCAGCAGACTGAACGTCCGCGATGTCAGCTCTGAATACTCCCAGCGCCGCAAGAACTTCGCCGTGGAGACTTTGGACCGGTTCGACAAGGCCAAGCAGGAATGGAAGGAAGTGCTGGTCGAGGACAAGCACGCCGGACCTGCGGAAATCGCCGCAGCGAGGATCGACTTCGCGGCCTGGTTGCGGCTGCTGCCGAAGCGGTTGCGTCGCATCGCCGAAACGCTGGCCAAGGGCGAGACGACGAAAAAGGCGGCCAAGCGGTTTCGCGTTTCGCAGGGACGGATCAGTCAGTTGCGGCGGGAACTGGAGCAGAACTGGGATGACTTCCAAGGCGGATTTTCGTTCGCCTGATTGACTGCCGCCGACGTCGCTTTGCTTGCCGGCACTTGCTGAGCGTTTTGCTGGGCCTAAAACGCGACGTAGTTCCGTGGCAAGATTCAACACCGCTGTCCGGGCCAAAAGGCCGTTCAGCGGTTCTCTTTCCATCCCCTGTCCATTTCGCAGAGGAGATCCCCTTGAGCCACATTGTGACCATCAAGACCGAAGTCCGCGACGCTGGAGCCGTGCGTGCCGCCTGCCAGCGTTTGCGATTGCCTGAGCCCGTGGACGGCACGCACCGATTGTTCACCAGCCAAGCAGCGGGCCTGGCCGTCCGACTGCCCGAGTGGCGGTACCCGGCCGTCTGCGATTGCAGCACCGGACAAGTCCACTACGACAACTACCGGGGCCACTGGGGCCAACAAAAACACCTGGATGCCTTCCTGCAAGCCTACGCCGTCGAGAAGGCCAAGATCGAAGCTCGCCGCAAGGGTCACCAAGTGACCGAAGCCGCGCTGAGCGACGGTTCCATCAAGCTGACCATCAACGTGGGAGGCGCCGCCTGATGAAGACCATCGAAATCATCGTCACCCCCAAAGGCGAAACGACCGTCACCACCAAGGGCTTTTCCGGCGGCCAATGCCGGGAGGCCAGCAAGTTCGTCGAGCAGGCTCTCGGCCAACGCACCGGCGAACGCTTGACCGGCGAATTCTATCAGCAGGCCGGGCAGCAGCAGCCACTGCGGGAGGGTGCCTGAAATGACGAGCACCGCTGTACGCCGTCGCGTTCTGCGGCCCGTTCGACCTGACCCGGATGACAGCCAACGTCAGCAGAAGCAGGCTACAAAACGCGAGCAGCTGCGCAAAGAACAGCAGCATCTCGGCCGCTGGATGGCTCGTTTGAAGCGCGCCTTTCACGCGGTCGAGAAGCAACAACGCCGGGTCGCTCGCATCGAACGTCAGGTCGCCATCCTGGAAGGCTGAGCCGGCCTATCGCCTGATTACCGCGCATTTCCGTCCGCCATGTCGAAAGGAGAGTCTGCATGTCGCTTTGCCGCCGTTTGTCGGAGTACATCTCCGCCTGTTTCACCGGCTTGTGGGTCCAGTCCCACGAGCACGAAGATGCCATGACCGAAATGGCCCAGATGTGCCGCGAAAACGATTGGCGGCTTGCCGTCTGGGATATCCACCGCGGCCTGTCGATTCAACGCCAGAATGATGCCAGCGTCGATACGGGCACCAACGATCCGTTGGCCGCCATTCGTTCGCTGGATGCACTGGGCTCGACCGATGGTGCCTCGCTGCTGTTGCTGGTGAATTTTCACCGCTTTCTGCAAAGTCCGGAGGTCATTCAGGCTTTGGCCGTTCAGATCAACAAGGGCAAGCAGAACCGGACCTTCATCGTAATCCTGTCGCCGGTGGTTTCCATTCCGGTCGAGTTGGAGAAACTGTTCGTGGTGGTCGAGCATGATTTGCCTTGCCGGGACCAGCTGCACGAGATTGCGCGCGGCATCGCGACCGAACAGGATGAACTGCCGGCAGGAGCGCAGTTGGACCTGTTGCTGGACGCGGCGGCCGGCTTGACCCGCTACGAAGCGGAATCGGCGTTTTCGCTGTCCCTGGTCCGTCACGGCCGCGTTCTGCCCGATGCGGTTTGGGACTTGAAGTGCCAGACGCTAAAGAAAAGCGGCCTGATGCAGCTGTACCGCGGCAGCGAAGACTTCGGCAGTCTGGGCGGCTTGGCGTCGCTCAAGGCGTTCACCAAGCGGGCCCTGTTGCAGCCCACGCGCAACAATCCGCTGAAACGGCCGCGCGGCGTTTTGCTGTTATCGCCTCCGGGCTGTGGGAAAAGTGCTTTCTGCAAGTGTCTTGGCAAAGAAACGGGCCGTCCGGTGCTGATTTTGGACGTCGGCACGCTGATGGGTTCGCTGGTCGGCCAAACCGAGGAGCGGACCCGGCAGGCGCTGCAAATCGCCGATGCGATGGCTCCGTGCGTGGTGATGATCGACGAGGTCGAGAAAGCCTTTGCCGGCGTCGCCAACTCCGGGCAGACGGACAGCGGCGTATCGTCGCGCATGTTCGGCTCGTTTCTGAGTTGGCTCAACGACCACGATTCCGACGTGTTCGTGGTTTGCACGGCCAACGATGTCGCCAAGCTGCCGCCGGAGTTCAGTCGGGCCGAAAGGTTCGACGCGACGTTCTTTCTGGACTTTCCCGGCCACGAGCAGAAGCAAGCCATCTGGCGGATTTATCTGGACCTGTTCGAGATCGACCGGGGCCAGAAGCTGCCGAACGACGACAACTGGACCGGCGCCGAAATCCGGGCCTGTTGCCGCTTGGCTGCATTGTTGGATGTGCCGTTGATTCAGGCGGCGCAGAACGTGGTGCCGGTGGCCGCTACGGCAGCGGAATCCGTCGCGCGTTTGCGCACCTGGGCCAGCGGCCGGTGTCTGGATGCGGACCGTGGCGGAATCTACGGCGGGGAAGCGGAAAAGACAGCGTCTCGGCGCAAGGTGGCCAGGAATCCGCTGAACAACTGATCCGATGACCGGCTTCTGACATCGCCGCTAATGAACATCAAAGCCTCATCGGTCCTCGTTGGCCGGTGGGGCTTTTTCGTTTCTACAGAAGGACCAACATCATGGGATTGACGATTCATTACCGATTGCGCTCTGAGGCCGCAAGTGCCAAACAGGCCAGGGAGCTGGTGACCCAACTGCGCCATCAGGCCCTGGACCTGCCGTTCGAGCAGGTTGGCGAAATCATCGAATTGACCGGCAGCGACTGCGACTTTCAGCAGCACGGCGACCGGTATCCGCACCGCTGGCTGTTGATTCAGGCCCGGCAGCTGGTGCCCGACACTCGCGAGGAAGGACACCAATACGCCGTGGTTCCGGAGCGTCTCATTGCCTTCTCCTGTTCGCCGGGCCGTGGCTGCGAACAGGCCAATTTCGGGCTCTGCCGCTATCCGGCGACCATCGAAATCGGCCGCTGGGTACAGCGGACGCTCCGCACCAATCTGGGCCGTTGGCACTGGACCAGCTTCTGCAAGACGCAGTACGCGCGCAATCGTGAAAACGGCGGAGCACGCAACTTTCGCCGTTGCCACTTCGCCGTTCTCGAACTGCTGGGGTGCGCCCAGTCGCTGGGGATTTTGCAGGAGGTCTACGACGAAGCGGGGTACTGGAACAACCGGCAAATCACGGCTCAGGCATTGGGTTTGGTCAGCGTGTAGCGGCGCCGGACTGATTCTCAGGAGGTTTGCATCATGCTCGACCCGTATGGTCCGCCGCTTGAGCATGGGCACTTTTGCCCTTGCGACGCCTGCCTGGAGGTCAGGCAGGCTTGGGCCGACCGTCAACCGGCGTTGTACGACAGTCTGCCTCTGGCCGACGCCGAAGACACCGCCGACGACCAACCCGAACCCAAGGAGTTGTCGCGATGGCACTGGCCAAAGAAATCCGTCTTCCTTGTTTCGGCATCACGATCCGCCTAGATCTTACACACTGTGTGCAGGATCTCTCGGCAGAGGATCCTGGAAAAAATTTCCGGGTTCGACCAACGACTGGAACGATCGTCAGCGATCTTCACGAGCCCGGACGAGGAACCGCAGTCCGGCAGTTCAATGCGGCCATCGACGCCTTGGAGGCCATGATTTTGGCGCACGCCTGCCTCGGCATCGACGTAGCCTCGCCGGCTTACGTCGAAGGCATCGAAACGGCCGTCGACGCCATCGGCAATTCTCTGTCTTGAACCTGTTTTTCATCGACGCTTGAACTCGATCCGCTGTGAATCCCGTCAATCCGCTCCCAACGCCGGCAGTCGATCCGTAACGGATCATCTGCCGGTATTTCTTTGTTCCCTGGAGACCGACTATGCCAAGACCCCAACTCGTGATCAACATGTCCGGCGGCCTGGTGCGCGACGTGTACTGCTGCGTGCCCGGCATTCAGGTGCTGGTCGTGGACTGGGACATCGCGATGGCTTTTCCCGGAGAACCGGGTATCGTCAACGTGCCGGTGCGCGACGACTTCGCGCTGGCCTGCGTCAGCGAAATGGCCGTGGAGCGTTTGGCTCAGCTGGCCGGGACCGATGTCGAAGCCGCCATCGACGCCGCCTATCAACAAGGAGTGCTCTGTGAGCCTGAAGAAACTGGAAAAATCCCGGCTCTGGTTGGAAGTTGAGTACAACCCCGAGTACACCGACCCAGAAGGACTGGCCCAGGCCCTTGATCGGCTGCTGGAAACCGTCCTGTCTACGCCAGGGATCATGGAGGATTACGGCCAGCCGCATTTTGGCCCATTTTGTGTCGCTGCTGTCGATCCTCCCCCAGGCCCGCAAGGAACGCCGCCATGACGATTTCGCAAGACGCAGCACGACAGGCTCTCGCCTTTGCCTTCGTCACACCAAAGACCGGCCGCTTGAAGCCGCGCGAGAGCCGTGCCGACTTTGGAGACGCCGATTCGTACTGGCTCAAGGTGCGGCGCATCGGCCGCAACTACCCGTGCGGCGGCGACGTGAAAGACGGCGATTTCGGCATCTATCTCGGCCTGCACGACGAGGGCTATCTGGTAGCCCTGCAGGCGGTCTTTCCGGCCGACATCATCGGCTACGAGCGATTCCATTCCTTGGGTGACCTGAAAGCCCACTGGGAACTCGACTGACCGGCCGGCCTTTCTGCTCATCTTTCTCCGTCCGTCGGTGGCAGCTGACGCTGCGCGCGGACGGAGACATTCACAAGGACCCTACCCCATGACCATCGAGTTTTGGCCGCGCTCTTTGCTCAGGCCGCGCAACAAATCGAATCCAGCAGTCAGAAAGCGAAAGTCCAGGCGGCCCAAACTGCCCATTCGCGTCGGCAAAGCCCATCAGGTGCTTTCCGGAGCCATCATTTGCGGCGACCACGAACTGGCCTCCTGGCTTGATCTGGCGCTGAAGACCGACCGCGTTGTCGGCACGACCGAAGGCTTGAAGGAATTGCGGCAGCGGATGGACGCCGTCATGGACCCCCTGCCGGAAACGCCGCCACCTTTGACTGCCTGACTGTCAGCCTCGACATTTCAAACCCCCATTTACCATCAAGGAACCCACAGTCCATGACCACCACCCTTGTCGAACAACCCGTCGTCCGGCCGTCCACTTCGCCGTCGCAACGATTGCGAAATGCGATGGCCGCGGTGCGGGTCGCGATCAGCTGGCTGGGCGTCCGCAAGACGCTCACGCCGGAGCAAAAGACCATCGCCGCCGACAGTTTCGGCGCCGAAGGCAATTTCCTGTCGGCCGGCAAGAAACTGCTGGACACCACGCATCCGGCGTTCAAGGCCGTGACCGCCGTCCGAGGCCGCATCGTGTCGCTCTGGAAGTCCATGTCGCTGCCCTACCCGGAGCCCGGCATCCGTTTAATCCGGCAAGACGACATCGACACGTTCAACACCAAGATGGAGTCGCTTCAGCAGGAATTGGCCGAGGCCGTGCTGGGCTTGGACCGGCACTATTTCGAGTTGAAGTCCGCCGCACGCGACCGACTGGGCTCGCTCTACAATCCGGACGATTATCCGGCCAGTCTGACGGGCCTGTTTCAGGTCAGCTGGGATTTTCCTTCCGTGGAACCGCCACACTACTTGCAGGAGCTTAATCCCGAATTGTACCGGCAGGAATGCGAACGGGTGGCCGCCCGGTTCGACGAAGCGGTGCGGCTGGCCGAACAGGCATTCATCGAAGAGCTGCAACAGCTCGTCGCGCACCTGACGGAGCGGCTCACCGGCCAGACGGACGGCAAGCCCAAGGTGTTCAGGGATTCGGCCGTCAACAACCTGACCGAGTTCTTTCAGCGTTTCCAGCAGCTCAACGTGCGCAGCAACGACGATCTCGATCAGCTGGTCACCCAGTGCCAAAGCATCGTGCGCGGTGTGGAGCCGCAAAGCCTGCGCGACAACCAGGGAATCCGGCAGCAGGTCGCTGCTGGACTGTCGCAGGTCGAAAACGTGCTGGACAGCCTGCTGGTGGACCGGCCGCGCCGCAACATCATCCGCCGGCCGCGATAGGGGTGCCGACATGCAGCTTGTCATCACGGCCGGCGGCACGGTCCGTTGCGTTTACGGCGAGGAATTCGATCTATCGACCCTGGGACAGGTCTCGACCCAGCGCGCTTCCCATGTGGAGACGGATGACCGGAACCAGTGGTGGGTGGACCTGTCGCCGGTGGCCGGTCCACGGCTGGGACCTTTCCCGTTCGCCTGCCGAAATCAGGCCCTGGAAACGGAGCGGACCTGGTTGGAGCAGCATTG
The DNA here is from genome assembly GCA_964486845.1 of uncultured Pirellulaceae bacterium. GTDB lineage: Bacteria > Planctomycetota > Planctomycetia > Pirellulales > Pirellulaceae > Anammoximicrobium. The sequence continues at coordinate 7,765 of CAZAQY010000217.1, forward strand.
GCTGACGCTGCGGGAATGACCGCCAAGTCCGATCAGACGTTGTTACGAGCCTCTGCCATCCGGCGAGGCTCGTTTCGTTTTCTCCCCTTGCACAGAAATCCGCGAAAGAAAAGACCCATGCGCCAAGCCCAACTGTACCGAGCCGTAGCCCGTGCCACCGGCGAAGATCTCGCCACCATTAGCCGGCTCGGGTTTGTCATCTTGACCCGTCTCCCGGTCGAACAGGAGCGCAAACCGCTCGTCATCGACTGGGACGACCACGACGCCGCAAGATCGCAACCGTCCACGCGATAAGCGCCGGCCGCTGCGCAACACCGTCCACGACGATTTTCTTTCCCTTTTACCCGAGGAGCACGATTCATGCCGTCCCTGACCGTTACGGAAAAAGAACACTGGAAGGACCGCATCTCACGACGCATCGACAAACGCATCGAGGCGTTGGAAGCGGCGGACCCCAACCTGATGGACCGGATTCGCCGCGAAGGCCGCCAACGAGCATTGCAGTCGCTGGGTCTGGCCGAGTGGCAAACCGAGTTGGACAACATCGACCGCCAGAAAGAGGAGTTGGAGAAACGCGGCCAGCAGGTGCTCAAGGCGATGCTGGCCCACGTCCGCGGCGTGCCGCTCGACGATCTCGAAGACACCTGCTACGGCTACCACCGCGACGAAGAGGTCAGATCGGCCGTGGCCAAGCGGCAGAAGGTCCACGTGGACGAACTGCTGGCCGAGTGCGACACGGGCCGCCAGATTCTGCGCCTGCGTCAAGAACAAGAAGACCTCTTGGATACGGTCTGGCTGGCGACCAGCCCGTCGCAGTTGAAGACCTTGTGGACCAAGGTCAACGAGTTACTGGACACGGAGCCGACCCGCTTGGAACGCGATGCCTTGGCCATCCCGGCGCTGGACGCCGGCGGCCAATAGCATCGGCGTAATGCCCGTTGTATCCCTTTCAGGTCTGCATCCCATCATCGCCTGGATTGCTTTCAGCAGATCAGGCGGTGATGGGGGTAGACCTTCGTTCTTCGTGTAAGGAGCCCACTTTGATCACCATGACCCGTTCCAAGGTCCGGCAAGTGCGCCTCGTGTTTCGCCGCGCGCTGCGGCTTAACGGCCGCGATGCCGGACCCTGCATCGTCTTGGCCGCCGGACCCGATGGTCTGCGCGTCCAGGCTCAAAACAGCCAGGCGGCCGTACAGTACCATGCGCCGGGCGAATTTCCGCCGGAGCGGATCTGCGTCCCGTTTTCGCTGCTGGCCGATTGTGAAGGCACGAACGCCGAACCGGTCGCCGTGGAACTGGATCGCAACGGCAGCGTCACGGCCCAGTGGACCGACAACCAGATTCCGCAGCTGCTGCGGTACGACAGCGCGGCCGGCAAGGTGCCCGTGTTTCCGGCGGTGCCGGCGGCGATGGCCGAGAACGATGTCCGCTTGTGGCGCGCGCTGGCCGATGCGATGGACACCACGGACACGGATTCGGTCCGTCTCGCCACCAACTGCGTGCAATTGCGGAGCAACGGCGCCAAAATCGTGGCCACGGACGGCCGGCAACTGCTGGTGCAGAAGGGATTCAATTTCTCTTGGGAGGGCGATGTGCTCGTTCCCAGGAACCGCCTCTTTGGCTGCAAGGAACTGGCGTCAGAAGGACCGCTGCGAATCGGGCTTTCGGAAGACTGGCTCACGCTGCAAACCGGACCCTGGACTTTTCATCTGGCCGTCAGCAAGGAAAGCCGGTTTCCGAAAACGGAAGATTTCGTTCAGCGGCCGGACATGGCAATTGCCCGGCTACAGCTGGCTCCGAGTGACGCCGCTTTTCTCGCCGACGCTTTGCAGCGCCTGCCTTGCGGTGAAGATGACCTCAACCATGCGGTGACGGTCGATCTCAACGGTCAGGTGGTCGTGCGGGCTCAGGCGAATGGCAGCCGCGCGCCGACCGAACTGGTGCTGAGCAGGTCCACAAGCAGCGGTGAAAATCTGCGATTCGTCACCGACCGCAACTACCTGGCCCGTGCGCTGAAGCTCGGTTTTTGCGACGTGTGTCTTTACGGAACCGAGAGCCCCGTCCAGGCATTCGGCGATGATCGTGCCTACATCTGGGCTCCGCTGAGCCAAGATGGAGCCATCAAGCCCAACAACAAAGCGGTGCGGATTGCTTCCGACGACGGGCAATCGCCACCGTGTTCCACTGAACCTTCACCACCTATCAGGAGAGTGACCGCCATGTCCAGGTCCACCCGACCTCAGAACCCGATTGCCGACGAAAACGAAAACGGCAACGGCCAGCCGGATGCCGCCGGCTCGCTGGATGCGATCGAAAAGGCCGAAGCGCTGCGCAGCACGCTGCGAGCTGCGCTGGGACAGATCAGCGAGCTGATCTCGGCGCTGAAGCAGCAGAAGAAGACGACCCGAAGCGTGCAATCGGCACTGGCGACGCTGCGGCAATTGGGACAAGTCGCCCTGTAGTCCGGGCTCGTCTGCCGGCATCAATTTCCAGGGCCCTAGCGCGCGCTAAGGCCCGTTCCGCGCAAACCCGACCAACAGAGCGTCCCAGCGCCAAAACGCGTCCTGGGGCGCGCTAGACGCCAAGAAAAGGCAATGCGCTTCAGCCGCGTTACAGGCTCCCTTGATTTATTAGCCCGACCGGAGCATGGCTCCATCGTGCCTCGGTCATCGTCCGCAAGGAGAACCCCAAAATGCTCAAACTCAACATCGGCTTCAACCGCAAACTCGGCGAAGCCAACTTCAGCTCACGCGGCGCCAGCGTGAACCTGGAAATCGAAGTCGAATCAGGCGTCGTCCGCGAACCCGATAAGTTGCAGGCCAAGATCGACTACCTGTTCAAGCTGGCCAAAGCGTCGGTGGACGCGCAGCTGAACGGCACCAGTCCGCCGGCGCAATCCCCGCCGGCCGCCAGCAACGGCAACGGCCAAAGCAATCAAGCCAGCGGCAATGTCCAAGGCAATGGCAACGGTCACCGGGCTACGGAAAAGCAGATCAATTTCGCCAACCAACTGGCCAAAGGCATCCGCGGTCTTGGTTCCCGGCGGCTCGAATCGCTGACCGGCCGCATGTTCGGCAAGCCGCTGGCCGAATTGACTAGCCTCGACGCCAGCAGTCTGATCGACACGCTCAAGGCCATCAAGGAAGGCCGGGTGTCGCTGGATGCGGCTTTCAGCGAAGGGACGGCCGCATGAGCACGTTGCTGCTGGAATACCCGGCGGCCAGGGAACGTTCCGGCGGCGTTTGGGATTATGTTTCGCCAAGCCGCCTGAACCTCTGGCTGCGTTGTCCCTTGGCGTTCAAGCTGAAGTACATCGACGGGATTATCCCGCCGCCAACGCCAAGCTTGTTTGTCGGCAAACGGGTCCACGATGCCTTGGAAGTTTATTATAGGCACCGGCACTTGGGCGCCATTGACTTCGGCGTCGCAGGGGCCGTTAAGCGTATCGCCGACAGCTGGCAGCAGGCCGTGGAAGCCGAAGCCATGAAGTTCCATTCGGTCCAGGAATGCGACGCACTCCGGCAGCAGACAATCGACCTGGTGACGGTCTATCTGCAACAGGCGGCCGCTGTGGGAGAAATCCCGCTGGCCGTCGAAACCAGCATGGAAGCGATGCTGGTCGATCCTGACACCGGTGAGGATCTCGGCATTCCGTTGACCGGCATCGTGGACCTTGTGGTGGACGACCGCGACGGACCGCTGATCTGCGACTTCAAAACAGCAGCAAAATCCGCAGCGCCGTTTGAAGTCACGCACGAGATCCAGCTGACAAGCTACGCCTACCTGTATCGGCAGTCGACCGGCCTGGAGGAAGGCGGTTTGGAAATCCGGTCTTTAATCAAGACCAAGGTGCCGAAGATCGAATTCCACCGGTACAGGAGCCGCAGCGACGTTCACTTCCGCCGGCTGTTTGCCGTAATCCGGGCGTACCTGGATGACCTGGACAGCAATCGGTTTGTGTTCCGTCCCGGCTTCGGCTGCAGCATTTGCGACTACCGCGACGGCAGCTGCCGGGACTGGTCTGCCGTCGAGATCGCAGGTCCGAGATTTCCTCGGCGCTGAGAATTTTGACGTTTTACGCGGCAGCGTCGTCGGCTGCCGTTCACTTTTAAGCCACAGAAGGGAGACACGATATGTTGGACGGTTTGACGGGTTTGGCCTTGCTGGGACTGGCCGCTTGGATCGGCTATCAGGTCGGCAAGCAGGTGGGCTACCAAGAAGCCACGGGCCGCAGTCGTCGGCAAACGGCCCGATGACACGGCGGAAGAACGAGCATCCTGTTGACCCGGGCCTGGACCCAGACGCGATGGCGGCCGGAGCGTATCTTTTGCTGGTCGTTGGAACTTTCGTTAGCGGGCTGACTGGGTCCTGGGTGCCGCTGCTAAGCACGATCGGAGCCGTCGCCGTGAGTGCTTGGTACGCCAACTACAGGTGCAGGCCCAAGTAGCCGCAAGCGATACCCCCGGCTCGCGTCATCAACCAAGTAGGCTGTTGCCTGCCGGTTGGTGACGCGGGTCGGGGGGGGGGGATTGACGGCAGCGCCAAGTTCGCGATTGTCTTAGCCATCAGCGTCATTGAGATCGCAAGCTACTGCATGCGAGCTTCGATGCAAAGCCCAATTCTCAGATCTCCAATCTCTAGCTTCGGATTGCCACGACGTCATCGAACGCCGTACAACATTGAGACACCGTCTCTACAATTGGCGTGCGCTCTCCGGCGTCTTCGTAATTCGCACCGCCATCCCTTCGTTCGATTCGCAGTCAATCTTCACCGCTATTTCCGCTGACATTTTCCATTCATACCAGGTCTTTCCGCCACTGTTCTTCCGATAAAAAGTCCCGTCTTTCGATGGAAACGAGCATACGGCAAGCTCACTCAGCGCCCGCAGCGGAATACCCCCTATCCGGTCTTGTGCCAAAACAAATTCCTTGGAGTTCGCGAAATTCTCTACGTATAACGCCATGCCAAGATAACCCGCGCAAACGGGATCGATCGACGATCGGCTTTCGTATTCACCTGTCACCTGATCAACGGCGAATACCTTTTGCTCTGTCTCGTGCCACCGACCTTGGAACTTGTCCAGCAACCACACCCTTCGTGTCTGGACATGGTTAAAGATACCCCGAACGTTTGACCCTGTTTTCACAATACAGCCGGGAATCGTCGGAAACTCCAAGGTGGGTTCCCGCGACGCCAGCGCGGCACGAAGTGACGCCTTCATAACAGCCAAACCGGGCTCTATGGCTTCGAGAATCTCTCTGGTGGTACGGACAAGGTATCTCCGGTCATATAGCGTCAATTGCATCGTCGTCGTGTTGACACGGCCAGGCCTAATCTTAGTTACAAGTGTCACACCTACACTCGTGTCCGGAAAGTTATAGCTAAAGCCGGCCACAACATCCGTCCCATCGGGGGAATTGACGGTCGAGTTACTGGCATCGGGAGCCGTGCCAAAAGTTTCCCGAACGATGTCGATCAGATCCCCCAGTTCTCCGTCGTATCGTCGAGAGTAACCCACGAGGCGCTCGTTGTCATCGAAAATAAGCTCTTGGCGATCCCACTCTTTCAACTTCCACTCTCGTGCCTTGCTATTGGCGAGATCTGGTCCGTCACCCCAGCAGAGCGTCTTGAAACCCGCGACTCCATATTTTGTGGAATTCGGCTTCCACGCTGCTTCCGCAGCAGCCTTTGCGAGTGACTTAGTGTCTTGCTTTGTTGCGGCTCTCTCGGTGGACGCGGAAATTGGAGGTGCGCTGGTAGCGATCGTCTGAGCAGCTTCGGGTCGGGCAGCAGTGTTTGGCTGCTTCTCCCGAGAAAAGGATGAATGTGGTGTTTTCGTCGGAACTGATATTTCGGCGGCGGTCTTGACGCGCAAAGGACCGGTGCCGCCGCGAGAGGTCAGTGCCTCTTTCGCGACGGGCCGTGACTCGTCCCGTGATACTATATCCAGAACGTCTTGATGCCGCGGCGCTGAAGGTCGGCTGGAGAGCGCCTGCGACGGCGGCGACGCAACTGGTGAAGCCTTCATTGAGCGGATTGGTCGTGGAACATGAGGCGCCTCTTCAGTACCGGAGTTACTGAGCACGTAAATGATCATTGCGAGGCCGCCAAACAGGATAATGGCTGAGGTAAGGGCCCTGAGTTTGAGCCTAAAATTGGGACTCTGTTGAAAGCGTGTGAGAACGTTGTGGAAACGAGCACCGATACCGCTGGATGCGCGATTGGGCTTACGATGGATAGTCTTTGGCGAAGCACGGAACCGAGCGACGTTTGCCCTCGAAACTCGTGGTGACGGAGAAACCACCGGTGGAGCCTGACCTGGCATTCTGAACTTTTTCGAGCACAAGGGGCAGGCAGCAACGGTTCCGGCCAGTTCCGGCTTGTACGCAATGTGGCCAGAGCAATGCGGGCAAGAGATCATAGTCATCGCGTCACCTTTCGTGCAAAGGAGCCACAAGACCCGTTTCTAGGTCGTCACGGTAGCATTTGACACGCCTCGTGCGACGCCTGATTGCGCTCGGATGTACCCGACAAATAGCAGTAGCGAAAAAGCCGCAACAAAGAAACCTAACCAGCCCTCGGAAAACGTGTCGTAGACGCCATGAAGCACGGAAACCAGAGCAATGCCTATCAGCACTGTCGCTCGTTTGGAAGCCTTGGAAAGCGCTGCGATGCCAACAAAGTAGCCAAAGATTCCTGACCAAATCGCGTGAAGCAGTGGAAGGCTAACGAATCGCAGCACTTGAACGATCATGTACTCCCCATAGGAAATCGCGGCGGCGGCGTGGCCCATTGCATACGTGATCGAATAGACGATTGCCTCAGTGGCGCCGGCGGGCGAGACGCCAACGTTTTCAGCGGGAAGACGATCAGCGCC
>CAZAQY010000218.1:0-7241 GCA_964486845.1 uncultured Pirellulaceae bacterium
AGAGGGCGATCGCGACGCGGTTCTGCACGAGCACCTGGGCCATGTTCAAATTCGTGCCCACCTTGAACGTGACCGTCAGCGTGTAACTGCCGTCGTTGCTCGACTGGGACGACATGTAGAGCATGTCTTCCACGCCGTTCACCTGCTGCTCGATCGGCGCCGCCACGGTGTCCGCCAGCACTTGTGCGCTGGCCCCGGGATACGTGCAGGTGACCAGCACGGTCGGAGGCGTGACCTCGGGGTATTGCGCCACAGGCAGCGTGAACAAGGCCGCCAGTCCGATCAGCGTGATCATGATCGAGGGCACGGAGGCCAGGATCGGGCGCTCGATGAAGAACTGAGAAAACACGTCAGGACCTACCTCTTTTCCTTCGTGGGATCGCCCGACGCGCCGTTCTTTCCGTGCTCCTGCGAGGGCGGCGCTGCGGCCCGCTGCCCGGCCGTCTGCTGGGGGTTCGCTTTCTGCCCGGGACGCACCCGCTGCAACCCCGCCACGATCACCCACTCGTCGCCGCTCAGGCCCGACACGACTTCCCGCAAACCCTCGTGCAGCGATCCCAGCTTGACCTCGCGGTACTGCACCACTTGGTCCTTGTCGACGGTCAGGAGGAACTTCTGCCCCTGGTCGGTGCCGATCGCCTCCTCGCTGACCAGCAGCCCCTGGTGCGGCGGGCCGATGGGCAGCCGCGCCCGCACGAACATGCCCGGCGTCAGGTACCGTGCGTTGTGAAACCGCCCTCGAGCGCGGATCGTCCCCGTGTCCGGATCGATCTGGTTGTCGACGAACTCGAGTTGCCCTGTATGAGGAAAGCCTTCCTCGTCGGCCAGCCCGATTTCCACGGGGATGTTCAGCTCTTTGATGCGGCTCAAGACCGTATCATCGCCGACGCGCCAGCCGAGACGCTCGTAACGCAGCAGCGTCGGCTCCTCGATGTGGAAGTAGACATAGACCGGATCGACGGTCACCACCGTGGTCAGGACGGTCGATTCGGAGGAGCCGTTCTGGACGAGGTTCCCCTCGGTGACGCGCCGCCGGCTCACGCGGCCGTCGATCGGCGAGATGACGCGCGTGAATTCGAGATCCAGCTCAGCTTCGTCCAGCGAGGCTTCCGCGGTCTGGATCGCAGCCTGGCGGACTTTCAATTCGGCCACCGCGTTCTCATACTCATCCTCGCTGGCGGCTCCCGAAGGGCGGAGCCGTTCCGCGCGTTTCAAATCGGCCTCGGCCTTCTCCAGCATCGCGCGCGAATGCGCCAGTACCCCCGTAGCCCGATTCAGAGCCAGCTGGTAGGGCCGCGGATCGATCTCGAACAGCACGTCTCCCTGCTTGACCTGCTGGCCGTCTTCGAAGTTGATTTTCACGATATAGCCGGCGACTCGCGCGCGGACTTCCACTTCGCCCACGGCGTCCGCTTGCCCAGGGAACTCCACATAATCGACGATCAAACGCTGCTCGGGCTTGGCCACCGTCACCGCGGGGACTTGCGGCGGGAGGGCCGCCGACATCGGGCCGCCGCAACCCGTCCAAGCCGGGATCCCGAGCGCTAACAGAATTCCAATTCGTGTTGTCACTTGCTTCGACACCTGGAAAGACCGGACTGCAGGCAGGCTGTTTCTGGCGGGCTCACACGCGGGGAAAACCGCTCGCATCCGAGGGCTCTCCCGGACCGGCACCCACCACGGGTGACGCAGCCTCGTACGAGCATCCTCGATGCCAGCCTAATATCCTACCCAGCGTCACCGCCCGCCGCAACCATCAAAGACCCGGTGGTCACGGAATCGCTACTCCTGATCCATCGCCGAAACCGGCAGACCGTGCCCCGGCTTGTTGGCGTAGATCAGCCAGTAGGCGACGGGGATCACGAACAGGGTGAACAGCGTCGAGGCGAACAGGCCGAAGATCAGGGACCACGCCAAGCCGGAAAAGATGGGGTCGATGATGATCGGAACCGCGCCCAGCATGGCGGAACTGGCGGTCAACAGGATCGGACGCAATCGTACCACGCGGCTCTCCATGATCGCGTCAAACAACGTCCGGCCCTTGGCCAGCGAAAGGTGTATGAAGTCGACCAGGATAATCGCGTCGCGAGTCACGATGCCCGCCAAGGCGATCATGCCGATCATGCCCGTGGCCGTAAAGTACACGGGGTCGAGAAATCCGCCGACATCCTGGGCCGACAGGGAATTCAACAGCCAGAATCCGGGCATCACGCCCAGGACCGTCAGCGGGATGGCCAACATGACGACCACGGGAACGGCGAACGAGCCGGTTTGCGCCACCAGTAGAATGTAAATCGCGACCATCGCGGCGCCGAAGGCGAGGCCCAAGTCGCGGAACACGTCCAGCGTGATCTTCCATTCGCCTTCGCCGGCAAAGTCCACGACGAACCCGGCCGGCACGCCCCAGCGGATGCCGCTGCCGTTGGCCAGGAACGTCCGTCCCTCGACCGGTCGCGGCGGCGCTTCCGCGATCCAGCCGCTGCCGATGGGCTTGCCGTCGGCTGCGGACTGCCGGAACTGCGGGGACTTGTTCCGGCCTACCGTCGACGCATTACTTACTCGGTCGGCCAAGACGTCCACGACCACGTCGGCCGGCGGACGCCCGGCCGTCTCCGCAAAGACATAAGCCACGCGCTGCAGATTCTTGTGGTAGATCATCTGGTCGACGCGGCTCGTTTCCCACGTTCCCAACTCGGCCAACGGAACCAGTTGACCTGTCTCGCCTTTGACCTGGACCTTGGCCAAGTCGGCCGTACTGCTCCGCCGTCCGACGGGCAGCCGCAGTTCGATCTGCAGCGGATTGCGCTCCGTGCCGCTGCGAACCGCGCCGACCGGCTCGCCGGCCAGCACTGCCCGCAGCGTGCGAGCGATTTGGTCCGTGGACACGCCGTTCAGAGCCGCCTTTTCCTTGTCCGTGACGAACACCAGCTTCCGCTGCGGTGCTTCCCGAGAGTCGTCCACATCGACCACGCCCGGCTCCATTGCAAGCCGATTCCGCACGGTGTCGGCGGTGGCCAGCAGCTCTTCGTACTGATGGTCCAATTGCCCGTACACCTCGGCCACGATGCCGGCGATCACGGGCGGCCCCGGCGGGGTTTCCACCAGCTTCATGCGGGCCTGATGGCGATCCACGATCGCCTGCAGTTCATTACGCATCCGCAGCCCGATGGCGTGGCTTTGCAGCTGGCGGTTTTTCTTGCCCGCCAGGTTGATCCGAACCTCCGCCACGTGATCCCCTTGACGAAGGTAGTAGTGCCGCACCAGGCCGTTGAAGTCCATCGGCGAGGCGACGCCGGCGTAACTGGTATAGTCGCTGACTTCGGGCACGCCGGCCAGATACGCTTCGATCTCCCGCACCGCCGCGTCGGATCGTTCCAGGGTCGTGCCCTCGTCGAAATCCAGGACCAGCAGCAGTTCGTTCTTGTTGTCGAAAGGCAGCATCTTCAGCGGCACGCTGCGCACGGCGGCCAGCCCCATCGCGCCGACCGTCAACAGGGCAACCGCCAGGAGGAATCCCCACGCGACGATCCGCGAGTGCAGCAGCGGCGCCATCAGCGGGTAGAAGAACCGGTACAGGCGGGTCTGCCTTAACGCCTCCAGATCCTGCTCTTCATGGGCGGCATGCGCCGCGTGCTCGGCGGCCCCCGCGCCGTAGACGCGTTTCAGGACGTGATAGGCCATCCAGGGCGTGATCGTAAAGGCTACCAGCATCGACATCATCATCGTCACCGGCACGTTCAGGGCCATCGGCTGCATGTACGGGCCCATCATGCCGGTGATGAAGAACATCGGCAAAAAGCTGACGATCACCGCCAGAGTGGCCGTAATCAGCGGCGGACGAATCTCGGCGACGGCCTCCAGCACGATGCGGCGAGTCGCCTTCTTGCGCAGCACGAAGTGCCGGGTGATATTCTCTACGTCCACAATCGGGTCGTCGACCAACAGGCCCAGCGAAAGGATCAGCGCGAACAACGTGACGCGGTTGATGGTGAAGCCCAACATCAGGTTGACGACCAGCGTCAGTCCGAACACGACCGGAACCGCGACGGCCACGATCATCGCCTCGCGCCAGCCCAGGCCGAAGACCAGCAGCAGCACCACGATCAAGATGGCCACGACCAACCCCTCGACCAATTCGTTGACCTTTTCGTTGGCGGTCAGGCCATAGTTGCGGGTCACAACCAGTTTCATGTCGGCCGGGACAATTTTCTGCCGCAGTTCTTCCGCTTGGCGAAGCACGGCGTTGGCGACCCAGACGGCGTTGGAGCCTTTTTTCTTGGCGATGGCGATGGTGACGGCGGGAAGGGAGGTGGCGGCGCCCGCAACGGCAACGGACGCGCTCCCCGTTGGGTCGCGGTTAACCGAGGGGGCGAGGTGGGCACCGGCGGCGGCTTGGGGTTCGCCCAGGAGCGTGCCGGGGAAGTATTCGTGATGCGTGAATCCGCGGGCCGGTCCCCAGCCGTGGCGGACATAACTGGCGACTTCCCCCGGTCCGTCTTCCACGTCTGCTACGTCCTTCAGGAACACCGGGTGGCCGTCGAACACGCCGACGACCAGGTCGGTCAGCTGCCGGGCCGCATCGAACGGCTGGCCCGCCTCGACGCGGATCACCTGGTCCCCGCTGCGGAAGTCGCCGGAGGTCAGCCGCACGTTGGACGCCTGGATGGCCCGCTGCAACTCCAGCGGCGAAACATGATGCGCCGCCATCCGGTCGGGGTCCATCAGCACGTGCACCACCCGCGGGCGGCCGCCGACCACATAGGCCCGGGACACGTCCTGCACGCTGGCCAGGCGTTGCGTCACTTCCTCGGCCACTCGGCGCAGCGTCATATCGTCCGCCGCGGCGCTGGACAGCGTCAGCGTCACGACCGGCACGTCGTCAATCTCGACCGGCTTGACTACCCAACCGGTCACGCCGGGAGGGACGAGGTCTACATTCTCGTCCAGCTTCTTGTACAACTTGACCAGGCTCCGCTCGCGATCCTCGCCCACGTAGTAGCGGACCGTGATCACCGCCTGGTCGGCGCGGCTCATCGAGTACACGTACTCCACGCCGTCGATCTGGTAGAGCATCTTTTCCAGCGGCGTCGTCACCAACTGCTCGACTTCCTCGGCCGAGCGGCCGGGGAACTGGACGTACACGTCGGCCAAGGGCACGACGATTTGCGGGTCCTCTTCGCGCGGCGTCAAGCCCAGGGCGGCCAAACCGACGACCGTGGCCAGCAGGATCAGGATCAGCGCCAGATTGGACTCGAGAAAGGCCTTCACGATCTTGTTCGTGAAGTGCTGATCGTGAGCGAGAGAATTGCCGGTTTGTTCTGACATGGCTCGTTTCCTGGTGCGGCCGGTGGGTGTCGTTGCCGGTCAGATGATGTCAGGCCGCTGCCGACTCGGGTGAAGCCAGGACCTGCTCGCCCTCGCGCAATCCAGACAGGACCTCCACGTCACCGTCGAGCTTGCGTCCCGTGCGGACCGCCCGCCGGCTGAGCCGGTCGCCCTCTACGACGTCGACGAGTTCCAGTTGGCCAATGTGGCGGACGGCGGTCTGGGGGATCACCAGCACCTGCTCCTCGTCCAGTGGAATCAGAATGCGTCCAAACATCCCCGTGTAGATCCCCGTGGGACAGGGACCGGTGACTTTGACCTGGAAGGCGCGGCTGGCGGCCTGGGCTTCCGGCACGATTTCGCTGATCGTGCCGCTGCACTGCTTGTCCAGCCCCTGCACCAGCACGTCGATGTCCTGGCCCGTCTGCAGTTGCAGCGCCAGCGACTCGCGGACGCTGGCCACCAATTGCATTCGTTTCGGATCGAAGATGGTCACCAGAACCTGGCCGGGTCTGACGGTGTCGCCTGCGTCGACGTGTTTGTCGATCACCACACCGTCCATCGGCGCTCGGACGGTCGCCCAATCGAGCGTTGCCTGGATTTCCTTGACAGTCTCCTGCGCGCGGTGCCATTCCGCTTCGGCCTTCTTCATCGCAGCCACCGTGCGGTCGTATTCTTGCTGGCTGATTGCCCGGTCCTTGGCCAGCGGAGCGTGACGTTTTTCTTCGGCGGCGGTCTGCTCGTACTGGGCTGCGGCGGCTCGGACGGCCGCCTGAGCCCCCTGGAGTTTCGCCTGCAGATCGCCGTCGTCCAACCGCACCAACACGTCGTCCTTCTTCACCGCCTGGCCCGCCTTCAAGTTGACCTCGACCACGCGGGCCAGCAGTTTGGAGCCGACGCTGGTCTCGTGAACGGCCCGGATGCTGCCGACGGCCGATTCATACAGCGGCAGCTTGCGGACACGCACGGGAACGACCTCGCCGTTGACTCCCGCCGTCGACGTCGGAGAACCGGCGGGAGCGACGGGCACCTTTGGCTCGAATTTGCCCGCCAGCCACAGCATCAGCACCACCACGCCCGCGGCAAAGACCAGCATCCCAGCCAGCTGGCCGATCCCTCGCACCCAGCGCACCAAAACATCATGTCGTAGCGTCATCACTCGCCCCCTTCGCTTGAAGACGATATCGAACCAGCGATCGAGCCCACTCGGCCGGTGTGTTCTTCGGATTCCGCAACCGGAACGACGTCCTTCCGATCGCGACGCCCAGGTCTTGACCAGTTTCGGCGGCGATCTGCGGGGCCTGTTGCCGGCACACCTCGATCGCGGCAACCGGCCCCGAAGCCCCCAGGACCTCCGCGAGCTTGTTTAATAGGCGGCCGGACATCGCGTCGCGAGCAGCCAAGGCAACCTGCTGCTGCTCCAACTGGGCGTCCGTCAACACGGCCGCCTCATCCGTCGCGGCGGTAGTCCCGCCACGACTAGCCTCTGGAGGACGGCATCCTGCTGTCCACGCGAAAGCGACGATCAGCACCAAACTGCAACTTCGTGTCATGATCTACCTCTTGGCAGAAGCTCGGCTCTGTAGAAAAGCCGGACTTCTGTGTTCAGCGGCGCTGTTCTGCTTTCAGCGGCGGTTGCCGAAACAATCACGGGGAGGCCTGGTCGGATTTGGACGAAACCTTGGGAATCTGCCCCTGGCCGCCTTTCGACTCTTCCTGTCCAGCGGCCGAACTCGGCCGACAAGCAGGACTCATTCACGTCGACACACCGAAGCGCGGCAGAATCCACGCCTGGAGAGCAAACCACGCCACGATGAAACCGACGGCGAAAAGGATTTCCATATTCGAGGATCCTTGCTTTTCTGTTGTCATGATTTCTTGGCACCCTGATTGAGCGGTGGCGGCGCCTCAGTATC
>CAZAQY010000218.1:7341-14617 GCA_964486845.1 uncultured Pirellulaceae bacterium
ATCTCCCTTTTGGCAAAAAGGCGCTATGATCTCGCGAAACTTCAGGTGACCCTCTCGCGAAGCGAGAGGGCTACGATCTGTCGGCGTTATGCGAACAGACCCGCCACAGCCGAACAGGTTACACCAAGCACCGCTTATTGGACAAGCGCCGAAGTCAGACTTAGTAGTGCAGCAACGGGCTCACGTTGCTGGGGACGACCACGCTGTCGCCTTCGTCCAGCCCCGCTTCCACGTATCCGTAGCGATTCCGGAACAGGTCGTCGCCGAGTGCCTCGTTGCGAGGGCTCTGCAGGAATTCAACGTGCAGGTCTTCGAACAACACGTTTTGGCCGCGCCCGCCGTGATTGCCGCTCTGACGCCCCGCCAGATGAAGACTGGGCGCGTCCGCCAGCAAGGCGAAGTACGGGCGCACGCGATTGCGCGGCGTCACATACCCCTGCCGGCCGATGTTACCCAAGGTGTAGCCGTAGCTGCCGCCAAGGTTGCGCTGCAGCCTGCGTAACTGGATGCCGCCCGCCTGGTCCAATTCAGACAGACTGGGAATACGAAACTCGGCGTTCTGCGCCGCGAGTTCCGATCCAGGACACACGACGAATCGAGGAGTCTCCAGATATTGACTTTCCAGCAGGATCGGAGCGTAGATCCCCGCGACCGCTCGATTGCCGCTGATGGGAATCACGGGAAAGAAGCCGTCGTGCTGCTCGCTGTACCGCGCCAATGCGATCCCTAGCTGGCGAAGGTTCTCCTGACAGTGCGTGACCTGCGTAAGATAACGGCTGCGGGCCATGGCGGGGAAGAAAATCAGCGATACCGCCAACAGAATTCCCGCAACCACGATCACGTCGGATGCGGACCATCTGTTGGCAGGAGCCAACGGGTCGCGAGCCTTGAGGCGGACTGGCGAGCGTCCAGAGCGACGCCGTTCGGCTCCGGCAGGTATCCTCACCACGTGCTGTTCAGCGTAGCCCTCGACCAAATCACACGTCAAATCGGCCAGGCCCGCCGGCGGATCGTAGTCGCAATTCGTCGCATCCAGGGGACGCAAGTCACCGCGTAAGGTCTCCAGTTCCTGCCGCAACTGAGGGTCTTTCTGCAACGCTTCAAAAACCCGCTGTCTTTCGGCCTCGTCAAGGGCGTTTAGCAGGTAACCCAACAGGTCTTCACGCATCGCTCAGTCCAGATGGGGATGGTGACGTTTCCAGAACTCGGTCAGCTTCGCAATCGCCGTGTGGAGCCGGCTGCGAACCGTTCCCACAGGAATCGACAACACTTCTGCGGCCTCGCGATAAAGCAGACCCTGATAGTACACGAGCTGGATCACCGAGCGCATCTGCTCGGACAGTTCGTCCATGGCCCTGCGGAGCAACTCATCGCGCTCGTCGTCCGCCACTTGTTGCGACGGGTCGACTTCGTCGCTGACCATCAACTCGGCAAGCCCGCGCACGTCCTCCGTCTCCCGCAGCCGGCCGGGACGATCCAGGCTGACCGCTCGGTAACGCCGGCTGCAGCGCTGCGCGTCGATCGCCTGATTCGTGGCGATGGCGTACAGCCAAGGCCGTACCCGCCGTTGCGAATCGAACTGATCGCACTTCAAATGGACTTGCAAAAACACCGCTTGAAATGCATCTTCCGCCGCCTCGACGCTGCCTAGATATCGCCGCAGGTAGCAATATAATTCGCTTTCGTAGCGGTGTACCAGTTCCGCAAACAGATCCCGGCGGCCGGTCTCGCGATATTGGATCAGCAGTTCTTCGTCAGACCATTGATTCAGCGAGCGAGGTTCCGTCCGAGTTGCTGTGGTCGCTTGTAAGGTCGCGTTCATTAGTTCTACGAAGCCCGTAGAGAAGAGTTCATCGAAAAAAGCCGCTTCCAGGATGAAGACAATGCTCTGATCCTAGCACAAACCGGGTGTCCCTGCCAAGGACCTCCCGTGAACTGCAAGTAACGGCATTCCGGTCACCTGGCAGGGGCCCCCATCGGGTCTTCTTTAGGATGCAAGAATCGTGCCGCAACCAGAACCACCCCACCTCAATCGCGCTTCCTGGGCCGCCCCCGGCGACATTAACGCCTTTTTTGGCTTAATGTTAGATAATTTTGCCAACTTGCTCTTGACAGTCGGGCTGCTAGCGGTCGTTTTTGAATTTCCTACAAACTTCGCGATCCAGTACATGGTTCCTGGCACGGCCATCGGGGTGCTGGTGGGCGACCTGTTGTACTTCTGGATGGCCCTGCACTTGGGCAAGCGCAAGGGCCGCTTGGACGTCACGGCGATGCCCCTGGGGTTGGACACCCCCAGCACGTTTGGGATGGTGTTTTTTGTGCTTGGCCCCGCGTTCCTGCAGGCGCGGGAGACGATGCCCAGCGTCGAGGCGGCCGCACGTTACACATGGCACATCGGCATTTGCTCGATTTTCATCAGCGGACTATTCAAGCTTCTCTGCGCGTGCGGGTCGAACTGGGTGCGCCGCATGCTGCCTAGGGCTGGCCTGCTGGGCTCGCTGACCGCCATCGCCCTGGTCATGATCAGCTTCCTGCCGCTGGTCGAGATTCTGCACCAGCCCGTGGTCGGATTTGTGGCTCTGGCCATTATCTTGACGACGCTTGTGGCTCGCGTGCCGCTGCCGCTGCGTCTGCCAGGCGCCTTGGGGGCGCTCTTGGTTGGCGGCGCTTTGTTCTATGGCATGCAGGCCCTGGGCGTGATGGATCGGTCGGCGGAGCCCTTGGTCGATCCCCAGCAGGCCCTGCTGCCTTCGGGCTGGCTCTCCGCTCTCCGGTTCGAATGGTTGGCGGCGATGGGCGATGCCGCCCACTACCTGCCGATCGTGATTCCGTTCGCTTTGGCCACCGTGATCGGCGGGATCGACTGTACAGAGAGCGCGGCGGCGGCAGGCGACGATTTCGATACGGGCTGGGTGATCGCGGTCGAGGCTCTGGCAACCGTCGTGGCCAGCGCTTGCGGCGGCGTCATCCAGTCGACGCCGTACATCGGACACCCGGCCTACAAGGCGATGGGCGCGCGGTCGGCATACACACTGGCGACCGCACTCTTTGTCGGCGGCGCGGGCATCCTCGGCTATTTCGGCTGCTTGTACGTCGTCATTCCCAAAGCGACCGTGTATCCCATTCTGATCTTCGTCGGCCTGGAGATCACGTCGCAGACTTTTCAAGCAACGCCCAAGCGGCACTATCCCGCCCTGGCCATCGCCTGTATTCCGGCCCTGGCCGCGTTGGCGGTGCTGTACATTGATAAAATCTTCGGCGACGCGGCCGTCGTGTCCCACCGGCTGTCTCCGGCAACTCTCAGCGACCCTGGATTGCGGTCCGAATTGCAGACCATCCGCATGCTGGCCAATGGTTTCATCGTCACGAGTCTGCTGTGGGCCTCGGCGTTAACCGCGCTGATCGACCGCCATTTGCGCGCCGCGGCGGCCTGTTTTGCCGTCGCCGCGATCTGCGCGGCATTCGGCATCATTCATTCCACGTTGCCGGGCGGGCGGCTGTTCGTGCTTTGGGACGCGACGCTACCCGCGGACGCCCGATCCGCAACAGTGCAGTACGTGACTGGCTACGCGATCATCGCGTTGCTGCTGGTTCCGTGGGACTTCTGGCAGCGGAAGGGCCAAATCGACGCCGAGCCGCCACCGGCATGATGGCCCCGGTTCAGTAGGCGGGTCTGCGGCTGTGCGAACGAAAGTCGGCCGTCGCGCCGATGGACATCAGGCCCAGCGTCGCTGCGCCCGAAAGCCAGATGGCGTGGCCGGCGCTGAGTGTAATCATCGTGGACAGACCGACTGCTCCGAGCAACACGAAAAACCACTTTTGGGCCGAACCGGTCGCGGGCGAACGTTCCGGCAGTCGGGCTGCAACGACGCTGGCCACCCCAGAAAGTTGAATCGCAACAATCGACGCAATAGCAAGGACTTCACTGATTGGCGGCATGGCTGGCAACTCCCAGACTCCATTCCAGGGGTAACATGAGCGGCAGCGAATGGAACTATACCACCGGTTGCCTGCTATTGGGAGTGCGATTTCCATGCCGGGGGACGGGCAATTTGCGATCGTCGCGGCAACTTGCCTTGCGCTAACCAGTTGCGTGCGAATGGCGGAGGGAGTGTTTGCTGCTAGCTGATGGTACGATTCGATACTTTTTTGAAAATCCTGCAAAAGGCGTTAAAGTCATGGGCAATTTTGGGTGCCGTCTTCTGCTTGGACGGATCCAACGCGGCCTGAAGGCGCAAAGGAGCTTTCAAGGACATGCGTTCCCAAACGAAGCTCGGGAACGAGATTCGGGCTCCATGATGCGTCCGCCGGGAGAAGTTCCGGCTAGGGCAGAAGTTTGCCAAGTTCGTCGCTCAACTCGGCGGCGTGGATGTTCCGGTTGACCACCTTGCCCTCCTTGTCGATCAACAGCATCGTGGGCAACGTCAGGATGCCCAGTTCCGTAGCCAAGCGGCTGTCCAGCCCTCCCGGTTCGTACAGGTGTGACCAAGCCAGCGGATTGCTCTGCAGATAGGTGACCGCCGAGGCTCGATCACTGTCGAGATTGATTCCGAGCACCGTGAAGCCCTGCTTGGCGTACTTGGCCTGCACCTGTTTGAGAGTCACGAAGTCCTGTTTGCAGGGTTCGCACCACGTGGCCCAGTAGTGGATCAACACCGGGCGGCCTCGCAGCATGTCCAGCGAAACAGCCTTGCCGTCCAGGCCGGTCCCGCTCAGTGCAATCGTCTTGCCGGCGGACTCCAACCGCCGCTTCGCGCCCGCCGCCTTCGCGGCCGGCGCAGCTTTGGGGACCCGCTCGACGATCTTGCCGTACCAAGCGATGGCCTTGTCGTCCTTGCCGGCGAATTCCTCGCCCACACCCAACTGCAACATGGCTTCCGCAGCGTCTTCGGCGTTCGGATAGGTTTCCACGAATTTCGCCAAATCCACGAGCCATTCATCCTGGATCTTGGCGTAGTCGGCATTAGGTTGCTGCAACTTGCGGGCATACTCGGCGGACAGATACATGAACTCGACGTGCGCCGTCAGCTCCAAGTCCGGAGCCTGCTGCTTGAGCTTGTCGCGCAAGGCCTGGAGCCGATCCAGGCCGGCCGGATAGCCGCCCGACTGGACGGCGGCCGCAATGCCGTCCGCCAACTGACGAATCCAGTTCTCGCGGTCTTCCTCCGTCTTGGCATTCTGAACCAGCTGTTCCAGTACTTCCGCGCGGCTGGCGTGCAATTTGGCGAGTTCCGCTGGTCCCGAAGCGGAATCCAGCGACTTGTCCAACTGCTCCAAGTCGCGGAGCAGTTTCTGCGCGGCCTCGCTCAGCCCCTCTTCGGGAGCAGCCATGGTGGGCTGGCGTAGGGCTTGCTGGAAAAAGTAGCCGCCCGAAACGCTCACTGTGCGGGCATCGGACAGATTCGCCGGCAGATCGATGACCCGCCAACCGCCGTCGACTTGGATCAGGGTTCCGATGACGATTTGGGCCGTCTTCGCATCCGTTTCTACGATCGCCGACGCATTGTCGTAGACGGTCACGTCGCGAGTGGCGCCTTCCCATCCCGCCGGAATGACGCCCGGTCGGTTCGCGCCGAAGTTCAGCCATTTCGACTTGCGGCTGACCACCGACTGACCGCTGGCCACTTCCAGGAATCCGCGAGCGGCTTCGGCCACCTTCTTGGCAATGTCGCGTTGCTGGACGTCGCCGAGTCCCAGTGCGGTCAGCTCCTGTGTTGTGGGCAGGACGCATTGAAAACGCGCGGCGTCGCGGTTAGCCAAAGCGGCGACGACCTCGGCCGTGACCTCCTCCGCCGAGATCATCTTCCAGCGTTCGATCTTGCCGTCTTCGTTGCTGTCCAGCCCCCAGCGGGTGCCGGCGGTTCCCAGCCAGCGGTACTGGTCTGCCTTGCCGTTGAAATCGGCGTCGATATCACGGTAGACTTCGATACCACCCCGGTAATAGCACCACAGATCCACCTTGTTGTCTCCGTTGCTGTCCAGGAATCGCCGCAACAGTTGGCCGCCTTGATCCAGAACGACCCAGCCCGCGACCCCGCCTTCCGACTTTGCCTGGATGCTGCACTTCTCGACGTCGGACTCCGCAGGCATGTCGTACTCCACGTCGCTCTGAATGGGACGAAGCGCCAGCGCCTGAGCCGGGGTCACTTTCGCTGCGCTGGCATCGGCAATCCAAACGAAGAAGGACGCGGCAAGACTGATGGCGAACGAGATTCGACAGGTCACGTGCAGCATGAGCGGTCACTCCCTGAACCGAGATTCGGAAACTTCGTGTAATTGTTCGGTTCCAGCTGGCCTTCGAGCATAGCCAAACTGGGTAAATTCTGACGATTATTCGCTTTGCGCCGCTAGCATTCCGGCAGTTGTGGGCGCGGATGGCCAGCAGCGGGTGGCCGCGCAGTTGGTTCGGAGAATAAGCCCGGCTTTTCCGAAAAAGCCGGGCTTCTGAGTTGCGGTTCCTGCCGAATCCCAAGACAGCTTGGCTTGCCGTTCCGCTCTTGCCGTCCTCCCCTTTGACAGCGGCCATGAAGGGTTTAGAATTGAGCAAGTTAAAGCCTTTGGGGGCGCATAGCTCAGTTGGTTAGAGCGCGTCGCTGATAACGACGAGGTCCGAGGTCCGACTCCTCGTGCGCCCACTGGGACGGAAATCCGAAGTGCGAGACTCGAAATTCGAGCCCCAGTTGCTGATGGTCGCCGTTGCAGACCGTCTTTGCGAATTTCGGTTTTCGGACTTCGGATTTTCTCTTTTGGGGACGTAGCTCAATTGGGAGAGCACCGGCTTTGCAAGCCGGGGGTTGACGGTTCGAGCCCGTTCGTCTCCACTTCATGTAAACCAAGCCGAAACAAGAAGTTATGTTACCTGCCGAGTAAACATTCGCCGAACCCGGCCACCGTGTGATCGAGTGTGGCGTTGGTTTCGCGGCAATAGCAGCTGACGGTGTTCGGTGCGCAGGATGATGGTGGGACCATCGAGGCAGGAAGCTCGCGCTGGTCGTCCAAGACCAGGAATCCGCAACGGGATGGGCAGCTCGCGGCCCGGCGCGGTGCCGGCTTGGTGGAACGACCGACAGCGCAGCCCGTGGTTGGCCGAGCCAACGGCCACGACGGGAGCAGCTGACGGCGGCCGGCAGCGGCAGGCCACCAGCCGCGGGGGGAACGTCGGAAGCGAGGCTCCCGCGCCACCCCGCCTCGGCGGAGGTCCGGAGCGGGGCGGACAGCTCACGAACGGCGCGGTGCCGGCTTAGTGGAACAGCCGACAGCGCAGCCGGTGGTTGGC
>CAZAQY010000219.1:0-2302 GCA_964486845.1 uncultured Pirellulaceae bacterium
ACGAGGCGATAGACCTCGTTCTCTTTCGTCGCCCCGTCGCTCAATACGGATCCGTCTTCCAGGATTTTCAGCTGGGAACCCGCTGAGGCCTCGGCCCGCACCGGCTTCAGGGTGACGAATCCGGTTTCGTGCGGTGGGATGGGCCGATCGCGGAGCGACAATCGAGTGCCGGGGATGGGGTTTTCTTCCTTGCCGCCGGGCAGTTTCCAGCCCACGGAGAAGGAGTCCTTGCCGCCTTTTTCCCAATGGATCGCTTCGAAGTAGTAGGCTCGGCCGGCCGTCAGGCGGATCTTGTCCTTGCCCGTCACCGGCTGCTTGTTTTCCGGGTTTTCATCCGGGCTGACCAGCAGCAGGCCGCCTTCGTTGGCGCGTACGGTGAAAGTGTAGTCACCCGTGAGGGGCGGCTGCAGAAAACCTCGGATCCGCTGGCAATAGTTGTCGTCGAAGTCTGACGGAGCTTCCAGACGGTCCAACGTTTCGGTCAGATCGGGCGTGGGCCGATCGGCGATCAGTTGATTGGCGGCGTCCGGATCGACGCCCCGGAAGTTGCGCCAAACCTCGCGTTGGATTTGGCCCGTGGGAGCCAGCTCGACACCTTCTGGCGCGACCGCGCCGGCGGCTTCCGGCGGCGCTTCCGGCATCGCCGCACCGGCGGCCGCCTGGGCGGGCGGCGACTCGGCGGACGGCGACTCGGCGGGCGGCGACTCGGCGGGCGGCGACTCGGCGGGTACCGCGACCAAGTCCAACGGGGCGGGAGGCTTGCCGCCGGACAGCCACTTCTGACGCAAGTACGCTTCGACCCCCTCGCGTTCGTCCTGCGGCAGGGCCCGGCCGTAGATCAGTAATTCCGCCAAATCGCCGACGAACCACTGGCCAGCGTCCTCTCCCGCGGAGCGAGAAGCAGGACCACCGATCCGCACCATGGATTTGTTCTGAACGTCGTACCGTTCGCCGGAAAAACTGCCGTTGGCCGATCCGTCGATGTACCAGGTGAGAGCTGTGGCATCCGCCGCGATCGTGCGAACGCGAAACTGAGTCGGATCGTCGCCCGTGGCGGGCAGTCGGCCGGCGGTCTGCGAATTGATTTCGCCGTTGGTCAAGAAGCACGAATCGCTCAACAACGAGAATTGGCCTGCCTTGCCGCCGACGCCCTTGCAAAGCAGCGTTCCCCCCAAGCCGCGAGCTACGTAGACGATGGTGTAGCCGGAACCCAGATTCAACGCTTGCGAGGTGCCGGGGATCTCCAGCCACGGCCGGCCGCAGAACCTGGCGACGGGTTTGCCGTTGAGTCCCTGGGGCAACAATTCGGGCTGCCGATCGGGTTGTTTCTGCTGAGCGACATAACCGCCCGCGCTGCCGTCGCTCCAGCGCGCGATCCGAGCACCAGCCGGCTCCAGCTGGGAAGCGTCCAGCCACAGGACGAGTCCCGGCAGACGCGGAGGCTGACCGTCCGGGATGAGGTCCGGCGGCGGCTTGAGTTCGAGGGGCGAGGCGTCAGGCGCGGAACTCGCCGGGAGTCCGCCCGATGGTTCGCCCGGAAGATCCGCGGGCGAGGGAGGATCTCCGGGGCCGGATTGCGGAGAGAGCAGGGGAGACGACGGAGTTGGCGACGAGGGAGGCGATGACGATGGCAGCGGCGGCTTGGCCGCGCCGCGCCCCGCATCGGCGGTCGTGGGACCAGAGCGAGAAGGTTCCGCGCGCCAGACGTACACGGCGGCGATCACCACCGCCACCAATACCCCGGCGATTCCGATCGAGCCCATCACGAGCCAAGCGAGCGGCCTGCGCGGTTTCGGTCGAGACGGTGCCGCCGGCCTGCTTGCAACGTGATCGGTCTCGGCGACAACCGCGATCGAGGACAGATCGCACAACGCGGGTTGATGCTCGGGGCCGGGATGGGAAACGGGCGCGGGCACCGACACAGGCGGAGTCACCGCGGCAGCGGGATCGGACTGCACTGTGCCGGCCGCCGCCAGGCGAGTCCGCAGTTCACCGTCATACGCGGCTTTCCGCTGCGGATCGAGCAGACAGCGACGAGCCGCGGCCAATTCATTCAGCAGGCGCTGGGCGTCCGGCAGGTGCGGGCCGTCGGTGATTTCGCGCAGGAAGCTGGTATGGCGCAGGGCAAACGAGTCGATCAGCGCCGGGTCGGCCTCGAACAGATCGAGCCCCAGCAGCCGGTAGTGATTCGGCGGCTGCTCCTTGGGCGGAATGCCGAGCCAGCGGTAGTACGGATCGAACTTCCCAGGCATGACGTCCACTCGTCTACGTGAGCATCCCGCATCCCGCAACCCGCATCCCG
>CAZAQY010000219.1:2402-14524 GCA_964486845.1 uncultured Pirellulaceae bacterium
GCATCCCGCATCCCGCAACCCGCATCCCGTCTACTTGATCCTCGCGTGGTACGCTTGCAGGCTCTTGACTTGCCCGCGGCCGGCGCGGTAGGCGGCGATGCCTTTGGCGGCGGCGTGGGCGGCGGCCAGGGTCGTGATGTAGGGCACCTTGCGCTTGATGGCCGTGGTGCGGATGTACGAATCGTCGGCCTGGCCGATCTTGCCGCGCGGCGTGTTGATCACCAGTTGGATCTCGCCGTTGACCAAGGCGTCGACGATGTCCGGCCGGCCCTCGCGCATCTTGTTGATTCGCTCTGCGGCGATGCCGTTTTCGGTGAGCAGCGAGTGCGTACCCAGCGTCGCTTTGATGCGGAAGCCGAGTTCGGCAAACCGGCGCGCCACCGCCAGCACGTCCGGCTTGTCCCGGTCCGCCACGGTGATTAGGACCGTGCCCTCCAAGGGCAGCGTGGGCTGCGCGGCTTCCTCGGCCTTGTAGAACGCCAGGCCAAACGAGTCCGCCATGCCGAGCACCTCGCCGGTGGACCGCATCTCCGGACCCAGCAGCGGATCGACGCCGTGGTACATGTTGAACGGGAACACCGCCTCCTTGACGCCGAAATGCGGGATGTGCCGATGCCGCAATCCCAGCTCATCGAGCTTCTTTCCCAGCATCAATTGCGTGGCGATCCGCGCCATCGGGATATTGCAGACCTTGGACACCAACGGCACCGTGCGCGAGGCGCGGGGATTGGCCTCCAGGATGTAAACCGTGTCCTTGTGGATGGCGTATTGGATATTGATCAGGCCGACGACGTTCAATTCCAGCGCGATGCGGCGCGTATAGTCGTTGATCGTCTGCAGGTGTTTCTGCGGAATGCTGACCGGCGGGATCACGCAGGCGGAATCGCCCGAATGGATGCCGGCCAGTTCGATGTGCTCCATGACCGCGGGCACGAACGCGCCGGTGCCGTCGGAGATCGCGTCCGCCTCCGCCTCGATGGCATTCTCCAGGAACCTTTCAATCAGGATCGGCCGTTCCGGCGCCACGTCGACGGCGGCGGCGAGATAGCGTTCGAGCATCTCCTGATCGTAGACAATCTCCATCGCCCTTCCACCTAGGACGAATGACGGGCGGACAATCAGCGGGTAGCCGATGCGGTGCGCGATGGCCAGTGCCTCGTCCAGCGTGCTGGCCATGCCCGATTCCGGATCCGGGATGCCCAGCTTGCGCATCATTTGCCGGAACCGGTCCCGGTCCTCGGCCAGGTCGATGGCGTCCGGCGAGGTGCCCAGGATGCGAACGCCCGCGGCGGCCAGGTCGTTGGCGATGTTCAGCGGCGTCTGGCCGCCGAACTGGACGATCACGCCCTCCGGCTGTTCCTTCTCGTAAATCGCCAGGATTTCCTCGACGGTCAACGGCTCGAAGTACAGCTTGTTGGCCGTATCGTAATCGGTCGAGACCGTCTCCGGGTTGCAGTTGACCATGATCGATTCGAGCCCCTCGTCGCGGATGGCAAACGCGGCGTGGACGCAGCAGTAATCGAACTCGATCCCTTGCCCGATGCGGTTCGGGCCGCCGCCCAGGACCAGCACTTTGCGGCGGTCGGAAACCGTCGTTGCGTCGGGCGCGTTGTAACTGGAGTAGTAATACGCGGCGTTCTCCACGCCGCTGACGTGGACGGGGTGAAAGCCCGGCTTCAAGCCCAGCGACTTCCGGTGCTCGCGGATTTCCCGCTCGGTCGTACCCAGCAACCGAGCCAGGTAGCGATCGGAGAAGCCGTCCTTCTTGGCGCGGGCCAGCAACTCGTCCGGCAGCCGCTGGCCCTGGTACCGGAGGATTTCCTCTTCCTCTTGCACCAGCTCGCGCATCTGCTCGATGAACCAAAGCTTGATGTGCGTACGCTCGTGCAGCGTCTGGACGTCGGCGCCTTTGCGGAGCGCCTCGTACATCAGGAACTGGCGTTCGCTGGTGGGCTGAGTGAGCATCGCCAAGAGTTCGTCCAACGACTTCCGCTGGAAGTCCTTGGCGCCGCCCAGGCCGTGGCGGCCGATCTCCACCGAGCGGATCGCCTTGTGAAACGCCTCCTTGTACGTTTTGCCAATGCTCATCACTTCGCCCACGGCCAGCATCTGCGTGCCCAGCCGGTCCTGCAGGCCGGCGAACTTCTCGAAGGCCCAGCGGCAGAACTTGACGACCACGTGGTCGCCCCACGGCGTGTACTTTTCCAGCGTCCGGTCCCGCCAATACGGGATCTCGTCCATCGTCAGCCCGCCGGCCAACAGCGACGACACGTAGGCGATGGGAAACCCCGTCGCCTTGGAGGCCAGGGCCGAGGACCGCGAGGTGCGCGGATTGATTTCGATGGCCAGGATGCGGCCGGTTTTCGGATCGTGCGCAAACTGGATGTTCGTGCCGCCGATCACCCCAATCGACTCGACGATGTCGTACGAGTGCTTCTGCAGCCGCTGCTGCAGTTCCGGCGCGATCGTCAGCATCGGCGCCACGCAGTACGAATCGCCGGTGTGGATGCCCATCGCGTCCACGTTTTCGATGAAGCAGACGGTGATCATCTGGTTCTTCGCGTCCCGGACGACCTCCAGTTCCAACTCTTCCCATCCCTCGACCGACTCTTCGATCAGGACCTGCCCGATCATGCTGGCGGCCAGTCCGCGGGCCGTCACCGCGCGGAATTCGTCCAGGTTATAGACCAGCCCACCGCCCGTGCCCCCCATCGTATAGGCGGGCCGGACCACGGCAGGCAAGCCGATGCGTTGGATGATTTGTTCCGCCTCTTCCACGTTGCGGGCAATTTCGCTGCGCGGCAGTTCGACGCCCAGCCGATTCATGGTGTCCTTGAACACCCGGCGGTCTTCGCCCCGCTCGATCGCGTCCACCGGCACGCCGATCACCTGCACGCCGTACTTGTCCAGCACACCGCGGCGGGCCAGCGCGGAGGACAGGTTCAGCCCCGTCTGGCCGCCCAGGTTCGGCAGCAGCGCGTCGGGCCGTTCTTTTTCGATGATCTCCGCCATCCGCTCCACATTCAGCGGCTCGATGTACGTCACGTCCGCCATGCTCGGATCCGTCATGATCGTGGCCGGGTTGCTGTTGACCAGCACGATCTCGTAGCCCAGCCCGCGAAGCGCCTTGCAGGCCTGGGTCCCGGAATAGTCGAACTCGCAAGCCTGACCGATCACGATCGGCCCGGAGCCAATGATCATCACCTTGCGGATATCTTGTCGCTTCGGCACGTTCGCATCCTTCTGTTATCGCGGCCTGGGGCCTCAGCCAAAGTAGAACGGATTTCAATCCGTTCGAAACGGAACGAATTCCGTTCTACGGGAGCCTCAGACGTATTCCACGGTGGCCGGCGGTTTGGGGGTCAGGTCGTACAGGCAGCGGTTCACGCCGGGCAGCGACGTGATCCGCTCGCAAATCCGGTGCAGCTTGGGCCAAGGCAGCTCGACAACCGTCGCCTCGCGGGCGTCCACGCTGTCGATGCAACGAACCACGATGATATCGCCGAATTCCCGGCGGCCGTCGCGGATCCCCGTGGCCTTGTCCTGCAGCAGAGCCGCCATGTATTGAAAGGCGTTCGTGTCGGCCAGTTCCTGTTCGACAATGGCCGTCGCTGCGCGGACCGTTGCCAGCCGCTCGGGCGTGACCTCGCCGGCGATCCGCGTTGCCAGCGCGGGGCCGGGGAAGGGGATCCGCTCGGTGATGCTGGGCGGCAGGCCCACGAGCTGGGCGACCTGGCGGACGCCGTCCTTGCGGAGCGTCTGCAGCGGCTCCAGCACCTGGTACCCATACACCTGCTCGGGGTCGATCCCGATCTGGGCCAGGATATTGTGCTGGCGTTTGATGCCTGCCACCGTCTCCTCGATGTCGGTCAAGATCGTGCCGTGCAGCAGGAATTTCGCCCCGGTCTCGCGGACCAGGCGGCCGAACACCTGGCGGTAAAACGTCGCGGTGATCGCGCTGCGTTTTTCTTCCGGGTCCGTCAAACCGGCCAGCGCGCCGAGGAATTCCTGCCTCGCATTGACCCGCTGGACCGGGATGCCCAGATCGGCGAACGTTTGGACGACGAACTCCGGTTCGCCCTCCCGCATCAGCGCGTTGTCGATGAACACGGTTTTCAGGCGGTCGCCCAGAGCGCGGTGTCCCAGGACGGTGACCACCGAGCTGTCCACGCCGCCGCTCAAGGCGTTGATCGCCAGAGAGTCACCGACGGCTTGGCGAATCGAGTCAATCTGTTCGTCGATAAAGGCTTTCCAATCCATCTCGCGTCTCCTTTTGCCGTCACAGTCGCACAGGAATGCCCTGCGCCGCCAAGTATTCCTTCATCTGCCGGATCGTAAACGTGCCGAAATGAGCGATGGACGCCACCAACACGGCATCGGCATGCCCCTCGACGATGGCTTCCTTGAGGTGTTCCAACGTCCCGGCCCCCCCGGAGGCGATCACGGGCAGTCGGACGGCACCGGCAATGGCTCGTGTCATGGGGATGTCGTACCCGGTCTGCATGCCGTCCGTGTCCATGCTGGTGGGCAGGATGGCGCCCGCGCCGAGTTCCTCGGCCTGGCGAGCCCACGCCACGGCGTCGACGCCGGCCCCCTCGGTGCCGCCGCGGACGACGACCTCGAAGCCGGACGGGAGGGTTTTCGACTGCCGGGTGTCGATGGCCACGATGATCCGATCGGAACCGAATTTCTCCGCCGCTTCCCGAATGAGTTCGGGACGCCGGATGGCCGCGGTGTTGATCGAGACTTTGGAGACGCCGATGTCGAGCAGGGCCTGAATGTCGTCAATGTTGCGGATGCCGCCGCCGACGGTCAGGGGGATCGAGATCCGCTCGACGGTTCGCCGGACCGCCGCCAGAATCGTCGGCCGGTTCTCGACGCTGGCCGTGATGTCCAGGAAGACCAATTCGTCCGCACCGGCATCACTGTACGCGGCGCCGTTCTCGGCCGGATCGCCGACGTCTTTCAGCTCGACGAAATTGACGCCCTTGACCAGCCGGCCGTTCCGGACGTCCAGGCAGGGAATCACGCGGCGATAGTCCATGAAACGCTCCGTGTGGCTTGAGGGAACTTCCACACGCCACCTTGGCGGCACGGAAGTCTTGGGCGGCCCCAGGCAGCCCCGGCGTTCTCCGAACGAAAACCGCGCCGTGCTGCGTCGAGCGACGCACAAGATAGCGGAGAGTCGCTCAGGAAGTCCAGTACGGGGACGCATCTTTTGACGCCTGGAGGCGAGCGCCGCAGCCAAAGAAGCCCGGCTTTTTCGGAATAGCCGGGCTTCTCAGCGTCCCTGACCCGGCAGAATCTCTTGCGAGTCCGCCCGTCCTGAATCAAACTAAGGGCATGGATATTGCGGTGGTTCAATCCTTGGCGCTGGCGTTGGGTCTGGGGCTGCTGGTCGGCCTGCAGCGGGAATGGACCGCGCACCACGTCACCGGCATCCGCACGTTCACGCTGATCACCGTGCTGGGCACCGTGCTGGGATTGCTCGGCCCCACCGTGGGCGTCTGGCTGCTGGTGGCCGGTTTCTTGGCCGTGGTCGCTGTTCTGGCGGTCGGCACCGTGCTGTCGTACCTGGGGCGGCAAGAGGAGCTGGGGCTGACGACGGAAGTTGCGGCGCTGGTCATGTTCGCCGTGGGCGTGGCGCTGGCCTACGGCCAAACGGGGTTGGGCCTGATCGTCGGCGGCGGCGTGGCGGTGCTGCTGCAATGGAAAAAGCCGCTGCACACGCTGGTGGGACGCTTCAGCGAACCCGACGTCCGGGCGATTTTCAACCTGGTGCTGCTCGCGCTGGTCATCCTGCCGGTCGTGCCGAACCGCGGCTACGGCTCCTACGGAGTGCTCAATCCGTTCGAAATCTGGCTGATGGTCGTGCTGATCGTGGGGATCAGTGTGGGCGGGTACATCGCGTACAAGTTCCTCGGCGCGCGGGCCGGCACGCTGTTGGGCGCCGTTTTTGGGGGCATCATTTCCAGCACGGCGACCACCGTCAGCTACGCCCGCCGGACCCGTCACGCGCCGGAGGTGGTAGGATTGGCCGCGCTTGTCATTGTGATCGCCTCGACGATCATCTTTGGCCGCGTGATCTTCGAAATCGCGGTGGTCGCGCCCGACTTGCTGCCGGACATCGCTCCGCCATTGGTCGTCGTCATGGCGATGATGGGCCTCTTGGCGGCGGTGATGTACTGGACGCGCGGCGGCGACACGGAGCAGATGCCGCTGGACGAGGACCCGTCGCAACTGAAAGCGGCCGTGCTGTTCGGCCTGTTATACGCCGCCGTCCTGTCTGCAGTGGCCGCGGGCCAACAGTGGCTGGGCCAACCGGGCCTGTACATGGTGGCCGCCGCTTCCGGGCTGACCGACATGGACGCGATCACGTTGTCGACGGCCCAGTTGGTCAAACGCGGCGAATTGAACGTGGAAACCGGTTGGCGGATGATCCTGCTGGGCGCGCTGTCCAACATTGTGTTCAAAGGCGCGGCGGTCGCCGTACTGGGACATCGGCTGCTGCTGCGGCGCGTCTCGATCGCCTTTGGCGTCGTGCTGTTGTGCGGCGTGCTGCTGCTGGTGCTGTGGCCATAGGAAGCAGAAAAAGACAGCTGACAGAAAGATGGGGTGACAGAAAAATCATCGGAAGGAAATCATTTTCCTTCCGTCCTTCATTTTTCTGTCACCCTATCTTTCTGTCAGCCTCTTCCATCTTCTCGCGTCCATTTTCCTGCCAACGCATCCGGCAGGGTTGTCATCACGGCGGCCCCAGCACGACGGCGGCGGTTTGGCCGGTTTCGGATTGGTTCAGCACCAGGGCGGTGCGTTTGTCGGTCGTCAGAGGCTGGCCGTGGATAACGTTCACGGGGCAGGCGGGGTCGGGGAATTCGTAATTCAGCGTTGGGGGGACGATGCCCGTGTCGATGGCCAGGACACTGGCCGCCATCTCGACGGCGCCGGTGCCGGCGCCCAGGCAGCCGAAGTAGCTCTTCGGCGCCGTCACCGGGACATCGTCCAGGCAACTCTGGATGGCCTGCGCTTCGTAACGGTCCCCGTCGACCATGCTCGAGCCATGCGCGTTGACATGGCCGATGTCGCCCGGCTTTAGTCTTGCGCCGGCCAAGGCTTCCTCGATCGCCCGCCGGATTCCGTCGACTCCGGCAAAGTGCGGGCGGGGCGCGCGGTCGAAGCTGCGTCCGAAGCCCAGCACGCGGGCGAGGATCTTCGCCCCGCGAGCCTCGGCGTGCTGCCGGGTTTCCAGAACAAACGCGCCGGCGCCCTCGCCGATCACGCCGCCGTCGCGCTGGGCGTCAAACGGCCGGCAAGCGCGCAGAGGGTCTTCGTTGCGATGCGACCAATGGACATCGCCGCGATACAGGATGCGGGCCAGGTTGATCCGCGTGCCCTGGCCGCCGGCAATCATCACGTCGGCGGCGCCGCGCTGGATGTAGCACACGCTTTCGATCAGCGCCAGCAAACTGGAAACCTCGTCCAAGGTGATCGTGTTGTTCGGGCCG
This sequence comes from uncultured Pirellulaceae bacterium, assembly GCA_964486845.1. Taxonomy (GTDB): domain Bacteria; phylum Planctomycetota; class Planctomycetia; order Pirellulales; family Pirellulaceae; genus Anammoximicrobium. The sequence goes on from CAZAQY010000219.1 coordinate 9,908, forward strand.
CGGGCGTCTTCGGTGATCGCAATATGACAAGCGACCATGTTCGGCAGGTACTTCAGCATCCACAGGGGATACAGGTCGCTCATCGCGCCGGCTCCCCACAGGTCCGGACGCAACTGCCCGTCCACGACGCACTTGCGGTAGGCGTCCGCCAGTTCGTCCAATTCGCAATAGAACATCTCGCTGCCGAGCACCACCCCGAAACGCTCGGGTTCGACCTTTCCGGCACTCCAGCCGGCGTCTTGCAGAGCCAGCATGGCGGCCGCGTACCCGGTCTGGACCTCGCGGCACATGACTTTCAGGCTCTTGCGGGGTTTCACAAACTGCTTGCCGTCAAAGTCCTTGATCGCCCCGCCAAACCGGACCGGCAAATCCGTCACCGCCGCGACGGACAAGGGCCCGATGCCGCTGCGGCCCTCCAACAGCGATTTCCAGTATGCGTCTTTGCCGATCCCGATGGGGCTGACTACCCCAATGCCGGTAATGACAACCTCAGCCGATTCCGTCATCACGTCTTACCCGATCGTTGCGCCTTCTCTTTGCGGCCGGACGAGGAGGACCAAGCCTCTGGGCACGAATATACGCGCCCGGCATGCGGCCTGACCAGTGCCTATCCGCGAATTTCCGCCTGCGCCGCTGGAAATTACCGATTTCGCCGGCCCGTCGTTTCCAGAATGGCAATCAGACTCAACACGCACAAAACCATCAACAAAATGATCGCGGCCCCGCCCCAGTCCACGCGGTACAGCAGCAGTGCCCCCAGGCCGCAAGTCGCCGTGGTCAGGTAGATCGTGAGGACTGCTTGCCCTTTTGTCAAACCCAATTCGACCAGGCGGTGCGAGAAGTGGCTCTTGTCGGCCTGAAACGGGCTGCGCCCTTCGCGGATGCGAATCCACAACACGGTGACCAGGTCGTACAACGGCACCGCCAGCACGCACAACGGCGCAAGCACCGTGTGCTGCGACGTGCTTTCATAACTGGAAAAAGTCGCCTGCAGCGTGCAAATGGCGATGCAGAAGCCCACGAAATAGCTGCCTGCGTCCCCCATGAACAACTTGGCGATCGGCCGATTGTGCCACAAGAAACCCAACAGGGCCCCGACCAGGACCAGCAGAAACCCGCCGACGAACAACTGCGGCTGTTGCGTGTCCGGCGCCGGCGTCGTCAGCAGCACCGCGGCCAGCAGGCCGGCTGCAATCGCCGCAATGCCGGCCGACAACGCGTCCATGTTGTCCAGCATGTTGAAAGAATTGATCAGGGCTACGATCCACAAGACGGACAGCACCCAGGTCACCAGCGGCAGGTCCAGGAACGCGGTCAGCCGCCAATCCTGCAACGAGACGCAGGCGGCCGCCACACCGAACTGGACCGCCAGACGGATTCTCCAGCCCAGTCCCCAACGATCATCGGCCAACCCTACGGCCATCAACACCGTGCCGGCCCCCAACAAGATCCACAGCCGCGGCGATTGTTCCAGCAAGCCGCCGACGTGCAGTTGCGCTTCGGCCGGCAACCACTGGCGGGCAACCACCCCCGCCGCCACCAGCCACAACAACACCTGCCCGACGGCAAACGGCAACACCACCGCCAACCAAATCGCCAGACCGCCGCCCAACGGCGTCGGCGTGACGTGGACCTTGCGCGCGGCCGGCTTGTCGATCAACCCCCAGCGCGGCGCCCAGCGGCGGACGAGATACGCCGCCGCCAGCGCCGTGACCAGACTGGGCGCCACGACCGCTGCGACGAGCCAGAGCGGAACTTCAGCTTGCATGTTTTCGTTCCCGTAGGTAATTCCGGCAGCGCGTGAAGAACTCATGATAGGCGGCGCTGCGGTAATCCGGGTACGTCCAATCCCGCCCCTGCCAGCCGCTCTCACGCTGGTAGTACAGGGTCACCTCGGCATAAATGCCCCGCGCCAAATAAAGGCGATGATCGCGGTCCTTGGTCGTGGCCAGGACGACTTTCGCTTCCGTCACGTAGCCTGGATCCAAGTTCAACGGCCGCCGTTCCGGGCCGCCGTGCAATTGGCGAAACAGCTCCTCCCAATCGTTCGTCTGGTGCTTGGCGTCGACCAGCATCTCCGGATCCACCAAGTCCGCAAACGCCAGCAGGATCTTCTTCAATCCCGTCCCCATCGTTTGCTCGTAGTAGGGCGTGTTCTGGAACTCGAACACGTCGCTGGCCAGGGCCAGCGGGCCCCAGTGGCGACAGGCCTGCTGCTGCGCCCAATCCAACGCCGCCGCGTAGCGGCTGAACGCAGCCAACAGCCGGACCACCGGATAGTGCGGCCGGATCTGTCCCATCCCTCAATACGCCTTGGCAAAAACCGCGCGGCCTGTGCTCGGGCGGCCGGTGAAGATGCACTTGCCGGGCTCCTGCTCGCCCTGGTACGGCACGCAGCGGATGGTGACCTTCAAATCCGCCAACAACTGATCGACGGCCGGATCTTCGGCCCAATGGCAGGCGGCAAAACCGCCATGGATCTCCGGCTTGTCGGCGTCCTTCGGCGTAAAGTACTCGCGGAACTCGCCGGCGTTGTCGATCGTCCGCGTATTCGCCTCTCGCAGTGCGAGTGCCCGCTGGTACAGGTTGCCCTGCATCTGGTCCAGGATCGAGCCGGCGCTCTGCACAAACTCCTGGCGGTCGACGTTGCGTTTCTCCCCGGTGTCTCGCCGGCTCAGAAAGACCGCGTTCTTGGCGATGTCGCGCGGGCCGACTTCCGCTCGCAACGGCACGCCGCGTTTGACGTGCTGCCAGTTCTTTTCGCCGCCCCGCAGGTCGCGGTCGTCGATCCAGGCCCGCACGCTGCCGCCGGAAAACGTCTGGGCGTTCAGTTCCTTCATCAGGCTCTCGCAATAGGGCAACACCTGCGATCGTTCCGTATCGTTGCGGCAGATGGGCAGGATCACCACGTGCTTGGGCGCGAGCTTCGGCGGCAGCACCAGGCCGTCGTCGTCGCTGTGGACCATGACCAGCGCACCGACCAACCGCGTCGACACGCCCCAGGAGGTCGTCCAGGCGAAGACCTCCTGTCCGTTCTGGTCCTGGAACTTGATACCCTGAGCCTTAGAAAAGTTTTGGCCCAGGAAGTGCGACGTGCCGGCCTGCAGGGCTTTGCGGTCTTGCATCATGGCCTCGATGCACAGCGTGGACACGGCCCCCGGAAATCGCTCGCCCGCCGTCTTTTCGCCTTTGATGACAGGCATCGCCATCCAGTTTTCCGCGAAATCGGCGTACACGTCCAGCATGCGTTGCGTCTCTTCGCGGGCTTCTGCCTCCGTGGCGTGCGCCGTGTGGCCTTCCTGCCACAGGAATTCGGCGGTGCGCAGGAACAGCCGCGTGCGCAGTTCCCAACGCACCACGTTGGCCCATTGGTTGATCAGGATGGGCAGGTCGCGGTGCGACTGGACCCATTGCGCGTACATCGCGCCGATGATCGTCTCGCTGGTGGGCCGCACGATCAGCGGCTCGTCCAGCTTGCCGGACGGCACCAGGCCGCCCTCCGGTCCCGGCTCCAGCCGGTGATGCGTGACCACGGCGCATTCCTTGGCAAAGCCTTCGACGTGCTCCGCTTCCTTTTCCAGGAAACTGATGGGGATGAACAGCGGAAAATAGGCGTTTTCGTGGCCCGTGGCCTTGAACATCCCGTCCAGCACCCGTTGCATGTTCTCCCAGATGCCCCAGCCCCAGGGTTTGATCACCATGCAACCGCGGACCGGCGAGTTCTCCGCCAGATCCGCCGCCTTGATCACTTGCTGGTACCATTCGGGATAGTCTTCTTCCCGTGTGGGGCTGATCGCGTGCTTTGCCTTGTCTGCCATGTCGATTCCTGTGATACGGGATACGGGATACGGCAGGAAGAATTATGCCGGGCGATGGGCAAAGCCACAAGGCGAGAACGTGCCGAGTCGCGTCGGACGGCGACCGAAGGGCATTCCCGGTCAGCTCCCGGAGCCATGCTGGCGGCAGTATTCGTATAACGCCATGGAGGTAGCTGTGGCCACGTTGTAGGCGTGCGGCAATCCGTAGACCGGGATCTCGACAACATGGTCCAGCAGCGTGAGGACGTCCTCGGTGATGCCCAGCCGCTCGTGGCCGATCACCAATACCGTGCGAACCGGGAAGGCGAAGGAGTACAGGCACTGCGAGTTGCTGGCTTGCTCCAGGCCCACCAGCGCATAGCCCTCGGCTTTGAGTTTCCGCAGCGTGGGCCCCAGCGAGCGATGGTGTTCGAGGGCCACCTGGTCAAGCGCGTTGCGGGTGATTTCGCGGTCGATCTTCGGCTTGCCGCAGACGATCATCCGCCGCACGCCGCAGCAACCCGCGGCACGGATGATCCGCGCCAAATTGACGTTGGTGCGCAGCTGGGGGCAGGCCAGGATCAACTCGCGCGCCCCCGGCAACTCGAGCGGCGGTCTGTGACGTTGATGGACGAAGTCAGGCATGGACATCGCTCCACCCGTGCCCGCCGTCTCGATCGCAGCCCGCTCAGACGCCGTGATCCCTAACCGGGGCAAGTCGCGGCATGACCCAGTTGGCGGGCACCTCCAGATCTTTCAAGCTGTCTTCCTTGGGCAGATCGAGCTTCAACTCGTACTCCGGAAACAACGGCAGTCCCGT
>CAZAQY010000220.1:0-14464 GCA_964486845.1 uncultured Pirellulaceae bacterium
CGTTAGTCGGCACTCATCTACCAACTGACCACGTTATTATGGCACGAGGCCATGCGGAAAACTGTGTCGAGTCTGCTCGCTGACAGCACGGCTGTCCGCCTCCAGGAAGGCGTCCGCCTCGTCGAGCAGCAGAAGGATGCGACGAGTCTCGACGGCCTTCAACCAATCTTTGATGCGTTCGACCACGGTCTGGTGGGTGGTCGCCAGTCGCGGCAGAACGTCTTCCTCGTGTAGTTCCTGACCAAGCACTGACCAGAGATCCTCGGCCGGCCGGTCAATGCCGATCCCCCGATTCTTCAGGTCAATCCAGCGGACGATCCGCCCCTGCGCCGGGTTGTGCTCGCGACGCTCGACGTCGCGCAGCAGTGCCGACTTACCCAACTGCCGACCTCCGTACACGAGATTCGTCCCGTAGGGGTCGAGGACTGCTCGTCGCTCTTGCTCCCGACCGAAGAACATCTCCACGGGAACTAGCGAGGCCGTTGTGGTGTACGGCTCAACCACGGTGAAGGGCAGGACGGCCTGGAAAAGAACAGGCAACCGGCTGAAACGCTCACTGCACAAGAAAAATACGACAGTTTCGTCAATCACGAGGAACGAGCGGCGGCGCTGCCAGCAAAGCTCAGCGAGGTCACGGCGGCGCTGTTCCGTCATCCGTCCGAAGTACAACACGAGGATCGGCTCGGCACCTCCAACCTCGCGGACCAAGTTCACAATCGCTTCTTCGTCCGGCCGATCGAAGAGGCCCAAGATACGATAGCGTCCCCTGGCTTGCGAACCGAAGCGAGGGATGATGCAGACGGTGGGATCGCCAAGTGGCGTGCATTGACACAGCGCAGACCAATGCGGTGCGGCGAGCGACGTCGAAAGTTCAACTCGGACATCGCGGAGACCGAAGGCCGTCAGGATCGGGACCAAGTCCTTGCCAGCATCCGCAGAACGGTTCTTGAGCCGCAACCAGGCAGTTAGCATTTCTGCCGCCTCGGTAGCCTGCGGCCCGGGGACTCCGCGCATGTCGATCGGCCCAATGTTGCGATCTCGTCCACGAAGGCCGGCTTCGCGAATTCGGTCCACCACGTCCCGTGGTTCGTGGCGATTGCGGCCGTCGCCTTCCATGAACGCGTTGAAACGCTGCACAAATGCGGGAAAGAACTCGTTGACAACACTGCGAGGCGGCGCCGCCACGCGACTGAGCGGCTGACCCGTTCGCAGCAGTCCGATGTATTCGTCGGCAGAGAGGAAGTCACCTCGGGCCAAAGTCTGCCGAACGATGTCGAGGTCTTGCTGTAGATCGGGAGAAATCGTCGTCTCCGTCTCCTTCAATTTCCGCTCGACCTCGCGGACCCTTTGCTGCTGCTTTTCTTGAATAAGCCGGTCGATTTCTTCTAGCCTGCGGTCCTCGGCTGCGAAATCCGACACCTCATCCAGCACGATGCGTCCCTCTTCCACAGCCCCCAGAAAACGTTCACGCTCTTCGGCGGTAATCAGGTCGTAACATACCGCCTGCTCGACAGACTGGCGCGTGTCGTTGAGTTTTCTTGCAAGTGCTTGGCGGCAGTGAACCAAAGCTTGGTCGCGATCAGCCTTCATTCGTTCAACAACTTTCACGCACTCTGGTCGGACCTCAAGTGCTTCAATCACCCACAGTGTGGCGCGATGATTCTTTGCCGTGGACTGATTCGCGAAGGCCGTTTCCGGGTCGTATTCTCTCTCGGACAAGTCCTCCAACTGACGAAGCATTTCTTCGCCAGCGGGCGACGAAGGCCGCCAGTTCTCATCGAGGGGAAAGGCCGGCAGCATTAGCAATTCTTCGCCCAACAGCACGCGCACCGGGAACACATGGGGAGTCTCTTCCCGGCTGGCATCGAATAGGTGGCCGATATCTTCCAGCGCCGTTCGGACAAATCGCACCGCGCCCGAGAGAGCGATAGACGTCCCGCCCGCGTTTGCTAGGCTACCCGCATCCGTCAAAGCAGCCGTGAGAAATCGCTGGACCACGTTTCGGCAACGGTCAGCTTGTTCTTGCCGGTAGTCGTCAAGGGGCCGAGGTTCTGCGTTGAGAAGATCCAACCACCGTTGGGCAAGGCGGACGAACTCCTGGACACGAGAGCAGATGGCGGTGCGGGCGCGAGCCTCGATCGGACGCCGTCGGGCGCCGACCTTGCGAATTTCCTCGTCGGTTCGAGCCAACTCGCGTTCGACGTTCTTTCGATTTAACCAGTGGTGGGCGGCCTGACGGACCTCCTCGGCGCGAGCTACCTGCTGGCCTATAACGATTTCGAGGACGCGTCCCAGAGACCTGCTGCGTTCAAGCCAGCAGTGCCAAACATCGGTGGTCGGCGCATAGATGATGTTGGCCTGGCGATTGGAATCGAGCCAACTACGGGCCTCCGAACGCAACGCGTCTAGCTGCTGTTGCCAAATCGCATGGTCGCAAACGCCTTTCAGGACGGTCGGGCTCAACTCTAGGTTGAGACTGGCAAACTCGGCCACGCCGCGACGGATTTCGCCCAGAGCGGGCGAGAGTGAATCAAGTGCCGACACTGCCTGGATGAGGGGCAGGACGCCAGCTCCGGGGGCGAGCAACGTTGGGCGGAGCGACAAGCCGAACAACAACAGGCGGGCCGCCAAAACATGCTCATCCGTCTCTTGATCCTGCCAATCCAGCAGCCAGTGCTGCAGGCTTTCCACACAGTTGCGAAGCTGCTCAACTACCTCACCGGAAGATGACCGCAGTCTGGGCCCCAAAGCCGCGGCAGCCAGGAGCGCTGAGGGGGGTAACAGACCTGTAGGTGCGAGCGACTCCGCGCATCGGGCCAGTTGGTAGCTCAACCCCACACGGTTTGCGGCCACCATTCGCCAAATGAGGTCACGGAGTCCCTCGCAGCGCTCGGCATTGAGAACAGGCTTTGACTGCTTGACTCCCGATATTTGAGCGGGTAGTGCCTCAAGCATAGCACCGGTCTCCGAGTCCGGTGGCGGCGATTCGACTTCGGGTGGGGCAGAGACTGCGCCCTTTTTCTTCGCCGGCTGTTCAGCGCATGGCGGTGTGGGTGGAGCACAACTCTCCGCTTCAGCGGGCCGCGACTCGACTTGTGGCGGCGCAGCGATGGCTGCCTCTTTCGTCTGGGCCATTTCAGCGGGTGGCAAGTCGAGTGGAGCACCAACCTCCGTTTCGGCATGCCCCAGCTCAAGTTCTGGAGGGGTGACGATGGCCGGTTCGGCGGTCTCGGGGTGTTCAACCGACGGCGGGCTAGCGGTACCGCATGCCTTGTCAGCACTTTCCAGTTGGGCTGCCGATGGAAAGGCGGGCGCCGCAGCGTCCAAGGATGCTGCGGGGACGGGGGCTTCGGCTGCTGGCCGCGCAACCATCAGGGGCTTCGACTCCACCAGTGCCAGGTCCGATGGTTCTTCCACGCACGACGCGATTGTCTTCTGCACGGACAACCGACGGAGCATCACTGCCGAAACAAGGCTCCTGCCGAAGTCCTGTTCCAGTCGCCCCAGTAGTTCTTCCGCCTGCAAGTCACTTAGCGACTCCGGATCGTCCAGGAGGAGCCAGAGGTCTCGGAACGGCTGGACTTTCGCCCCCCATTCTTGCCGAGTTGTCGAGTCGGGCGGCGACGGCGAACTCAGGGCATCCACACATTGCTGAGCCCGACTGTGAAGTCCCTGCAGGAAGGGCGGCACCTGCCCGCTCTTGTGGGCGACACAGAGCATTCGCTCGGCGACCGGCCGGTATTCACTGCGGATCGCGTTCCACGATTCCCGTTCAATCGCCTCATGGAGCACACTTAGGAGGTGCGTGATCCCTTCCCCCTCGGGGACCGAAATTCCCAAAGCGGAGGCTGCAACCAGAACGTCTTCGGCTTCGGCCGACGCGGCACCGAGGGCGCCAAGGGTCGGTGCGTCGGGAGGAGCCCCACGCAACAGCTGTTCGACAACATTTCTTTGCGCGAGCGGGGCAAGGTCGGAGAGCCGTTTGACCAAGCCCTGTGTCCGTTCCTGCAACCCAATTACATCGGTCAACCAGGATTCGGAAATCATTACAACTGCTCCCGTCCTTCAAAGCTGCCAAGGCAGCCGTGTTTCAGGTGCTTGATAGTCCCAAGTCTAGGGTCATCCAACAGATTGCAGTCTAATCGCAACGCGGCGGCCCCTCAACGTCTCCCGGCAGTCGCTGCCGAGTTCAGTGATGCGATTGCCAGCCTCGTACCACGGTGGAGTTCAGGGGAGTCGTAACCGATCTCGACATCTCCCATGACAGCCTGATCCTGTCGAAAGCCGCCCTAGTTTGAAACTCGATGTTCCGCGATCGTCTCGCAGACCCTTGGAATAACCGATTCGCAGACCATGGCAGCCCTCGTTCCGCCACTCGCGGTGCCATCCCAACTGCCAATCGCGGGCACGCTGCCGTCGAAACAACGAGGGCGATATCCCGCGGATCGGATTTCGCCAAGTCTGCCGTGATTTCAGTCATGGCTCGATTTTCGCCATCGCTCCGGCCAGGGGGAAGTGGATGTACGCGGCGTGGACGGAAAATCCCAGGTCCTCCAACACCTGGCGGTAGGCGGCGATCTGCCCCGAATAGCCAGCGGCTTTCGCTTGGCAGTGCTTCTTCTGAATTGGGGCGCTTTTGTGGTCGATGACCACGACGTTGCCGTTGGGCAGCTGGAGCAGCAGGTCGATCGTTCCGAGCCATTGGCCAGCCCCTGATCGGGGCGCCGTCACAGGAACTTCCGTGTACCAGACTGCTCCCGGGAAACTGGCATCAACCCACGTCCGAAGCGACTCACCGACGGTAACCAAATCGCTGGCAGCAATGAGGCCCTCCACGCCGAAGGCGCGAAGACAGCGGGTTGCCGCCTTGCACATCAGTCTCTGTTCTAGCCCAGCCAGTGACGGGACGGCCGCCAAGTACGCGTGAACGGCGTTTCCTAGGGCATCGTACTGATCAGGCTTTGCGCCCGTCGGGAATACGGGCTTTCCAGGAAGCGTATGGATCGCCACCGACGGCGAGACGGCCTCAGCCTGTTGAGCACTCGGCTGATGATATCGCGCGACGACCGGCGACACCGGCGCCGTTGCCGCGGGGGACACACTCAGCCACCGTTCGTCGGTCGGAGCGAGTTGACGGTAGGCTTCTTCCGTTTTCGCATCCAGTTGCCGCATGACGTAGGTGGTGTCGATGCTCTCAAGTGGATGTTCACCAACGGGCGCTGTCGGATCAAGCACGGAGTCGATATCGGGGAGTTTCTGCAACCAGTCGTAGGCCGTCGCGCGATGCGCCAGCACCAGCTTATCTCGCGCCCGAGTGAAGCCTACATATAGCAGCCGAATCGCCTCTTCCTCCGTTTTTTGAGCGGCTCCTTGACCCTCCGGCGAGTTAAGCCCATCAATTTCGAGGCCGCTTCCTTGGAGGACCTTCGTCGGGAACTTAGGATTTCTCCCGAATGGCCACGGCCAGTAACGGATGGAGCGTCCCGCCAGCGGATCGCGGTCCGGTTTGCCGCCAGTGACGGTTGGCGTCCACATGTCTGGGTCGCGATCGAACGCGAGTCCGGTCAGGATCACGACGGGCCATTCCAAGCCTTTGCTCTTGTGGTGCGTCAGCAACGTTACCGCGTCTAGGCCTTGAGGCGCGAGACGCATGTCCTTGTTCTCTTCACGCAGTTGCTCAAAGTACGTGATCAGACCAGTCAATGTTGCCGCCGCTCCGAAGTTGCGACATTCCTGTTCGTATTGTTGCGCCCGCCGAACGATGGCATCCAATTGCGAGTTACGTCGATCAACGTCACCCCAGCGGCAGACACTGCGTCCCAAGTCCAGGGCCTGAATGACTGACTGCACGACGAGCCACGGAGGCAGTGTCCGATGATCGATCAGTCCCAAGCGATTCAGTCGGGGGTCTTCAGGCCAGGGTACGCCGGAACTCGAACACAGGGAAATGCTGGTCTCTTGACCGTCGTCGATCGCATCAGGCAGTTGGGGGTCCGCGGTCTCCGAGTCCTGGACTGCGGCAAGCCGCTCTTCGAGCCATTTCGGTGTTTCGTCGGACGAGTCTCCAAGAATATGCAAGACCGCTGCGGCCGCGAGACTGTCCCTCCGATCCGCTACAAGCCGAAGGCCCGCCAGTGTCAACGCTCCCTCGCGAGTTGCGAACAGCCCCGGTAACTCCAGCCGAGCCGGAATGCCGAGTCGTTTGAGCGTCGTGGCCAGGGACTTGAGTTGGTCATTTATCCGTCCCAAGACGGCGATATCTCGCAGCGGAACACCTTCGGCATGCAGCTGAGCTATGCCAATTCCAATGGCCGACTGGTCCTCCTCCTGGTTTGTGGCGTCAAGAATCCATCGCTCAATGCCGCGGTCGGTCCCCGGCCGTTTCGGTTCCTGCTCCGCGTCCTTGCCTAGCACGGGCTGAAATAGCCTGCTGAAGAGCTGAACCAGTCCTCGGTTGCTTCGGTAATTGGACGGCAACGTGTCACGGGCGTCGTTGGGAACGCTGCTCCAGACCGCTTGGACCAAAGACGGATCGGTTCCGCGAAATCCGAAAATCGCCTGCTTCGGATCTCCCACCCAGCGACATCGCGGTACCAACGATCGCAATCGTTGGAAGATCGCCAGTTGGATTGGGTTGGTGTCCTGAAACTCGTCCACCACCACGAGCCCGAACTCCGCAGCCAGGCTCTCGACCAGGTCCGGAGTCTCCAGGACCACGAGGAACAATTCCTCTAGATCCGTGAAATCTGCTAGACCGCGCTCGGCTTTGTATCGACGATGTTCTTGCTCCAACAGCAGAGTCTGATCCGCGAGCCGTTCGGCCAGTCGGCGAATGGCCGCGTGTAAGTCCGGTTCTCGGCGAACAGCCCCTCCTGCCGACCTAAGATCCGACAGGCATGCATCGGCCCCCGACCGGGTACCAGCCTTGATCTTCGCGGCTCGCAAGAAGTTCTCCCAGATGGGTTCACGGCCAGCAAGCAACCTACGCAACTCCTGCTTCGCGTCATTGGTCTTGCCGGTCGTGTCCGTCTTGGACTCGATGCAGCGAAGCGCCGTCTCGGCGGCGGCGTAAAGACCCTCGAATCCGATGCCCGAAGCAGTCGGACCTTGGGCATGCAGGATCTCGGACAATCGCTGGCAACTGTCCAGCATCTGTTGTCTGAAGGCGTCATTGCTGATCCGGTTGCTCCGCTTCGCATCCAGCAATGCCAGCACCAGCTTGTGCATTTCGGTCAGCGAGAACTGGTAGGAGATCGCCGAAAGTTCGTCCCAGGACGACGTGTCCATCGTGCGCAACAGGTCCCGGAGATTCCTCTGGCTGCCTTCCTCTTCCAGGACCTCGATGCGTGGCGACAAGCCCAAGGGGATCGCGTAGCGCGTGGCAAGACGGTGCCCGACACTGTGAACGGTACCGATGGCCGCCAACTCCAGACGTTCCGCGAATTCCAAGCGTTGCGGTGGCGTCAGTTCTGGGTGCGACAGTATCTTGGCCTGGATACGGCCCTTCAGTTCAGCTGCCGCCTTGCGCGTGAAGGTGGTAGCGAGGATGCGCGCCGGGTCCAGGCCGCCGACGACCGCATCGCCCACGTTCTCGCAGAGGTCGGTGGTCTTACCGGCCCCAGCGCTTGCTGTAATGACTTCAAGACTTGGCATCACTCCAACCCCTCCATCCCACAAAGCACGCCGTAGTCACAATATCGACACACGTCCTGGCCTCTGAAGTCTGGCCCGGCGCTATCCGGATCGACCAAGGCCATGGTCACGCCCTCCGGCCACTCTGCAGCCGACTGCAGCGGCCTGGCGGGGATCGGCGCCGCACCTCGCAACCAGTCCTCGGAGGTGGTCAGCACGCGGGTGAAATCCTCCCAGACCTGCCGAATTCCTGGACCCTCCACAACTTCTCGCCCGCCATCTCCACGGATCGGACTGCCCTTGGGCGTGTACAACCGCGCTGCTGACAGCACGAGGTATGCGACATCGGAAAAGGGCGATCCACCGCCTGTCGTCTGATGCCGGCTGTAGGCGTACGCGGCCAATTGGATGGAACGGCCCTCCTGCAACATCTGGCGATACTTGGTGGTCCCGCCGTACTTGAAATCGACGAGTGCTTCCTTTCCGTCCTGCCCGGCAGCGAGGCAGTCGATCCGACCATTCAAGTCCCGCCCGCCGAATTTTCCCGCCACTTCCACTTCAAGCCCGACGATCCGGTAGCTGCCAGCTCTTAGCGTCTGGATGAGCACTTCCGTCGCGCTTATCAATTCGCGGCGCAGCTTCTTGCGCTCCCCAACGTTGGATGGTTGGGCCAGGGGAGCCGCATCTCGCGGCAAACGGGCGTCGAACTCGCTGGCGACGCTCTCGCAGGCTGCTGCAACCGTCGGGATCTCGCCCCCGCGGCCAAAGACAGACTGCAAGACCGAATGGCAGAACGTTCCCTTGAGCGTGAAGACATCCGGCAAGTTGGCGATCAGACTTGGCGACAGACGTGCAAGGTAGTTCAACACCCATTTCAGCGGACATGCCAAACGATCCTGCAGTTCTGTGGCAGAACTGGACGACCGGTCGCGGAGCAACCGGGTTTCGACCCGCCAGAGACAGCGAGAGGGCTGCGGTGGCTCGACGGCATACACGGTGGTAGTTACCGGCCATTGTGCGAACGATACGTTCGGGTCTGCAGCCAGTTCGTCTTCCAGCGAATCCGGTCCGGTCTGACCTCCCTCTCGGAGTCCGTTCTGAATTTGCAGCCACACTGGGTGAGGCATTCTGTCTTCGTCATCTGGCAACGACACGACCAACAGCGATTCTGTCACATTCGCCAGACCGCGCCTTTCGGCCTCGCGCAATGCAGCCACCGCATGGCGGCCGTCATCCAATTCGAGACCAGCCGCCCGCAAGGCCGTGCGTTCGTGTACCGTCCAACGCGATGCAGGTGGCGTCTCCGTGCCAATCCCCAGCCAAATGAGATGTGCGCAGGGTTCGACGATTTCTGCGAGGCTTGCGACCAGTCGTGGCCCATTGGCTGCCGGGATGTATGGCGCGACGTCGCCGCCATTTCCCATCGCTGCGTCTTGAAGGCGAGCGAGCTGCGGTGCGCTGATATCGGTGCCTTGTGTTTCCGCCAATTCGCCGAGGGTAGCAGCCTGACTTGCCAGGATGCGCAGGGAACTTACCATCGCCAGGGGCGTGTCCCCCCGGGCCTCAAGGACCGCCGCGTAGCCGATGGCCCACTGCGATACCAACCCCGCTCGCTGCCGAACGAGGCTGGCCGGCAAGCGCTGGCCGCGTGGCACACGCGGAACGTCGAGCCATATCGCTAACTGGTCCCGCAGTTTGCCGTCAGGGTCGTTCTCCAGACTACAGAGCTGCTCTCGCACCGCTTCCCAGCGCCGGCTGCCCAGGCCTGGTTGTTCGGTTAGCGCTCGGGCGAGTTGCCGTGAGGCCCGCCCTGGGATCGGCCCAACAGGCAACGACAGGAAATCCAGGAGAGAGGCAGGATCGACCGGTTCCCAGCACAGCGCCATTGCCAGGGGCAAGACCTGCTGGATGGGGTGGGTTGCTGTTTGGGTCCGCGCTCCCATGGTCGGCAGTCCGCGCTGCGTCAAACAGTGGTCGAGCAGCATTGAGACGGTGTCATCGGCACAACAAACCACGGTGCCCGCCAATCGCGACTGCAACGCGGCGAAGGCTTCTGCCAGCGTTTCACAGGCGGTTTGGGCACTGCGACTGTCGAGCCAGCGTAGGCTCGAATCGCAGCGCACCGGGCTCGATGAACCCTCCAACACATTTCGCTGAACCTGTTGCAGTGACGTGTTTGCCTTGGCCTGCGGGACCGGGCCGCTGCAGGCGGCAATCGTCAGCCTTTCAAGCACTTTTCGCCACATCAGCGGCCAGCGTTCGAGCGGATCATCCAGGAGGCAACAATGCGGAGGGAGAGACTGTCCGGCATCAAGAGCAGCCAGAATCTGCTGTAGCCTTTCCGCTTCATCTGGCCATGCAAGGTTGGAGGCTGCTGCCACGCGTGCAAGGTCTCGCACCAAGTTTGGCAACCCGGGGGCATCGCGTTCATCGAACCCGCCCAATCGCAATTCGTCACGTCGCAGAAGCAAGTCCATGGCGGTGCCCCATCGATCCGTCGCCAGGCTTTTGGCGAAGGATGCATCTTGGACTCGTTCTAGGGCACCGGCATACTCCGTAATGCGGCTGGGTAACGGAGGCGATTCCCGGGACAGTCCAAGCTGAGATTCAAGCCAACCGAGCAGGACCGCCGGACCCCCGACGTACTCGTTCCACCGCCGACTTCCGGGTAGCGGGCGTATCGCACCTACTGCTAGTCCGATGTGAAGCTGCGTTTGGCTCAACATGACGATTGTCCGCGAAACAAGGAAGGAAATGTGCCCGGCCACCACAGTTCAATGACGTCCGAGCTGCCCATGATACCGCCACGAAAACCTCGCAGCATCACCGTGCGGCCGCTCAAACATGCTCCTGGAATTCAGCACAAGCGACACGACGGCACTGATGAATCGCAACACTCATGCCGGATGCGTCGAATTCTTGACGACGACGTGGCGAGGCACGATTCCCCGTCACGGCAGCGGGTTAGTCTCAGCGGGTCCAACTGGCAGGCGTCACGCCGTTAGTGGCAGTTAGAAACAACCTTGTTCCCGCACAAGGAAGTTTATGGACGGGCCGCCTACTCGACTCACGACCTCGTCGGATCAACCGCAAGTCATGTCACGTTGGGGGCGGGAAACCACTTCTGGAGATCGAGTTGGCCAATGTAGACGTACCGCCATTCGTAGCCTTCCTTGATCGGCGCGAACACGGTGCAGAACTCGTTGACGTAGAACCGCCCCCCAGACGAACCCTTCAAACTGGCGATCCACGATGCGATTTCCCTCGCGCACACCGGATCGCGAGCCTTGCTGAGCTTGATCCGTTTCATGACGTTGGGGCGCGGGCTGATCTCAAAGTAGATGTCGCCGCCGCCCGCAGCGAGAACATAAGGAATGCCGGGATGTGGGCCGATCCAGGTGTCGCCCGGCGACAGTGGATTTCCCGCGAAGTCCATGGGTTCGCCACTCAGCGTCTTGCCCTCGAACTCGAACCGTAGGGGCTTTTCGTAGTTTCCTGCGTAGTAATACACGTCGGAGCCTGCGACAGGCACCAGGACCTGCTTGTACTCGTTGATGTAAAATGAGCCGTTCGGTGGATTGCCGTGGGACGTCTTGACGGCGTTGACCATCGCCACGAGCTGGGGATGGATCTCGGTCGTCATGTACCAGCGCTCGTCGTCCCCTGTGCAATACGTCAACGCAGCGACTGGTCCGTTGGCACTGCTCCGAACCGCGTATTTCGCGTCCTTAGAGACATTGCCCGGACAATTGCCACCAAAAATCGGAAACTGCGGCATCACTCGACCTCCTTCTCGAACCAAGCGTTCTTGTTGATGCGGCCGACGTAGTGCGGCTGCCAGGTCTCCTCGGGGGACCAGTCGTTGTCAACTGGGCATTTCGTCAGGACGACGCCTGCGGGGTTGACGAGGAACTTGACTGAACCCTGACGACGTAGGCTTCGCAGCGCGCGGACGAGGCCTTGATCCTGAACGGGCGGGTACACGGATTTCCCGCCATCTTCATCCACGTGCCAGAAGTAAATCTGGCTACGTTTGCTCAGGTGGTAAACCATGCCCACATAAGGTGCTTTCCAGGGATCGCCGCACTGCAGGCCCCTGCAATCACCGAGGTCGATGGTGTCGTCGAACTCGAATGGGTTCTCAAAAACCAAGCTCCCCTCAATCCTCCCAACGAAATACCTCGTCCCGCCGCCATCGCTGGCGGGAACGAGCACCAAGCCAAATTCGTTGATCAGGAAGGAGCCACCGCCGGACCCGCCAGCGTGGAGCTTGGCGGCGTTGACCGCCACCGCAACCTCCCGAGCTGCGGGCGTATCGAGGGCCGCACAGGTTCCGACGCCTTCGTCTGTCTC
This sequence comes from uncultured Pirellulaceae bacterium, assembly GCA_964486845.1. Lineage (GTDB taxonomy): Bacteria > Planctomycetota > Planctomycetia > Pirellulales > Pirellulaceae > Anammoximicrobium. The sequence goes on from CAZAQY010000220.1 coordinate 11,986, forward strand.
CCACTCCAACGCTGGCCACCAGCGGCCGTTGAGGAACTTGAGATGGAAGACGGAGCCGTTGCCCGGAATCCTCGCGTAACGACCCTTCCAGTAGTACAGTCCCGTCGTGACGAATGAACACGTCTGCACTTGTATCATCCCCGATTCTCCGAAAGTTGCAGATCTTCAGGAAACTCGAGTCCCTTCTCCAGAGCACAAACGAAGAACTCCTTCCCGCCCTCGCGGAACAGCACATGGCCGGCCTCGTTGACGAGAATCTTGCTGACGTTCCTCCCTCGTTGCAGCAATTGATTTAGTGCGGCGATCGCCCGTCGAGCGTCGGCGCCCTTAACGGAATCACCGGCGCGTTCCCCGCTCCTGGCGTACGACTCGCCCCCGCGAATGCGCCGGCTGATTACGCCGCCCTGCTTGCGTTTGAACCGCAGGTTGTCCAGCGATGCCTTCAAGTTACCGAATGGATACGGATCGCCGGGCTTGGCGTGCCCAGCCCACTGTCGCCAGTCGTCGGTGGAACCCTGCGGAGCAGCGTCGGTCTTGCGGAACTCCAGGGGTGTCGCCAACCGCGTCACATACCGGGTGACCCATTCGTCTCCTTCAGGAACCCGAACAAGGACGTACCTCCGAGCTGGTGTCACGCGGAATCGACCTGCACTTTTCTTGACCCCCAAGATGGCCGCAGTCAGTTGCGCCGTGTCACTGGCATACTCTCCCTCAGCGTTGCTGATGTTCCCCTGGGAGTCGCAACTCAACTCCACGCCCTCGTACTGGCCGGGGTACTCACATCCAGTAACAAGGCTCGCCGGATCGATTTGTTGGTCTGTCGGCAGGGGAGTCTGTGGCGGCCCGTCCTGTTGTCGCGGCTCTTCCTCAACATCCCATAGAAAGTACTGATTCCGGTCCACGCCGGTGGTCGCATCCCAGTCCACCTTCCCGTACAGATACTCTTCCACCGAGTTCGCCGCATATAGCACGTGAATGCACGAGGTCTTCTCCTCGCCACTGGGGCCGCGGTGGCGACGCAGGACCCGTCCCAGGCTCTGGATTCGCTGTCGCACGGACCCCGACGATGCAACAATGATGCCAACGTCAACAGCCGGCACGTTGAATCCTTCGATGAGTGACCGCGCCGACACGATGATCTGGGCGACCCCCTTGCGGAACAGGTCCAGCCCGGCCTCACGGACCGACCCCGGCAGCTCGCTGTGTTCGGCAATCACCGGGAACCCCTCCTGGTGCAATTGCACGTACAGGTCCATCACCTCGTCAATGCTCTCGTGGAACAAGATCACGCGGGCATCACGGTTGACCGCGAATTCCTGGGCGATGAGTCGCGAAACCGCCCGGTGTCGAGCCTTCAGGCGATACAGCAGTTCCTTCCGTTTGGTCGTGTCGCCGATGAATCGAATGGCGACCGCCCCGATCTGCCCCTTGTTTCTGGACGCGACATTTCGAGCCCACGAGAAGAAGTCGCCGTCCGATGCTCTGGCGTCGCGGTGGTTCTTCAGAGTGGACATGGCGTCCGAGATTGACCGGGACAGGGCGTCGTACCGAGATCGCTCGTCCGGTGCCATCGGCAGGCCGTAGTGGTTGATCGTGAACTTTGGCACCAGCCCGTCCCGCAAGGCATGGGCCAAGTTGTACTCGTAGATGATGGGGCCGATCTCCTGGCCCAGCGGCGATTCGTCGTAGCCGGTATCGACGTCTTCGTCCCGTTCGGGTGTTGCCGACAGACCTAGCGAGTAGGCACGCGAGGTCTTGAACACTTGCGACATCTCCGTGGCGCCGGCCCGATGACATTCGTCGGCAATCAGCAGTAGACGCCCGCCAACGTCCGCGTCCTTCACGATACGCGGCAGGCCCTTGTGAGCCGAAGCCAGCACGGCGATCACGATGCGCCGGCCCTGCTCGAAATCCTGCTGGTAGCCGCCGCCCAGGCGACCAATCGCGGAGGCCGGCAGATTGCCGTGTTCGAGCAACGCGTCATACCACTGGTGCATGAGCACGATGGTGGGAACCACGATCGCAACCCGGAGGTCCGGCGTCTGCTGGTTCTGGACCTGTTCGGCGATGGCCATTGCCAGCAGCGTCTTGCCGGCCCCGGTGACCACCTTCACTGTGCCACGTCTGCCGCTCGCGAACCAGCGGGCGATGCACTCCGTTTGCCATTCATAAGGCTGGATGCCGCGAGTCAGTTCCCAGCGATCCGGCACCGGCTCGACGACTTCGCTTTCCACGGCCTCGCCGGTCAGCCGGCGTTTCTGCCCCGTGGTGGCAAACCACTCCAGCAACCGCAGTTGATGCAGCCGGAGCATTTCTTGCGAGCCAAACGGCACGGCGACTGGGGCCGTCTCTTCCGGATTGATGGATTCCACAAGCCTCGTCCTTCAACGTCAATACACGTTGCTCAGCGCACGCTCTAACGCCAGCGTCTGTTCTTCAGCGCCATCGACCTCGCGTAATCGTTCCAGGTAGTGGCTAG
>CAZAQY010000221.1:0-14381 GCA_964486845.1 uncultured Pirellulaceae bacterium
GTCTGCCCGGAGTTGGCTACGCCGCTGAGGGCCTTCTCGACCTCGTCGCAGAACAGGATGCACGGAGCCATCGCGTCGGCGATCCGCAGGGCTTGCCGGATGTTCGCTTCCGTCGAGCCGACCAGCGAACCCATCAACGAACCCACGTCCAGCACCAGCGTCGGACGTCCCGACTCGCGGCCAAGTGCCTTGGCGAAGGCACTCTTTCCTGTGCCTGGAACGTCGAGCAGTAACACGCCCCTGGGACGCTTGAGCGGGTTGCTGCGACTGGGCTGGAGCAGCGACCGTTTGCAGAACGCTTTCAGCCCGGCGAGACCACCAAGGCTGCTGAAGTCATCGCTGCTGCGGTGCAACGTGAGCAGGCCGCTTTTCTTTAGCATTCCCGACTTCAGTTCCCAAATCGCTTCGGGCGCAACTCGACCGTGGCGGACCAGGGACAGGCTGTACGCGGATTCCGCCTCATAGCGGGTCAACCCAGCAGCAGCATCCAACACGGTGTCCAACTCCGAGCCTTCCGGCAATTCGCCGTCTTCCACGGCGATGCCACGGGCGATCGCCGCCAGTTGCTCCCGGCTCGGCAGTTCATGCTCCAGAATCACGAATACCTTCTCCAGCTCGGTCGGGACCTGCAGGACCGCGGACAGGATGACCACAAATGTCCGGCTGGTCTTTCCTGAGCTGATCTGCTGGGCCAGGGCCTGCACGATCTCCGCCGAGTTCAGATACCGGTGGAAATTGACCAGCACGAGAATGGCCGAGCTGTCTGGCGTGGCCAGCGCATTCAGGGATCGGATGGCGGCCAGGGGATCATTGCCGCCGTCGTCGCCGGCCTGGCCGCTGGGCTGGCCGGGCAGATGCAGGCCCCGTTCAACGTCCCAGATGGCAAGCCGCCAGTCGTTGTCGCGGCACATCTGGGCGATTTCGGCCAGGGCATCGTCATGCTCGTGCGACTGCACCCACAAGCCGGTAAAGCAGGCGGAGATGTACTCCGCGAGTTGTTTGAGTGACATCAGGTGAACCTCACGTTACGATGCTTGAGAAGTTGTGGGGAACGTGAAACAGGACCGCCGCCATGCCGCTGCCCGATCAACCTGGGACCTACGCACTGCTGCTGGCGTCGACGGCCGAAAGCGACATCAACGTCGGGAGCTTTGGACGGCTCCAGGTTGTGCCCGGCTGTTACGTGTACGTCGGCAGTGCCCACGGTCCCGGTGGGCTGGCAGCACGGGTGTCTCGGCACCAGGCAGCAGCCAAGAAACTGCGGTGGCACATCGACTACCTGCGGGAAGTTACAGACTTGGTGGCGGTCTGGTACACGGTGGACCAGAACCGCCAGGAATGCAGGTGGGCCGAAGTGGTGGGCAGCCTGCGCGGCGCCGTGGTGCCGATGGCGGGATTCGGTGCGTCCGACTGTGATTGCCGTTCGCACCTGTTCTACTTCGCGAAGCCGCCGTCGTACCGTGCCTTCCGCCAGCGAGTGCGGGATACGATCGCTGGCCATGCTCCGATCCGATGCGTCACGTGCGGCCAGCGTCGACGTAATCAGGCCCGCTGCTGCGTGGCCTGCTCGACCGACTGGGTATGGTGAAACTCAGCGGTCAGCCGCTCGCCGGTGCGTTGGCCCAGGGCCTGCTCGACGAACTTGCTGGCCTCCCGGCAAGACGACCCGGCAAAGCCTTTGGTGGTGACGGTCGCTTCGCCCTTGGGTGACACGATAATCTCGATTGTCTTGGTCATGTCGTGCCTCCCACGTTGATGGTCAGCTTGATTGAACCGTCCGCCAGCTTAGCTTCCGTGACCTGGTGCCCCTTGCGGCGAGCTTCGGCCTTGGCACGCTCCACGGCATACGCCTGCAAGAAGGCGTCAAGCTGGCGCTGGTCGCCCCAGTGGCCCTTGAAGTTATCGTAGGCGACGTGCCCCGTTCCGAGGTCGCAGACGGCCGGGTACCGCCACTTGGGCAACTGCACGGCGAGCCCGGTGGCTTGGCTGGTGAACAATCGGTGCGTGCCCTGGACGGGCTGCGGCAGTCCGAGTCGCTGACACGCGGCGCGCACCGCCGCCGCGTCCCTTACCTCCGACTTGATCGTCACGACGTGTGACATTGTGGATCACTCCTGTGATTCGTGGTTGATGTAATGCGGCGTTCTTGAGCCCGATCCCGACCGTATCACGTCTTGGCCGGCGACTCGTTCGGATCGCTGTTCGGCGCCGACGTGGGCCGCGTTGACGACGGATGTTCCAGCAGCGGGACTGACTGCCGTGGCGGCAGCAGCAACGGTCGATCGGTAACCAACTCTTCCACGAGCAACTCGGCCAATGCTTCGTCGGTGCCTTGCTTGTCGCGCGTGGTGTGGAGCAACCATCCGCACAGCAGCAACGGCAGCAGGCAAGCCAGAATTCCTGCGCTGGCATAGATGGACGTGCCTACGACGGTGTCCCAACGCCGCTCGGAGGCGATGGCTCGACGCTCTGACTCCAGGGCGTCGCGCTGCCGGCCGACCTCGGCCTGGTCGCTACGCAGTTCCCGCTGTAATTCAGCCAGCTGCTGCCGGGCTTGGGCGTCTGCCTCCACGAGTTGCTTCGTGCCTTCGGCGACATGTTGCTGAAGCTCGCCCATCTGGCGATTCTGCTCGGCCTGACGCCGCGTTGACTCCATCGCCACCTGCACGACGCGCGGGTCAGTCTCGCCGCAGCCGATCAGCAGAGCGATCAGGGCTGCCCACAGGATGCGGCACAACCAGGTCTTCTTCATGCGGGGATCTCCAACGTTCGAGGATTCGGGATGCCAGGACTTGGGTGGCTCGTCGTCGGCGGATCTCGCGGGCGAGCGCGACGACGAGCAGGACGGCCAGCACGGAGCTGGCCAGGACGATGGCGGCGGTCATGTCTGCTCCTTGGCGGGTTTCAGTGGTGAATGGGGCAAGAACCGACAAAACGCCCGGCCGCGCGAGACGGATGTCTCGTGCAGCCGGGCGTTGGCAATCTGGCGATGGTCGTGGATCGGACGTGAGATCGTCGCTCGTTGTCAGTATCCGACGTGGGGTCAGGGTCACGCGAAGGTGGGTTCACCTTGGAAGTCCTGCCAGGCTTGCTGCAGTTCGCGACGGGTCTGGGAAATGCGCCCGGCGCTGACGCCGAACTTCCGGGCCGCGAGTTTGGTGGTCTCCCCGGTGGCCAGCGTCGCCGCGATCCGCCGTTTCTTCTTCGGCAGGCTGTCGAACCAGTCAGCGATGTCGATGCGGGCGGCAGCAGTCTCCGCAGGGCCGGCTTTACGGTCTTCGAGCAGGACCTCGCGCCACTCGTCCTCCTCGGCATCGTAGCGGTCCAATCGCTCGACCGTGAAGCGTTTGGCCTGCTGGGCGTATTCGCTGCCCACGTCCCGGACGTTGAGCTTGCAGCCTACGCGGCGACCGTCGCGGACCTGCTTGATTGCGTACTGCGCGAGCGGCGTCGGATAGATGACTTCCAGCAGGCCACGTTCGACCAGACGGACGAAGGCTACCCAGCAGTTGGCGATGACTTCGGCGATGAATTCCTGCCGCCGTTCCGGTTTCTCGGTGCGGCAAGCGAATCGGGCCTGCTCCCGAATCGCAGGCAACAGGACCAGGAACTTGGCACAACACGCGGATGCGGTGCGACGACGGATCTGTTTCGGGCGGGCGATCATTGGGGCAACCTCCTGGGAGCCAAGGTCGCCCACGGCCGGGCGACCGTGTGAGAAACACAGTCGCCCCGGCACGCTGCCAAGGCGCACGATGGACTTCAGCGACCCGACTTGGCAGCAAGTGGACGGGCGATGAAGACAGAAGCCTTGGTACGGGGACGTGCGGCATCTCGAACGAGAGACCGGAACGCCGCGGTGGCAGTCAGGTCAGCGATGGGCGATGGCCAGCGGGTGTTAGGCGGTCATAGTTGAATGCACATTCAACTTGAAGCCGCTGGGGCAGCCGTGAGGCCGCGAAGACCGGGCGCTGCCACCTAAACCTGGCCTTCAAGTCATTTTGACGCGAAATGGGGGTATATTTAGCTTCTGGCGACGTACAGCCGCGTACGGCCTTACTCCTGCCGACTGCCGAACGCGATCGTCGCGATCCGGCTGCACATCGCGACCTGGGTTTGCATCCGTTTTCAGGGCACCGGTGGTGAGACGTGACAAGCACCGGCGCGTCGATGGGCTGCCAACCGCTGAAAGCTGCAGAAAAACGCCCCGGATGGCCCCGTTTGCAGGGCAAGGACTCGAAAAACAGACGCTCTGGGCAAAATTTCCTTGCTCGGTGTGACCAAACGTGTCACGTAGGCTGCGAAAATACCGGCAGGAACGGATTGGCGGGCGGTCTTTTTGCCCTTCACCACAGCTGACGCATTCTCGCGGCAAGGAGGTACGGGGACGCGACTCGAACACCAGGAGACCAAGCCATGCCGCGGCTCACCGACCTGAAAGACGTGCTGTTTCCAGTTGAGGAGCGTCCGGTTTTCGTGACCATCGGCGATCCGCCAGGAGAACGGCGGGTCGCGGTGCCGGAGAAGAAGGCCATCGTCAACCGCGCCAGCGGGCGCGTGGTCGGTATCGTCAGCCGGGGCTACCGGCTGGTCAGCAACCAGGAGGCACTGGACTGGGCGTTTCAGTGCTGCCGCTCGGTTTTTCCAGAAACCCAGCCGAGCGAATGGCAGGTAAAGGACGCCGATGCCCCCGGCACAGGCGGGCACTGCTTCATCGACTTGGCCCACAACTCGACGGCACTCGATTTCCGTTTCGTGCCCGCCGACGATCGGCCGGACGCGTTTGGCCCGTTCATTCGCGTGGCAAACAGCTACAACGGCTTGCGGGCGTTGGCGTTCGACATTGGCTTTTACCGCAAGGTCTGTAAGAACGGCCTGATCATTCCGGACTCGATCATCCGTTTCAAGTTCCCACATCTGCGTCGGGACATCGGGGAAACCATCCAGTTTGAGGTGGCCCAGGACCGGCTGGCCAAGTTCAAAGCCAGCTTCGGCGACTATCTTGGCGCCCTGCGTACCTGCGTCGTTTCCCGGCCGCACTTCGAGCCGCTCCTGTTCGCGGTGCTCGCGATTCGGCACCCCGATGGGCTCGAACCCGCGAGTCGCGACGCCCGGGACTGGGAGTCGCTCAACAAGCACGTTTCCAGCCTATGCGACCGGTACGCTGGCGAATTGGGCCAGAATGCCTACGCCGTCTTCAACGCGATCACGGACTTCGCGTCCCATCCGCTGGCCAACCGGTTTGTCTGCCGCGAGCGGCACAGTCTGCAACGTCGGGCGGGTGTCTGGCTGAACACGTTCGTCCGGCAGTGTCGGGAGCCCGACTTCTCGCTCGCTCGGTACCTCGAAGACGGAAAAGCAGGCGAACTGTCCCAAGTGGCTTGATGCCGGGATTCGCCGCTTCAGCGACTCGCCTATTACACCGGGATTGCGCGATGCCTGCAAAATTCTGCGCCAGAGATTGACGGCTACTACTATCCAGTTATCTGCTTTGGTAATCTTGACCATCTCGCCGGATGGGGAGTCTAAGCTTCGGAGCCACGGCCATGCTCAAACTGGATGATTACGTCACGATCAAGGAGGCAGCCAAGATTCTTGGCGTGTCGCTTAACACGCTGCGCAACTGGCACCGGGATGGCAAGATGACCGTCTACCGCAACCCAATCAGTGGATACCGCCTCTTCAAGAAGACTGATCTTACCGCACTTCTGCGGGAGATCGAAGAATCGGGCAAGCACCCGACCGGCTGGAAACGCCCCACCAAACCAAAGTAGGCGAACTGCAAACGTCCGCACCGAGGCCCACCATGCCACGCATCTTTGACAACATTGATCTGAAACTGCTGCCGGCGCTGTCCCAGACGCTGCAGGTGGCTGACCGTTCCGACTTCTGCGTCGGTTACTTCAATCTTCGGGGCTGGCGGACGCTCGATACCCACATCGACCGTTGGTCCGGAGGTGACGGGCACTGCTGTCGGCTGTTGGTCGGAATGCAGCGACTCCCGGACGAGGAGCTTCGTGTCGCTCTGCGGGTTGCCAAGGCCGAAGACGAGATGGACAACCAGACGGCCATCCGGCTGAAGAAAGCCCTGGCTGGACAATTCCGGCAACAGTTGATGGTTGGGTTTCCGACAAACGAAGACGAGGCCGGGCTACGGCGTTTGGCCAGCCAAATCAAGGCCAAGAAGGTTGTGGTCAAGCTGTTCGTCCGCCATCCATTGCACGCCAAGCTGTACCTGTTGTTTCGCCCGGACCCGGTGAATCCGATCGTGGGATACCTGGGCAGCAGCAACTTGACGTTCCCAGGGTTGTCCGCCCAGGGTGAATTGAACATCGACGTGTTGGACCACGACGCCACGCAAAAGCTGGCCACTTGGTTCAATGCCCGCTGGAATGACAAGTGGTGCCTGGATATCTCCAAAGAACTCGTGCAGATCATTGAGGAGAGCTGGGCACGTGAGGACTTGGTCTCGCCGTACCACGTCTACCTGAAGATGGCGTACCACCTGTCGCGGGACGCTCGCGCCGGCTTGACCGAATTCCATATTCCCCGGGACTTTCGCGGCCGGCTGTTCGAGTTTCAGGAGGCGGCGGTCAAAATCGCGGCCCACCACCTGAACAAACGGGGCGGCGTCGTCATCGGCGATGTGGTGGGGCTCGGCAAGACACTGATGGCGACCTGCCTGGCCCGCATCTTCGAGGACGACCACGGGCTGAGCACGCTGATCATCTGCCCCAAGAACCTGGTACCCATGTGGAAGCACCACGTCGAGACCTACGGACTGCGTGCCAAGGTGTTGTCGATCAGCCGGGCGATTCGGGAACTGCCCAACGTGCCGGCCCGGTTCCGGCTGGTGCTGATCGACGAAAGCCACAACCTGCGCAACCGGGAGGGAAAGACCTACCACGCGATCCACGAGTACCTGGGGCAGAGCGAAAGCAAGTGCATCTTGCTGACCGCGACGCCCTACAACAAGACGTACCTGGACCTGTCCAACCAACTGCGTCTGTTCGTCCCCGAGGAAAAGGACCTGGGGATTCGGCCCGAAAAGTTGCTCCGCGAAATGGGCGAACTGGAGTTTCTGAAACAACACCAATGCTCCCCGCGATCGCTGGCCGGGTTCGAGAAGAGTCCCCATGCCGACGACTGGCGCGACCTCATGCGGCTGTACCTCGTTCGCCGTACTCGCAGCTTCATTCAGGACAACTACGCCGACACCGACCCGGCCGATGGGCGGAAGTACCTGACCTTCCCGGACGGAACACGGTCCTATTTCCCCAAGCGGGTCCCCAAGACGGCAAAGTTCAAGATCGACGACCAATCCCCCGACGATCAGTACGCGCGGCTTTACTCTGCTCCTATCGTCAACACGATAAGTGGCCTGCAGTTGCCGCGATACGGGCTGGGCAACTATCTGACCCCCAACCCTGGACATCCGCCGACGCCGGTCGAAACCAAGCAGATCCAAGACCTGTCGCGCGCCGGCAAGCGGCTTATGGGATTTTGCCGTACCAACCTCTTCAAGCGGTTGGAAAGCTGTGGATACGCCTTCCTGTGCTCTGTCGAGCGCCACATCCTGCGCAACTTCGTCTTCCTGCACGCCATTGAGAACGACAGGCCGCTACCCATCGGCACGCAGGACTCCGGCATGCTCGACACACGCCTGACCGACGCCGACCGCGACTTGTTTGCTGATGAGGACAACGGCGATGAGGCCGAGGCGGAAAGCCCCCCGGTCTCGCCTTTGCGTACGGAAGCCGACTTTCGCGCCCGGGCGGAGGAAATCTACTCCCAGTATGCCGGCCCTTGGAAGAACCGCTTCAAGTGGCTGCGTCCCAGCCTGTTTCTGCCCCAGCTTCAGGCCGATCTCCAAGCGGACGCGAAGAAGCTGATCGGCGTCCTGAAGAAATGCGGAACGTGGGACCCCTCGCGGGATGCCAAGCTGGATGCGTTGCAGGACCTGCTCGGCAAGAAGCATCCGCGTGACAAAGTCCTGGTGTTCAGCCAATTCGCCGACACCGTGGACTATCTCGAATCGCAGCTGGTGGCGCGCGGCGTCGACCGCTTGGCCGGGGTCAGCGGCAATTCTGAGAACCCGACTGCTGTCGCCTGGCGATTCAGCCCGGTCAGCAACGAGATGCGGGACCGTGTGCCTGCCGACCAGGAACTTCGTGTGGTGATTGCGACGGATGTGCTGAGCGAAGGTCAGAACCTGCAAGATTGCGCGGTGGTCGTGAACTTCGACCTGCCCTGGGCCATCATCCGCTTGATTCAACGCGCCGGCCGTGTGGACCGGATTGGCCAAAAGTCCGATGTGATTCGTTGTTACTCGTTCCTGCCGGCAGACGGCGTTGACCGTATCATCCGGCTGCGGTCACGGGTTCGGCAGCGGCTCCGCGAAAACGCCGAGGTCGTGGGCACGGACGAGGCGTTCTTTGAGGACGACCAGAACGACGACGTGATCCGGCACCTGTTCACCGAAAAAGCCGGCATCCTGGATGGCGACGAGGATACCGAGGTGGACCTGTCTTCGTATGCCTACCAGATCTGGAAGAACGCTGTAGACGCCGATCCCGGCTTGGCAGACACCATCGAATCGCTGCCGAACGTGGTCTTTGCCACCAAGCCGCACACGCCGACCGAGCTGGAACCGGAAGGTGTCCTGGCCTACATCCGCACCGGGCAAGGGAATGACTTCCTGGCCTGGGTCGACCGGTCTGGCAAGAGCGTGACCGAGTCGCAATACCGCATTCTGTTAGCCGCCGAATGCACGGCTGACACTTCCGGCCTGCCGCGACAAGACAAGCATCACCAGATGGTCGAAAAAGCCGTCGCCCAAGTGATCGAGGACGAAAAGTCCACAGGCGGGCAGCTGGGCCGTCCATCCGGCGCTCGGTTCAAGACCTACGAACGCCTGAAGCGGTTCCTGGAAGACATGCAAAACATGCCTCTCCTGGACACCACGGAGCTGGCCAAAGCCGTCCAGGAAATCTACCGCTACCCGCTTCGGCAGTCCGCTATCGACATCCTGAATCGCCAGCTTCGCAGCGGAATCAGCGACGAAGAACTGGCCGAACTCGTTCAATCCTTGCGACAGGACAATGCCTTGTGCGTGATCCACGAAGAAGAGCAGTCCCAAGAGCCGCAGATCATCTGCTCGATGGGGCTTGCCCAAGGCCCGCAGGTTGGGCCCCCGCCCTGACCAGCGCACCCGTAGGTTGGGACTCCGTCCCGACCAACGTGCCAGCAAACGCCCGATCCGGCAAAGGGCAAGATGAGGGTTTGACGTACGGAATAGGAAGACGCCCATGACACTTGATCGTCCTCGCGTGAGCCAGAACCTCAAGGACTTCGACTTTCGCCGCTTGTTCACCCAGGAACTGGGGTGGGATCACCACCGCAGTACTGTTGAGGTGACGGTCGAAGGCCAGTCGTTTACGCTGACGGCCGTGGCGGAAAAGCGGGGTATGGTTGCCTTCAACTACGCCGCGTCCGACGCGGAGGGAATTCCGCCCTATGCCCTGCGGCGCAAGATCGAGCGTCAGGTTTCCAAGTCTGCCCACGAACACTTGGTCATCTTTACTGACCAGCCGAAGACGACGCAGGTCTGGCAATGGGTGAAACGCGAAGTCGGTCGCCCAACGGCCTGCCGAGAACACACTTATCACCGGAGTCAGTCGGGCGAGGCGCTAATTCAGAAGTTGGAATCGCTGGAGTTCAGTCTGGAGGAGGAAGAGAACCTGACGGTCGTGGACGTCGCCGGCCGGGCCCGAGCGGCGTTCGACGTGGATCGCATCACGAAACGATTCTACGACCGCTTCAAGACGGAGCACACCGCTTTCCTGAAGTTCATCAAGGGCATCCCGTCCGAGGACGACCAGGCTTGGTACGCCTCGCTGATGCTCAACCGGCTGATGTTCGTCTACTTCATTCAGAAGAAAGGTTTCCTGGACAACGATCCTGACTACCTGCGCAACCGGTTGTCGGCCATGCAGCAACAGCACGGCAAGGACAAGTTCTACTCGTTCTACAGGCAGTTCCTACTTCGGCTGTTCCATGAGGGGCTTAACCAGCCATTCGGCAACCGCGTTGCCGGTCTGGACGCTCTTATCGGCAACGTCCCCTACCTCAACGGCGGATTGTTCGACGTACACCGGCTAGAGGAACGGAATCCCGAGATCGCGATCACCGACAAGGCATTTCAGCGGCTGTTCGATTTTTTCGACGCCTACCAATGGCATCTGGACGAGCGACCGCTGCGGGCGGACAACGAGATCAACCCCGACGTGTTGGGGTACATTTTTGAGAAGTATATCAACCAGAGACAGATGGGGGCCTACTATACCAAGGAGGACATCACCGGCTACATCGCCCAGAACACCGTAATCCCGTTCCTGTTCGATGCGGCGGAAAAAAAGTGCCCCGCAGCGTTCAAGCCGGGGTCCTCCCTGTGGCAACTGCTCTGCGATGATCCCGATCGGTACATCTACGCCGCAGTTCGGCACGGCGTGGACGCTCCGCTACCCAAGGCGATTTCTGCGGGATTGGACAACGTCTCCAAACGGGACGGCTGGAACCAAGCCGCGGCGGGCGAATACGCATTGCCCACGGAAACGTGGCGGGAACACGTCACGCGTCGCGACCGGTGCCTGGAACTGCGCCGCAAGCTGGCCGCGGGAGAAGTCTACTCGATCAACGATCTGATCACCTTGAACCTGGACATCCGCCAGTTTGCTCAGGACGCCATCGAGAACTGCGAGACACCCGAGTTGCTGCGAGCCTTTTATCGGGCGATCTGCTCAGCCAGTGTCCTGGACCCGACTTGCGGCTCTGGAGCCTTCCTGTTTGCCGAGTTGAACATTCTAGAACCGCTGTACGAGGCCTGCCTTGAACGGATGCAGGCGTTCTTGAACGAGTTCGCAAGTCTACCACCAGATGAAACAACGCCCGAAACCATGCAACCTACTTCGGTTCAGAGTCCGGATGTACCCTCCTCAGACTGGCTTGCTGCTGAGGATCAAACGACTGATGTTCCCGAGCCGCCCTCGGCCGCGGGAGCAGTCGGCAAGGCTGCGAAACCCAAGCTGTTCTCTGATTTCAGACGCACATTGGCCGAAGTATCAGAACATCCCAGTTCTCGTTACTTCATCGTGAAGTCGATCATCATCGGCAACCTCTACGGCGTAGACATAATGGAAGAGGCCGTCGAAATCTGCAAGCTGCGATTGTTCCTGAAACTCGTGGCCCAGATTGACCGTATCGAGCAGGTCGAGCCCTTGCCGGATGTTGACTTCAACATTCGCGCTGGGAATACCCTCGTGGGTTACGTGTCGCTCGATGCGATTCGCCGAGCCGTGGAACGAGAGCGAGGCGGGCAAAAGAAGCTCGCGTTTTCCGATGCGCAGGAAGAAGTGGATGCCATCGCGGAGAAGGCGGAGATTGCAGATCGCGCCTACCAGAAGTTCCGCGAGATGCAGACCAGACAGGGTATGGATGCGAGTCTCTTCACGGAAGCCAAGCGACAACTCCGGGCGAGATTGGATGCCCTTAGCGAGCAACTCGATCGCTATCTTGCCGCTGAACATGGTGTGCCGGCCAGAAATCGGGACTCGTTTGCCGCATGGCACGAAACCAATCAACCCTTCCACTGGTTCGTTGAGTTCTTCGGCATCATGCGGAGAGGCGGATTCGATGTTGTCATAGGCAATCCTCCCTATGTGGTCTGCTCCGCCTCGAACGTCCGGTACCGCATCGACGCGCAGCAGTATCGGACGCTCCCCACCAAGAATCTGTACGCCCTGGTTTGGGAACGCTCAATCGACTTGGCGCGGCAGCGATCACCGATAGGCTTAATTGTTCAACTGACGATTCTTTCCTCGGAGCGGCTGCCGACGCTTCAAGACCTACTCGCCCAACGCGGCCACACTTACGCAATATCGTTTCCCCGTCGTCCCGAATCCATTTTCGACGGCGTAGAAATGCCCGTTGCCATCACCATCTCGTACGGAAAGAGTCAGCACGAGTTTACGACCTCGCGGGTGCGCCGGTTTTACACGCAAGAACGGGCACATGCTCTGACAACGACACCTCTGACACGCCATGCCATACGAATCTCAGGATACCGAATTGCCAAGATCGGGACGAGCATCGAGGCTTCCATTGTTCAGAAGATTACAAAACAGCCGCTCATCTTGGAATCCCTGATGACGTCGACGTCGAAGGAAGTGGTCTACTACCAGGAAGCTTGTCGTTACTGGTTAAAGGCGTGTCCGGGCCTCCCTTTCTTTAGGCGAAATGGCGAGCGAATGGCGCCGCCGCACGGTCGAGTGTTGCACTTTTCAACAAAGGAAGGGGCGGCTTTCGCGGCCTGTCTGCTTAATTCCTCACTCTTCTACTGGTTTTATAGCGCGTTCTGTGACTGTGAGCATGTGAATGATGGCGTCGTCCGCGGTTTCTTCATACCGCAACAATGGAACAAAATGCAATGGGCAAGTATGTCCACGCGGCTGCTTCAAAGCCTCGCGGATCATGCCCGAAGGAAGGTCATCAATACCGCGCAGGGCCATACGATTGAGTATGACGAGATGAAAGCATTGTTCTCGAAAGACGTAATCGACGAGGTTGACCGCGCGCTTGGGGCGCAATACGGCTTCACACATGCCGAAGTCGATTTTCTAGTCAACTACGACATCAAGTACCGCGTCGGCTCCGAAACTGAGGAAGACGCTGAAACATAATGAACAGCGCAGTAGCGCCCTAGAGGAGGTACCAACATGGAACGTCTTGACCCGAGAGTCTTAGAGCGAATAAGCGGTCCCGCTTGGGATGGGATTCGTGATTCCTTTCTTCAGGTCAGCAGTGTGTTACTGTCGGTGGCACCCGAGGCCGCAAGCGAGCTGACCACTATCTATGTGAAGTATAAGTTGCAGTCCGACGCAGTTGCTCCGGTATATGCGGTTGCCTGGATCAAGAGCTCGAAGCAATTCACTGTTGGGCTTTCCTTGCCAGACGATTTTGATGACGAGGCGCTTGGTCGGGCACCGCAGGGAACAAGTTATAAGGGATTGACGAAATACTTCACGGTTCGCGCTGGCGAGGGATGTCCTTCACAGCTATCGACGTGGGCCAGAGCTGCTTACGAAGGAGCTAGGAATCAGTGTAAGTAACCACGCATCGATCTCTTACATGGGTAGGTGTTGGTGAATCCAACGCCGGCGATTCTGAAGAACAAGGGCGGGGAGCATGCGGAGGAGAACTGGCAAACACCGCGCAAACGAAGATCTGCCCTCGCTAGTCGGGTACGACGAAGTGCTGGGCGGCATCGTCGAATTGCTGGACGCCGCCCGGCGTACCTCGGTTCGTGCGGTGAACGCCGTCATGACCGCGACCTACTGGGAAGTTGGTCGGCGGATTGTGGATGGCGAACAGCGGGGGGCTGGCCGGGCGGATTACGGGACCCTCTTGCTCAAGCGGTTGGGAACGGACTTGACACGCAGGTTCGGGGAGGGATTTTCCTGGCGAAATCTCTACCGGATGCGATCGTTTTACGCCGCCTACGCGAACATTTTGCCGACAGCGTCGGCAAAATCTGCCACGGGCGACGAAGCCCCGGTGGCGCGAGGGAAATTGCCAACGGCGTCGGCAAAATCGGCGAGCGTCTTGGCGGAAGGGGGGCTTCAGGGGTCGTCCGGGGAATCATCGGTTCAGATTCTGCAGACAGCGTCTGCGAAATTGGCGATGCCTCGATTCCCACTGCCGTGGTCGCACTACGTGAGGCTCCTTTCGGTCCAAGATCCGGAAGCCCGCGAGTTCTACGAAACGGAGGCCCTCCGTGGCGGTTGGCCGGTGCGACAGTTGGACCGGCAAATCTCCAGCAAATTCTATGAGCGGACGCTGCTGTCACGGAATAAGGCGGCCATGCTCCGCAAGGGCGCCGTGCCGCAGCCGGGCGACGCCCTCACCCCGGAAGAAGAAATCAAGGACCCGCTGGTGCTGGAGTTCCTGGGCCTGAAGGACGAGTACTCCGAGAGCGAACTGGAAGACGCCCTGATCCAGCACCTGGAAACGTTCCTGCTGGAACTGGGTGGCGATTTCACCTTCGTGGGCCGGCAACGGCGGTTACGGATCGGCGGCGAATGGTACCGCATCGACCTGCTATTCTTCCATCGCCGGCTGCGGTGCCTGGTCGTGATCGACCTGAAGCTCGGCAAGTTCACTCACGCGGACGCCGGCCAGATGCACATGTACCTGAACTACGTCAGCGAGAATTGGGCACTGCCGGACGAGAACCCGCCCGTGGGCGTCATCCTGTGTGCCGAGAAGGACGAGGCGGTGGTGCATTACGCGCTGGAGGGGCTGCGCAACAAGGTGCTGGCGGCCGA
>CAZAQY010000222.1:0-2843 GCA_964486845.1 uncultured Pirellulaceae bacterium
AATCTGGGCAAAATACTTCTTTCATGTACCGTCAATTGTGATTTCCGGCACTAGATGATCGAAACGGTAGTACCCGTTCGCGTCCGTCGTCTTGCTCGCCGTCAATTGATCAGTGCCGGCGTCGTAGACGCCGTTGTTGTTCGAATCTACATACAACTTGACGGTCTCGCCCACGATCGGCTTTTGCGTGTTGCTGGGCTGCAGGTCGTAGAACAGGTGACCGTCGATCACCGCCAGGTCCGTGAAAGCCAGCAGCCGCCGATCCTCGAGCAACTCGAGCAGGAGCTGGCGGCGATTTCTCTTTGCAATCCGCCCAGGTTTTCTCGAAAACGAGGACGAATGGCCTTTCTTCGGGAGGGTCTGTTTGGTCAAAGCGTAACTCCTAATCATCGGGCGTTGGATTGCGATGCCAAAACGCCCAGAAACTGCGCGGTTCACTCAGCCAATACACAACATCCGCCATTTTATACAAACAACGTGTTTTCGGTAGCATTTTTATTTTGATCTATTCTCTCAAAACGCAAATGCGAGGCGTTTGGACTTCGATATTTTGTGCTATAAGCCCAAGCAAAGCTATCACTTGCGCAAAGAGGACTTTCCTCAGAATAATTGGCGTACCACGCCCCCAAAAGCCCACGTTGCACACGCTGATGCCGTCGGCTACGGCCACCACGAACGCGACCATCCCGTGCGCCGTGAATGCACAACTCGAGGAGACTTGCGGTTGCATGCCGATCCTCTTGTGCCAGAAACCAATGAAGTCCAAAACTCACTTTCTGGGACTCCCGACAGAACACCCCCTTGGCTGGCCTGCCAAGCAAGCGTCTGGCGGTACACAACGGCCGGGCCGCCGGCCACTCTGCCGTTGTGACCTCAGACGCGTCTCAAAAACTCCAACCCGCCTACAATGCCAATGCCTCTGTCTTTTCCCGATGGGAGGCCAATCTCTCCCAAAGAAAACTAACACGGTGTCTGAGTGTTTTGAGATCAAAAGGTGAGAAGGCCGGAAAATTCGATAATGACACCGAATGCTACTCGCGGTTACAAAGCGCCACCACCCAGATGGCCAAACCCCAACAAAATACCACAATGCTAGCGTTTGTCAAGCTGGGAACGTCAAATGAACTGCATTAACTCGACAAGAGAGGAAGACGAGGCATCAAGAGGTGCTGTATTTAAGGAGTCAAGGTAACCAGAAGGGGCAATGTGACCGGAGAGCATGAAAGGCCGATCGCAGAATCAAATCATCCGTCCGTCATGTCTTGGGCTTCCGAGCCAGCGAGTCACTTCATGCCGCTCAAAAAGAGGGGCGGCACGAACGCGATGGGGGTTGGAATCGGCCAGCCGGTGGTCAGTCATCTCTTGTCACACCCGACTTGACTCGCGGCAGGAAATGCGGCGCATAATTCGGATATGCACACCACGATATTGTTTAGCTTCATACATGGCCTCGTCGGCGGAGCAAATCAACGCGCTGATGACGCTCCCACTGACCGCCATGCGGTTGGGCTCGATGACGGCACCGCCGATCGACACAGACACCTCAACGCTGCCTTGTCTTCCGCTCCACCGTCGTAGCGCGACTAAGTCGCTGATTTCCGACGCGATCGCTTCAGCGGTTCCCACCTCGAATTCCTTAAGAAAGATCAAGAACTCGTCACCGCCGAAACGAATCACTATCGCGTTTCTGCCCATGCAATTTTTCACCGTGCGACCGACGAATGCCAGGACCTGATCACCCAAGAGGTGACCGTGCGAATCATTCACTTGTTTGAAGTCGTCGATGTCCACGACAAAGCAGGCGAGGGACTCGGATCCGTGCCAGGGCCATTGTCGAATTGTTCTGACCGCGCGTTCAAGATAGGCCCGCGAATAAACGTTGGTAAGGCTATCCAGGTACACGCGTTTCCTTAGCTCGGCCACTTGTCGGCGTAAACGCTTGACTTTGTTCCGAAGTCGAGCGACTGCAAGGGGGTTCTGGGGCAATCGAAAGAGTTGGCCCGACGAACCGTGAAGCGGTTGAGGTGGAATGCGTTGTACCTCGCTCGTCCCGCTCATACACATCTGGGTCGAAAATAGTTGTGGGTCTTGTGCCAGGGATTCGCCAACGACCTTTCACAGCGATTTGGCCATATAAAACCTAGTTCACAAATGCACGATTGTCTTGCGGATTTCGAAATCTCTCGGCACAGCCGGTAGCGGACGCAGAATTGAGTTTTTTTCCGGGAGTGAGGGCCTGGTAGATCTCGCGGTGCGCATGCGACTTTCGAGGTCTTTGCAGGGACCCCATTCCGGACGTGGCACCCAGCGTAGATCGAAAGGTCGGACAGAATATCGAGCGCTCAGACGCGGTCCAGGCGGCTGAACAGCTCCACGGTGTCGATAAAGCTGACCGCCGAGCCCCGCAGCGCCGTTAGGGCCAAATCCGGATCTTCGAAGCGGAATACGAGCACGGCCTGATCGCCCGCCTTGGTGGAAAAGGCATACATGTACTCGACGTTCAGGCCCGCGGCCGAGATGGGCGTGAGCACCTCGAGCAGTCCACCGGGGCGGTCCTCAACCTGAACCGCCAAAACCTCGGTCACAGTGACCCGCAAGCCGCCGGCCTCCAGCACCTGTTTCGCCTGCTGCCAGTCGCGTACGATCAGCCGCAGGATGCCATACTGCTGCGTCTCGGCCATCGCCAGCGTGACGATGTTGATGCCCGCCTCGGCCAACAGGCGGCAAGGGACGATCAAATGCCCCGGCCGATTCTCGACAAACACAGAGAGTTGATGAGTTTTCACGGTTCACCTCGCAACGATGGCTCAGCCGGCGCAGCTGCAACGGCACGGCCAACAAGT